>NZ_PSWM01000059.1:0-513 GCF_002932795.1 Rathayibacter sp. AY1B5
CACTCCTCCTCCGCGAACCGCGCGAGCCGGGCGACGCTCGCGCGCAGCGGCCGGCCGAGCGAGTTGCCGTCGAGGTAGGAGCGGACCTCGGGGGTGCGGACGAACAGCTCGGGGCAGTGCGCGAGCGGGTCCTGGGCGTCGAGCGGATGCATGCCCTCACCCTAGGTCGCGGGCGCCGGGCGCGATGCGTGCCGCCGGGGCCTCCCGCCCACTGTCCAGAAGTCGTCGCACTCGGCGTCGACTGCGACGACTCCTGAGCACTCGCGGACCCACACCCCCCGGTCCGGTCGCCACTCCTCCGAAGCCGCCGTACTCGCGCTCCGGTACGGCCACTTCCGCGTACTCGCGGAGCCGCCGGCCCCGTCCCGTCCACCGTCGTCGCCGAGTGTGCAGAAGTTGTCGCACTCGAGCTCGAGTGCGACAACTCCTGGACAGTCGCGGGAGCCGGAGGAGAACGGAGCGCGAGCCAGGGGGGCGGACCTGCGAGCACGGCCGCGCACCTGGGAAGTCAAC
>NZ_PSWM01000012.1:0-100783 GCF_002932795.1 Rathayibacter sp. AY1B5
CCCCTCCCGAACCGAAGGAAGACCCGCCCCCGTGAGCATCGAGATCAACAACGAGTCGAGCGTCCCCGTCGACGAGGCCGCCCTGCTGCGCCTCGCCGGCTACGCGCTCGACTCGCTCCACGTGCACCCCGACGCCGAGCTCGCGATCGTGCTCGTCGACGAGGGAGCGATGGAGCAGCTGCACGTGCAGTGGATGGACGAGCCGGGGCCGACCGACGTGCTCAGCTTCCCGATGGACGAGCTGCGCCCCGGCACCGAGGACGAGCAGACCCCCGCGGGGCTCCTGGGCGACATCGTGCTCTGCCCGCAGGTCGCGCAGTCGCAGGCCGAGTCGGCCGGCCACTCGGTGCTCGACGAGCTGCAGCTGCTGACCGCCCACGGGCTCCTGCACCTGCTCGGCTTCGACCACGCCGAGCCGGAGGAGGAGCGCGAGATGTTCGGCATCCAGCGCGACATCCTGGTCGGCTTCCACATCAGCGAGCGACGCCGCTAGAGCGCGCCGTGCCCACTCTCCAGCTCCTCATCGCCGCCCTCGCGCTCGTCGCCGTCGGCGGGTGGTTCGCCGCGACCGACGCCGCACTCGGCGTCCTCTCGCGCAGCGACCTGCTCGACATGGCCCAGCACTCCCGCAGCGCCCGCGCGCTCCGCGCGATCGCGGGCGACATGAGCGCCCACGTCAACGTCGTCAACTTCTCGCGGATCGCGGCCGAGACGACGGCCGCCGTGTTCGTCACCACGGTGCTGGTCGTCGAGGTGCCGCAGCTCTGGCTCGCGCTCCTGCTGGCGGTCCTCCTCATGGCGGCGGTCTCGTTCGTCCTGGTCGGCTCCAGCCCGCGCAGCGTCGGGCGCGCGAACGCCCGCGCGGTCCTGTCCACCAGCGCCTCGCTCGTGCACGTGCTCCGGCTCGCGCTGGGCCCGGTCGCGCACGGGCTCGTGGCCCTCGGCAACCGGGTGACCCCGGGGACGGGGCGCTCGGCGGGGTTCTCCTCCGAGGAGCAGCTGCTCAGCATGGTCGACGAGGCGACCGAGCAGGACGTGCTCGAGCAGGACGACCGCGAGCTGATCCACTCGATCTTCGAGTTCAACGACACCTTCGTGCGCGAGGTGATGGTGCCCCGCACCGACATGGTGACGATCGAGGCGACCTCCTCCGTCGGTGCGGGCATGGGGCTCCTGCTGAGCCGCGGCATCTCCCGGCTCCCCGTCATCGGCGACGGCGTCGACGACGTCCTCGGCGTGCTCTACCTGCGCGACGTGGCCCGGCACACCTACGAGCGGCCGGACGACGACGACACGGTCGCCGATCTCGCGCGCCCCGCGCTGTTCGTGCCCGAGTCGAAGAAGGCCGACGAGCTGCTCCGCCAGATGCAGCTCGAGTCCAACCACCTCGCGATGGTGGTCGACGAGTACGGCGGCATCGCGGGCCTGGTGACGCTGGAGGACCTCATCGAGGAGCTCGTCGGCGACATCTCCGACGAGTACGACCGCGAGGTCGACCTCTTCGAGGAGACGGCGCCCGGCGTCTACCGCGTCTCGGCGCGCCTGCCGGTGGACGAGCTCGGCGAGCTGTTCGAGCTCGACCTCGAGGACGACGACGTCGACTCGGTCGGCGGACTGCTGACCAAGGCCTACGGCCGCCTCCCCGAGCGCGGCGCGACGGCGCGGATCGGCGGAGTGCTGCTCGAGGCCGAGCAGGCGGACCCGCGCCGTGGGACCATCTCCACGGTGATCGTCCGCCGCGATCCCGATCTGGACACCGCCGGCGAGCCCGGCACCGGCCCCGTCGCGATCATCGCGGACGGCGGCACCACCACCCCCAGCCCGAGCACGGCTCCCACCCGCGGAGCCACGGGCGATCAGCACGAGGACGCACGATGACCGACACCACTCCCGCCGCCGCTCCCTACCGGGCGGGCTTCGTGTCCTTCGTCGGCCGCCCGAACGTGGGCAAGTCGACGCTCACGAACGCCCTCGTCGGCGAGAAGATCGCCATCACGAGCTCGAAGCCCCAGACCACGCGGCGCGCGATCCGCGGGGTGGTGCACCGCACCGACGGCCAGCTGATCGTCGTCGACACCCCCGGCATCCACCGGCCGCGCACGCTCCTCGGCGAGCGGCTCAACTCGCTCGTCACCTCGACCCTCGGCGACGTCGACGTGATCGGGATGCTTTTCCCGGCGGACGAGCCGATCGGCCCCGGCGACCGCTTCATCAACGAGCAGCTCGACTCCTTCCCGCGCGCCCGGAAGGTCGCGATCGTCTCGAAGGTCGACCTCTCCTCGAAGAAGTCGGTCGCGAAGCAGCTGCTCGCCGTCTCGGAGCTGCGCGAGTGGGACACCATCGTGCCGATCTCCGCCGTGACCGAGGAGCAGCTGGACGTCCTGGCCGTCGAGCTCCTGCGCCTGATGCCCGTCTCGCCCGCCCTCTACCCGGAGGAGGCGGTGACCGACGAGGACCTGTCCTCGCGGATCGCGGAGTTCATCCGCGAGGCCGCCCTCGAGGGCGTCTCGGACGAGCTGCCGCACTCCCTCGCCGTGACGCTCGACGACATGGTCGAGCGCGAGGACGGCTCGCTGATCGACATCTACGCCAACGTCTTCGTGGAGCGCGACAGTCAGAAGGGCATCATCATCGGCAAGGGCGGCCAGCGCCTGCGCGAGGTGGGCGCCGTCTCCCGTGAGCAGATCGAGCGCCTGCTGGGCCGCCGAGTGTTCCTCTCCATCCGGGTGAAGGTCGCCAAGGAGTGGCAGCGCGACCCGAAGCTCCTGGGGCGCCTGGGCTTCTGACGCCGGAGGGACGACGGCGGTCACCCTCCAGGACGACGCCCCCGGGCGCACGGACCCGTAGCGTGGTCCTCATGCGCGCCCTCCTCGACCGACCGGCGGCCCTGCCGATCGCCGGGGCGCTGCTCGCCGCCCTCCACCTGCTGCTCGGGCTCACCGGGGTCACTCCGACCGAGCGGATCGCTGGCGGCCTCGTGGTGGCGCTGGCCCTCGCGGTCGCGGGGTTCCTGCCCGCGCTCGCCCCCTCGCTCGTCGCGGTCGGCGCGCTCGCCGACGGGGGCGTCCTGCTGGGCGGCATCCCCGTCGACGGGGTTCTCGTCGGCCTGGTCGTCCTCTGGCAGACGACCCGCCGCGTAGGCCCCTGGACCCGTGCCCTGGCGCTCGCGGGCGGCCTCGTCCTCGCCGGGATCGGCGGCGTCACCGTCGCGCTCGGCCTCTCCGGCCCGCTCGATCCGTCCGGGCTCCCCGCCCGCGTGGAGTTCGTGGTCCTCGCCCTGGTCGCCCTCGCGGTCGCCTCCGTGCTCGGTGCGGCGAAGGTCCTCGTGTACCTCCACGCGCTGCGGACGCCGGTCCTCGCGGGCGATCGGATCGACGCGCTGCTGACCCGGGTCGCCGGCCCGCAGGACCCCTTCGCGGTGGGGGTCGCCGGCGGTCAGGCGCTGGTGCTCCTCCTCGTCGCCGGCCTCCCGTTCGCCGGGGTGGACGGCGCGATGCAGCTGCTGGTCGCGGGCGTGCTCGCGGTCGCGCTGGTGCTGCACCGGCGGTCACCGGTCCTCGCCCTCTCGATCGCCTGGGCCGGTGCCGCCCTGCAGATGAGCGCGAGCCTCGCTCCCGGACCGGCGGATCTGGCCATCCTGGCCGTCCTCTTCGGCGCCGGCGCGTCGGAGTCGCGGCGAGTGCGGATCGCGGGCGCGGTGTCGGCCGTCCTCGGCGCCGTGGTCGCCGTGGTCTACCTCGTCCTCGTCTTCGACCTCGTCGCGAGCGCCTACGACGGCCTGCTGTCGGCCGGCGCCACCTTCGGCGGGATCCTCGCGACGCTCGGCCTCTCCTGGACCATCGGCCTGCTCTCGCGGTCGGTCCGCCGGGCCCGGGAGGGCCAGACCCTGCGCGCGCAGGCCGAGCAGGAGCGCGCCCGAGCGCAGCGCGAGCTCGACACCGTGGAGGAGCGCAACCGGATCGCCCGCGACATGCACGACGTCGTCGCCCACTCCCTCGCCGTGGTGATCGCGCAGGCCGACGGCGCGCGCTACCTCGGCGCCACGAGTCCCGAGCAGACCGACGCCGCCCTGCTCACCATCTCCTCCGTCGCGCGGGACGCCCTCGGCGACGTCCGCATGCTCCTCGCGCAGCTGCGGCACTCGCAGAGCGACGGTCCGCAGCCCGGCGCACGCGATCTGCCGGCCCTTCTCGACAGCGTGGGCGGCGCCGGCGCCCCCGTCCGCGCCGAGCTCGACGTCGACCTCGAGGCCGTGCCGCGCGCCGTCGGGCTCGCCCTCTACCGCATCGCCCAGGAGGCGACCACGAACGCGCTCCGGCACGGGCGCCCGGGCTCCCCGCTCGACATCGCCCTGCGCCAGGACGGCGGCCAGCTCGCCCTGACAGTGCGGAACGCGCGGTGCGCCGACGCCGAGCGCGACTCCCTGCCCGGTGAGGGCCACGGCCTGGTCGGCATGCGCGAGCGCGCCGCGCTCGTCGGGGGAGTGCTCGCCGCCGGGCCGGTGGGGGACGACTTCGTCGTCGACGCGCGCCTGCCCTCCTCCCCGTCCCTCGTCCGCACCGCCCCACCCCTCGCCTCCGGAGGCAGCCCCGCATGACCGACACCATCCGCCTCGTCCTCGTCGACGACCAGGCCCTCTTCCGCGCCGGCATCCGCATGCTGCTCGGCTCGCAGCCCGACCTCGAGGTGGTCGGCGAGGCCTCGGACGGGGCCGAGGGCGCGGAGCTGGTGGCGCGGCTGGCCCCCGACGTGGTCCTGATGGACATCCGGATGCCGGGCGTCGACGGCATCGAGTCGACCCGTCGGATCCTCGCGGACGCGCAGGAGCGCCGGGTCGAGCCTCCGCGCATCCTCGTGCTGACCACCTTCGACCTCGACGAGGCCGCCGCGCGCGCCATCCGGGCGGGCGCGAGCGGCTTCCTCCTGAAGGACACGGAGCCCGGCTTCCTCCTCGCCTCCGTCCGCACCGTGCACGCGGGGACCGCGGTGGTCGCCGCCTCCGCGACCCGCGAGCTGTTCGAGCACTTCGGAGCGGCGGGCAGCGGACGCGAGACCCCGCCCGCCTTCGCGACCCTCACCGACCGCGAGCGCGAGATCTTCCACCTGGCCGCGCGGGGGATGAGCAACACCGAGATCGCGCGCGCCGAGTTCCTGAGCGAGGCGACGGTGAAGACGCACATCAGCCGCACCCTCGGCAAGCTCGGCCTGCGCGACCGTGTGCAGCTGGTGGTCTACGCCTACGAGAACGGCCTCGTCTCCTAGAGCGGGACGCCGGGGTGACGCGCCGCGGGGGCGGTGCTACCCTGACCGGGTGCGCTTCGGACAGCTCCTCCTTCTCCGCCGCGACGAGATCTGATCCTCAGGCCATCCTCGTCGCGGAGTCCGTCGTCGGCTGAACCATCCCTCGCCCGCGAGGTCGATCCGCATCCGGATCCCCGCGAGACCGCCCGACCGGCACCGCCCACCAGCGGAGCCGCGCGCGAGCGGGATCGGTCACGAGCGAGAACAGACACGTGCGCACCACTGCGCCGGGAGAGCACCTCATGCTGAACAACCAGAAGCCGTCGCCCATGCCGATCGGCAAGTACCGTCCCTTCCACGAGCTGATCGCCGTGGATCTGCCCGACCGCACCTGGCCGTCGAAGCGCATCACCACCGCGCCCCGCTGGTGCGCCGTGGACCTCCGCGACGGCAACCAGGCGCTCATCGATCCGATGAGCCCCGAGCGCAAGCGCATCATGTTCGATCTGCTGGTCCGGATGGGCTACAAGGAGATCGAGGTCGGGTTCCCGAGCGCGAGCCAGACCGACTTCGACTTCGTGCGCAGCCTCATCGAGGAGGGCGCGATCCCCGAGGACGTCACGATCCAGGTGCTGACCCAGGCCCGCGACCACCTGATCGAGCGAACCTACGAGTCGATCCGCGGTGCCCGCCAGGCGATCGTGCACCTCTACAACTCCACGAGCGTGCTGCAGCGCGAGGTCGTGTTCCGGAAGGACCGCCAGGGCATCATCGACATCGCACTGGCCGGCGCCCGCAAGTGCCGCGAGATGGAGTCGACCGTCCCCGGCACGGCCGTCTACTACGAGTACTCGCCCGAGAGCTACACCGGCACCGAGCTCGACTTCGCCCGCGAGATCTGCGACCGCGTCGTCGAGGTCTTCGAGCCGACTCCCGAGCGCAAGGTCATCCTGAACCTGCCCGCCACCGTCGAGATGGCCACCCCGAACGTCTACGCCGACTCGATCGAGTGGATGAGCCGCAACCTCGCTCAGCGCGAGAACATCGTGCTGTCGCTGCACCCCCACAACGACCGCGGCACGGCCGTGGCGGCCGCCGAGCTGGGCTACCTGGCCGGCGCCGACCGGATCGAGGGCTGCCTCTTCGGCAACGGCGAGCGCACCGGCAACGTCGACCTGGTCGCGCTGGGCGTGAACCTGTTCACCCAGGGGATCGACCCGCAGATCGACTTCAGCGACATGGACGGCATCAAGCGCACCGCCGAGTACTGCAACCAGCTGCCCGTGCCCGAGCGCAGCCCCTGGGCGGGCGACCTGGTCTTCACCGCCTTCAGCGGCTCGCACCAGGACGCCATCAAGAAGGGCTTCGAGGCGATGCAGGCCGAGGCCGAGCGGACCGGCCGCAGCGTCGACGAGCTCACCTGGGCCGTGCCGTACCTGCCGGTCGACCCGAAGGACCTGGGCCGCTCCTACGAGGCGGTCATCCGCGTCAACTCGCAGTCCGGCAAGGGCGGAGTCGCGTACCTGCTGAAGACGGACCACGCGCTCGATCTGCCGCGCCGGCTGCAGATCGAGTTCTCGGGCGTCGTGCAGGCCAAGACCGACGCCGAGGGCGGCGAGGTCACGAGCGAGCAGATCTGGACGGTGTTCCAGGACGAGTACCTGCCGGCGCCCGCCGAGCGCGCCGATGAGAAGTGGGGACGCTTCGAGCTGCTGCGCACGAACACGTCGAGCGATCTGGGCGGCAGCATCGCGTTGGACGCGGTCCTCCGGGTGGGCGACGAGAGCGTCTCGGCCAGCTCGCGGGGCAACGGCCCGATCAACGCCTTCGAGGCCGTGCTGGAGCAGCAGGGCGTCGAGGTGCGGGTCCTCGACTACGTCGAGCACGCTCTCAGCGCCGGTGGCGACGCGCTGGCCGCCTCGTACGTCGAGTGCACGGTGAACGGACGCACTCTGTGGGGCGTGGGCGTGGACGCCGACATCTCGACCGCCTCCCTCAAGGCCATCGTCTCGGCCGTCAACCGCGCCCTGCGCGAGGAGGTCCCGGTCCGCGAGCTGGCCGGCGCCTCCGCCTGATCGGGCCCGATCCCCGCCGGGGGAGCCGTGACGGGTCGCGGCTCCCTCGGCGTTCCGGTGCGCGGACCGCGCGGAACGCCGCTCCCTGCGTCCGAGTCGGGCGCCGCTAGCTCCGGCGGCGCCAGCGCAGGCGCGGCACCCCGCTGAGCGCGCGCTGCTCGGGCAGGCTCCAGCCGTAGCGGACCGCGAGCAGGCGGATGACCGTGGTCACGCCCACCGCGAGCGGCGCGGCGAAGTCGATCGTCACTCCGAAGCGCAGCGCCAGGACCAAGACCCCCGTGCCCACCGAGGCGGCGACCGCGTAGAGCGAGCCGACGTGCATCAGCGCGATCGGCCGGTTCAGCAGGATGTCGCGGACGACGGATCCGCCGACGGCCGAGACGGTGCCGACGAACACCGCTGGAACCTCCGGCACACCGAGCGACAGGGCCTTCGTGGTGCCGATCGCGCCGAAGAGCCCGAGGGTCAGCGCGTCGAGGGCGGTGATCGTCCCGTCGACCCGGTTCAGCAGGTGCTGGAGCAGCATGCCCAGCAGGGAGGCGGTCACCGCGACGATCAGGTACGCGTCGGTGTGCAGGGCCACCAGGGGCGTCTGGAGCAGCAGGTCGCGGAGCACGCCGCCGCCGAGGCCGGTGGCCGTGCCGATGATCGTGACGCCGAGCAGGTCGATCCGGCGGTCGCGGAACTCGCCCGCGAACATCGCGCCCTGGAGGCAGCCGATGGCGATCGCGAGCAGGTCGGCCCAGGCCGGGATCTCGAAGAGGGAGGCTGCCACCCGGACATCGTTCCACGGCACGGGCCCTGCTCCGGCCGGGCTGCCAGCCGGGTGTCGGGGGTCGGGGGGATAATCGGGGAATGCCCACCTATCGCGACGAAGCCGTGGTGCTCCGCACGCACAAGCTGGGCGAGGCCGACCGCATCGTGACGCTGCTCTCGCGCAGCCACGGCAAGATCCGCGCGGTGGCGAAGGGCGTGCGCAAGACCGGCTCGAAGTTCGGCTCACGGCTCGAGCCGTTCATGGTCGCCGACCTCCAGCTCTACGAGGGCCGGAGCCTCGACATCGTCACGCAGGCCGAGTCGCTCGGCGCCTACGGTGCGCTGATCGCCGCCGACTACGACAGCTACACCGCGGCGAGCGCGATGGTCGAGACGGCCGACCGCCTCACCGACGCGGACGCCTCCCTGCAGCAGTACCTCCTGCTCGTCGGGGCCCTGCGCTCGCTCTCGAAGCACGAGCACGAGCCGGTGCTGACGCTCGACTCCTACCTCCTGCGGGCGCTCTCGATCGCGGGCTGGGCGCCCAGCTTCGAGGACTGCGCGCGTTGCGGCGCCCCCGGACCCCACGGCGCGGTCGTGGTGCAGCTCGGTGGCGTCGTCTGCACCGACTGCACGCCTCCCGGCGCGCCGAGGGTCGCTCCGGAGGTCGTGGTCCTGCTGGGAGCGCTGCTCACGGGAGACTGGGCCCACGCCGAGACCACCGAGCCGACCACGCGGTCGCGGGCGAGCGGAGTGGTCGCCGCCTACACGCAGTTCCACCTCGAACGCGGTCTGAGATCCCTGGAGCACGTCACCCGATGAAGCCCTTCACCCACAAGGACGCCGAGCCGTACCGCCCTCTCGACTGGACCGGGATCCACCCGCCCGCGATCCCGCGGAAGGCCGTCCCGGGGCACGTCGCGATCGTGATGGACGGCAACGGCCGCTGGGCGAACTCGCGCGGGCTGACGCGGATCGAGGGGCACAAGCGCGGCGAGACGGCGCTGCTGGACGTCGTGGCCGGAGCGATCCAGATCGGCGTGAAGCACCTCAGCGTCTACGCGTTCTCGACCGAGAACTGGAAGCGCTCGCCCGAGGAGGTGCGCTTCCTGATGGGCTTCAACCGCGACGTGCTGCACCGCCGCCGCGATCAGCTCAACGAGTGGGGCGTGCGCATCCGCTGGGCCGGCCGGAAGCCGCGCCTGTGGGCCTCGGTGATCACCGAGCTGCAGTTCGCCGAGCGGATGACCGCGGACAACGACGTGCTCACCCTCACCATGTGCGTCAACTACGGCGGGCGCACCGAGATCGCCGACGCGGTGCAGCGGCTCGCCGCCGAGGTCCAGGCGGGGCGGCTCAAGCCCTCCGGCATCTCCGAGAAGACGATCGCCCGGGCGCTCTACGTGCCCGAGATGCCCGACGTCGACCTCTTCGTGCGCTCCTCCGGCGAGCAGCGCACCAGCAACTTCCTGCTCTGGCAGAGCGCCTACGCCGAGATGGTGTTCCTCGACCGGCTCTGGCCGGACTTCACGCGGACCGACCTCTGGGACGCGATCGAGCACTACTCCGGCCGCTCCCGCCGCTTCGGCGGCGCGGTCGACGTGCCGGGGGCCTCCTCGTGATCCGGGCCGGGATCGTCGGCTTCGGGCTCGCCGGCAGCGTCTTCCACGGTCCGTTCCTCGCGGCCGACCCGGCGTTCGAGGTCGTCGCCGTCTCCACGCGCGACGCCGGTCGGATCGCCGCGGCCTCCGCCGCGCATCCGGGCGCCCGGATCGTGCCCGACCTCGACGCGGTGCTCGCCGAGCGGCCGGAGCTGGTCGTCCTCGCCTCGCCGCCGTCGGTGCACCGGGAGCAGGCCGTCCGGGTGCTCGAGGCCGGGGTCGCCGTCGTGATCGACAAGCCCTTCGCGCCGAGCACGGCCGACGCGGACGCGATCATCGCCGCCTCCGAGCGGAGCGGGGCGCCCGTCTTCGTCTTCCAGAACCGGCGCTGGGACGCCGATCTCCTCACGCTCCGCCGCCTCCTCGGCGAAGGGGTCCTCGGCGAGGTCCTCCGCTTCGAGTCGACCTTCGAGCGCTGGAGCGCGCCGAAGACGGGCCGGTGGCAGAGCGGGACAGGTCCGGCAGAGGGCGGAGGGATCCTCTTCGATCTCGGCAGCCACCTGGTCGATCAGGCGCTGGTGCTGTTCGGCCCGGCCGTCGTGACGGCGGCCGAGACCCGGACCGTCCACGAGGGCTCGGCGAGCGAGGACGACGCGTTCGTCTCGCTCCTGCATCACAGCGGCGTCCGCTCCCACCTCACCATGAGCCGGGTCGCCCGGGCGACCGGCCCCCGCTTCCGCGTGCTCGGCACGCGTGCCGCGTTCAGCGTCGGCGGTCTCGATCCGCAGGAGACCGCGCTCCGCACCGGCGGCGCCCGACCGGACGACGAGGGCTTCGGCGAGGTCGCGCCGGAGGCCTGGGGCGTCCTGGTCGACGACTCCGGCTCCCACTCCGTGCCCAGCGAGCGGGGACGCTACGCCGCGTTCCTCGAGCAGGTCACCCGGTCGCTCCGGGAGGGCGCTCCCTCGCCGGTCGACGTCCGCGAGGCCCGCGAGGTCGTCGCCGTGCTCGAGCAGGCGCACGCCCTCGCCGCCCGCTGACCGGGGCCGCCGCCGACGCGCCCGGTCGCTCCCCGGTCTTGGCGATCCGGCTCCGGAGCGTCATCCTCGAGAGGTGAGCACCGCACTGCCGAACCACGCCGACCTGCGCGCGCGCTTCGCCGGTGCCCGCGGCTACCACAACGCCTGCACCCTCGGTCTGCCGCCGCGGGAGACCGTCGAGGCGCTGCGGGCCGACCTCGACGGCTGGTCGTCCGGGGAGAGCACGGCCGCCGCCTACGGTGCTGTCGCCGAGCGCGCGCGAGCCTCGTTCGCCGCGATCGCCGGCGTCCCGGTCGACCGTGTCGCGATCGGCTCGCAGACCTCCGCCATGGCCGCCGTGCTCGCCGCCTCGCTGCCCGACGGGGCCCGCGTGCTCTGCGTGGACGGCGACTTCTCCTCCATCGTGTTCCCGTTCCTCGCCCAGGCGCACCGCGGAGTGACCGTGCGCTCCGTCGCGCTCGACGCGCTGGCCGACTCCGTCGAGCACGAGGACGACCTCGTCGTCTTCTCCGCCGTGCAGTCCAGCAGCGGAGCCCTCGCGGATCTCGACGCCGTCCTCGAGGCGGCCGCGCGCCACGGGGTGCGGACCGCGTGCGACCTCACGCAGGCGGCCGGCGTCCTGCCGGTCGACGCCTCCCGCTTCGACGCGACCCTCACCCACGCCTACAAGTGGCTGTGCTCGCCGCGCGGAGTGGCGTTCCTCACCGTCTCGCCGGCCTACGCGGCCGAGCTCGTCCCCGTGCAGGCGGGCTGGTACTCGGGGGAGGACGTGTGGTCGTCCTGCTACGGACCGGCCATGCACCTGGCCGAGAACGCCCGCCGCTTCGACGTCTCGCCGGCCTGGCAGGCGTTCGCCGGAGCCGAGGCGTCGCTCTCCCTGTTCCGCTCGCTCGACCTCGACACGGTCTGGGCCCACGCCTCCGGCCTCGGCGACCGGCTGTGCGAGCGGCTGGACCGCGAGCCCCAGCACCGGGCGCTCGTCTCCTGGCCGGACGAGGGGGGAGCGGACCTGGAGCGGCTGCAGGCCGCGGGTCTGCGCGTCTCGGGCCGCGGCGGCCGGCTCCGCATCGCCTTCCACCTCTGGAACGACGAGTCCGACGTGGACGAGCTCGTCCGCGTGCTGCGGGAATAGCGGGGCGCCCGCTCCGTTGTCCTGGGGGTGAGTGCTGCGCCGAGCCCCCTGTCCGTCGACGTCTGGTCCGACATCGCCTGCCCCTGGTGCTACATCGGGAAGCGACGGTTCGAGCGAGGGCTCGAGGCCTTCCGCGCCGCGCACCCGGAGGCTCCGGAGGTCGTCGTCGAGTACCGCAGCTTCGAGCTCTCGCCGGACACGCCGGAGGACTACCGCGGGGGAGAGGCGGCGTTCCTCGCCGAGCACAAGGGGATCCCGGAGGCGCAGGCACAGCAGATGCTCGATTCCGTCACGGCGATCGCGGCGAGCGTCGGCCTCGACTACCACTTCGAGTCGGTGCGTCACGTCAAGACGGTCACCGCCCACCAGGCGCTCCACCACGCCAAGGAGAACGGACTGCAGCTCGAGCTCGTCGAGCGTCTGATGAGCGCGTACTTCGTCGAGGGCCGCGACCTGGCCGATCCGGACGTGCTCGCCGCGCTCGCCGGCGAGGTCGGGCTCGACCCGGCCCGGACGCGCCGCGCTCTCGAGGACCAGCGCTACCTCGGGCGCGTGCAGTCCGACATCGCCCAGGCCCGCGAGTACGGGATCTCGGGGGTGCCGTTCTTCGTCCTCGACGGGCGCTTCGGCGTCTCCGGCGCCCAGGAGCCGGCGGCGTTCACCGAGGTGCTCGAGCACGTGCTGGAGCAGCGGGCGGCCGTCGCATGAGCGGGCCGTTCGAGATGCTCGGCGACTCCGGCGGGGCGCTGTGCGAGGACGGCGTCTGCGCCGTGCCGCCCGCGGAAGCGGAACCGCAGGCCGAGGTGCCGCCGATCAGCGCGGAGGCTCCTCCACGGTGATGTCGGCCACGATCGCGCCGTAGGCGGACACGAGGGCGTCCGCGTCGACGAAGGCGCTGCGGCCGTCGGCGCCCGCTCCCATCGCGACGCGGCGGCCGAGGATCCGCTCGTCGGCGTAGACCGGCCAGGCCGTCGTGGAGCCGATCGGCGTGATGGCGCCGCGCCGGTAGCCGGTCGCCTCGAGGGCGGCCGTCTCGTCCGGGAGGCGGAGCCTGTTCACCCCGACCACCGCGCGCAGCTTCGGCCACGCGATCTGCCGCCCGCCGGGAACCAGGGCGAACAGGTAGCCGCCGTCGTGGCGCTTCACCACGAGCGACTTCACGATGTCGCCGGGCTCGATGCCGAGCAGCGCGGCCGCCTCGTGCAGGCTGCCGGAACCCGGCCTCTCCACGATCTCGACCGCCAGGCCGCGGGCGGACGCGTCCGCCTCCAGTCGCTGCGAACCGTCCTCCACGGATGCGCTCCCGCTCATCTCTCCACCTCTCCGCTCGTCACTTAGCCTTCCCCAACACAGGATCTGGGAGAATCGATACCGATGTCCTCCACTCTCACGGCCGCCCCGCCCGCGCGCACCGCGCCGGCGCTCCGGATCGGCCCCCTCGAACTCGACGCGCCGGTGGTGCTCGCCCCCATGGCGGGCATCACCAACACGGCGTTCCGCCGCCTCTGCCGCGAGTTCGGCAACGGCCTCTACGTGAGCGAGATGATCACCTCCCGCGCGCTCGTCGAGCGCACGCCGGAGTCGATGCGCCTCATCCGCCACCACCCCAGCGAGTCGGTGCGCTCGATCCAGCTCTACGGAGTGGACCCGGTCACGGTCGCCGAGGCCGTCACCCTGCTCGTCGCCGAGGACCGGGCCGACCACATCGACCTCAACTTCGGCTGCCCCGTGCCCAAGGTCACCCGGAAGGGCGGGGGAGCGGCTCTGCCGTGGAAGCTCCCGCTGTTCCGGCAGATCGTCGAGGGCGCGGTGAAGGCCGCGGGCGACGTCCCGCTCACCGTCAAGATGCGCAAGGGCATCGACCCGGACCATCTCACCTACCTCGAGGCCGCCCGTGCCGCCGAGGGCGCCGGAGTCGCGTCGATCGCGCTGCACGCACGCACCGCCTCCGAGTTCTACAGCGGGCACGCCGACTGGTCGGCGATCGCCACGCTCAAGGAGACGGTCACGAGCGTGCCCGTGCTGGGCAACGGCGACATCTGGTCGGCCGAGGACGCGCTGCGGATGATGGCCGAGACGGGCTGCGACGGAGTCGTCGTCGGTCGCGGCTGCCTCGGGCGCCCCTGGCTCTTCGGCGACCTCGCCGCCGCGTTCGCCGGCTCCGACGACCGGTTCCGTCCCTCGCTCGGGCAGGTCGCCGAGGCGTTCCGGCGCCACGCGGAGCTGCTCGTCGACTTCTTCGAGAGCGAGGAGCGCGGCTGCCGCGACATCCGCAAGCACGTCGCCTGGTACTTCAAGGGCTACGCCGTCGGCGGCGACCTCCGCGCCCGCCTGGCCACCGTCGAGTCGCTCGCGCAGCTCGACGAGCTGCTGGCGACACTCGACTGGACGCAGCCCTACCCGGGCGAGGCGGCCGAGGGGCAGCGGGGCCGCGCCGGCTCGCCCAAGGTCCCCTCCCTCCCGGACCGCTGGCTCGAGTCCCGCGAGCTCGACGCCGGGCAGCGCGACGCGGTCTCGGCCGCCGAGATCCACCACAGCGGTGGATGACCGCGCGCTCTGGGGGTACTCGCTCGTCGACACCGAGCGATTCCTGCCGGAGGACCACTCGACCCGCCGCTCGGACTTCGCCCGCGACCGCGCCCGGCTCTTCCACTCCAGCGCGCTCCGCCGGCTGGCCGCGAAGACCCAGGTGCTCAGCCCCACCGCGGGCGTCGACTTCGCGCGCAACCGACTGACCCACTCCCTCGAGGTGGCCCAGATCGGCCGCGAGCTCGCCACGAGCCTCGACCTCGACCCCGACGTCGTCGACACGGCCTGCCTCGCGCACGACATCGGGCACCCGCCGTTCGGCCACAACGGCGAGCGCGCACTCAACACCTGGGCCGAGGGGATCGGCGGCTTCGAGGGCAACGCGCAGACCTTCCGGCTGCTCACGCGGCTCGAGCCGAAGGTGTTCGGCGACGACGCCCGCCCCTACGGACTGAACCTCACCCGCGCCAGCATCGACGCGAGCTGCAAGTACCCCTGGCCCGACACGCGCTCGGTCGCCGACCCGTCGGGGCGCGCCAAATTCGGCTTCTACGCCGACGACGCCCCCGCATTCGCCTGGATGCGGGAGGGCGCCCCCGAAGGCGTGCGCTGCATCGAGGCCGAGGTGATGGACCTCTCCGACGACATCGCCTACTCCGTGCACGACTTCGAGGACGCGGTGGTCTCCGGCTACATCGACGTCGAAGCACTCGGCTCCCGCGCCGACCACGAGGACCTCGTGCAGTCCATGCACTCCTGGGTCGGCGGGGAGGTCGGACACGACGAGCTCGTCGCCGCCTTCGACCGTCTCGACTCGCTCGACGTGTGGGTCTCCTCCTGGGACGGCTCCCGCCGCGACCAGGCCCGGCTCAAGAACCTGACCAGCCAGCTCATCGGCCGCTTCGCCGCCGCCGCCACCGAGGCCACCCGCGAGGCGTACCAGCACCCCGACCTCGTCCGCTTCGGCGGCCACGTCGTCGTCCCCCGCGAGCAGCAGGCCGAGATCGCCGTGCTCAAGGGGATCGTCGCGACGTTCGTGATGTCGCGGAACACCCGCCAGCCCATCTACGCCCAGCAGCGCGAAGTCCTCACCCGCCTCGCCGACACGCTCCTCGACCGCGGCCCGGGAACCCTCGAGCCCGGCTTCGCCGAGGACTGGCACGCCGCCCCCGACGACGACGCCCGCCGCCGCGTCGTCGTCGACCAGGTCGCCAACCTCACCGACCAGAGCGCCCTCGCCTGGTTCGAGAGGCTGTGTTGAACTCCACGCCGGTCCTTGCCCGGCGTGGCGCGGTCGGCTTTTCGACGGGGTGCGTTTCGTAGGGCGGGGTGCGTCCGCCTAGGGCGATCCGCTGGTACGCGGATCGGCCGTTCGGCGGTGCCGTGGGCACGCCGGTCCTTGCCCGGCGTGGCGCGGTCGGCTTTTCGATGGGGTGCGTTTCGTAGGGCGGGGTGCGTCCGCCTAGGGCGATCCGCTGGTACGCGGATCGGCCGTTCGGCGGTGCCGAGGGCACGCCCGTTGCGGCCCGGCGTCACCGTGGTCGACGTGGCGACAGGGGGCGAGTGGTGGAGCAGGTGCGTCCGCCTAGGGCGATCCGCTGGCACGCGGATCGGCCGTTCGGGGGTGCCGGGGCGCGCCCGTTGCGGCCCGGCGTCACCGTGGTCGACATGGCGACAGGGGGCGAGCGGTGGAGCAGGTGCGCCCGCCCGGGGCGGTCTGCGGGCGGGCGGATCGGACTGTCGGCCAGGGGCGCCGCTCGGCGGGCGCGAGGGAGCGCGGGGGCGGCGGGTACGGTGAGGGCGTGGGAGCGGAGCGGACACGGCAGCGGATCCTCGAGGCGGCGACGGAGGAGTTCGCGGCGCACGGGCTGGCGGGAGCACGGGTCGACCGCATCGCGGCACGATCGGGGATGAGCAAGCCGATGCTGTACTCGCACTTCGGAGCGAAGGAACGGCTGTTCGACGCGGTGTTCGACGAGCACGTGCTCGCCAACGCCCAGCGGGTGCCCTTCACTGCGGCGGACCCCGCGGGCTACGCGAGACGGCTCTACGACGACTACCTGGCCGACCCGGCGCTGATGCGCCTGGTCATGTGGAAGCGTCTCGAGCAGGAACCGGCCGGCTACCTGTACGAGGGCAACGAGGGCATCGACGAGGCGAACCTGGCCGACATCGCGGAGCAGCAGCGCGCCGGCGTCCTCCGGCCCGACCTCGACCCGGCCGACCTCTGGACGCTCCTCATCGCGACCGCCGCGGCCTGGGCCCAGGGCTCCGTCACCACGGTCGCCGACCCCGGCGACCCGGACCCGGTGCACCAGCGCCGACGAGCGGCGCTGGGAGAGGTCGTCGACGCGGCCCTGCGACTCCGCTGACGATCCCGCGGAACCTACCAACCGGTAGGTAGTCTTTCCGGCATGCTCACCACCGCACTCCTCGCCGAGCGTCCCGGCGACTCCCTCCGCCCCGCCGTCATCGAGCGGCGCGAGCTGCGCGCCGACGACCTCGACGTCCGCGTCGACTTCTGCGGCGTCTGCCACAGCGACCTCCACGCGCTGGGCGCGGACGCGGGATTCCCGCTGGTGCCCGGCCACGAGTTCGTCGGCGAGGTCCTCGCCGTCGGCTCGGGAGTCACGGCGTTCCGCCCGGGCGACGCGGTCGCGGTGGGGAACATCGTCGACTCGTGCGGCGAGTGCGGCATGTGCCGCGCGGGTCAGGAGAACTTCTGCGCGCGCTTCCCGACTCTCACCTACGGCGGTGCGGACCGGGTCGACGGGACGCCGACGCTCGGGGCCTACTCCGGCCGGTACGTCGTGAGCGAGCGGTTCGCCTACGCGCTCCCCGAGGGCCTGGATCCGGCAGCGGCCGCACCGCTGCTCTGCGCGGGGATCACGGTCTGGGAGCCGTTGAGAGCGTCGGGAGTCGGGCCCGGGACCCGCCTCGGTGTGGCGGGCCTCGGCGGACTCGGCCACCTGGCGGTCCGCCTCGGCGCGGCTCTCGGCGCCGAGGTCACGCTCCTGACCACGTCACCGGGCAAGGAGGCCGACGCCCGCCGGCTCGGAGCGCAGCACGTCGTCGTCACGACCGACACGGAGGCGCTCGCCGCCGCCCGCGACTCGCTCGACGTCGTGATCGACACTGTGTCCGCCCCGCACGACCCGGCACCGTACCTGCGCGTGCTCGCCCTCGACGGCACCCTGTTCCTCCTCGGGCACCTCGGCACGGTGACGCTCGACGTCCTGGACCTGCTCGTCGGCCGGAAGCGGCTCGCCTCGGCCGGGAGCGGAGGGCGCCGGTACACGCAGGATCTGCTCGACTTCTGCGCCGCTGAGGGCGTCACCGCGGAGGTGGAGGTGCTGCCGGTCGCGGAGATCGGGTCCGCCCTCCGCCGGCTGGCGCGGAACGACGTGCGCTACCGGTTCGTCCTCGACCTCCGCGGCATCGACGACGACCGCCGGTGACGCCACGGGCCGAGGATCAGCCGGCGAGCAGCTGCCCGTAGCGCTCCTCCGGGTCGAGGGCGAGGCCGGCCTTGACGCTGCGGGCGATGTCGTCGGCGAGCACTTCGGAGTCGCCGCGCTCGAGGCCGTCGAGGGCGGCGGTCACGATCGCCTCGGGCGAGGACTTGGGCGCGTCCGTCCAGGACGCCATGTCGGTGTCGACGAACCCCATGTGCAGGCCGAGGACCTGGGTGCCCTGCTCGGCGAGAGCGAGGCGGAGGCCGTCGGTCGCGCTCCACGCCGCGGCCTTCGACATCGAGTAGGACTCGGCGCCCGGGAACGACGTGAAGGACGACACGGACAGCACGTTGAGCACGGCGCCGCCGCCCGCGCGGCGCAGGTGGCCGGCGAAGGCGCGGGCCAGCAGAAGCGGTCCGAACGCGTTCGTCTCGACGGTCCGGCGGATCTCGGCGATGTCACCGGTCAGGAAGGGAACGGTCGGCGCGATGCCCGCGTTGTTGACGAGGATCTGCAGGTCGCCGAGTTCGGCGGCCAGCTGCTCGATGCGCGCCGGGTCCGTGACGTCGAGGGCGACGGGGACCACGCCCTCGCTCACCGGGATCGAGGAGACGTCACGGGCGGCGGCGTAGACGGTGCGGGCCCCGCGGGCGCGGAGCTGCCGGACGAACTCGGCGCCGATGCCCCGGTTGGCGCCGGTGACGAGGGCGGTGGAGTCGTGGATCTGCATGGTGTCCCGCTTTCTGTAGCGATCGATAAAGAACGTGTGGCGAGGACGCTAGCACATTCCGTAGCGCCTGCTATAGATTGGTGCTCATGGCAGGACGACCGAGGAGCTTCGACCGCGAGGCGGCGCTGCGGACCGCGATGAACCGCTTCTGGAGCGACGGCTACGACGAGACCACGGTCGCGGTGCTCACCCGCGACATCGGCATCTCGGCACCGAGCCTCTACGCCGCCTTCGGCGACAAGGACGAGCTCTTCGAGGCCGCAGCCGTCTGCTACTCCGGCACCGCGAACGCCGTGCTCGAGGAGATGCTCGACCGGCCGACCGCGCGGGAGGCCGTCGCCGCCGTCGTCCGCGTCAGCGCGGAGGGGTACTCCGCGCCCGGAACTCCGGCGGGCTGCTTCGTGCTGAGCGAACCGCGGCTCGAGGCTCGTCGCCGCGAGATGGAGGCGCTCATCGCCGCCCGGGTCGAGCGCGGGATCGAGGAGGGCGACGTGCCGCCGGAGACGGACGCCGGATCCGTCGCCGCCTTCGTCGTCGCCGTGCTCAGCGGGATGTCGACGCAGGCCCGCGACGGAGCACCGGCGGACCGCATCGCGGGCATCGGCGAGCTCGCACTCGGCGCGCTGCCGGCGGCCACGGGCGGGCGAGCTGCAGGGCGCACGCAGAAAGCCCCCGGATGAGGCCGCGTCGTCCCCGTCTCGGCCTCCTCGCCCTCGTCGTCGCCGGCCTGCTGCTGGTCCAGCCCGCCGCGGCCTCGGCGGCACCCCTGCTGCCTCCCGCGAACGGCGTCCTCGACTACCAGCTCGGAGGCGCCTACGCTCCGGCGTCGAGCGTCACGATCGTCGACCGCGATCGCACGGACGCGCCCGCCGCCGGCCGGTACAGCATCTGCTACGTCAACGCCTTCCAGACCCAGCCCGGAGAGAGCGCCGCCTTCGCGAAGCGGCACCCCGAGCTCCTGGTGAGGAGAGCGGACGGGAAGCCCCTCGCCGACCCGGGCTGGCCGGACGAGTACCTCTTCGACGTCTCGACCTCCGCGAAGCGGACCGCTCTGCTCGCGATCGTCGGCGCCTGGATCGACGGATGCGCCGAGGACGGCTTCGACGCCGTCGAGGCCGACAATCTGGACAGCTACACCCGCTCGGGCGGGAGGCTGACGACGTCGCAGGCGCTGGCGTTCGCCACCCTCCTGACGGCGCGCGCTCACCGCGCCGGCCTGGCGATCGGCCAGAAGAACGGGGCCGACCTCGCCGCTGCCGGGAAGAGGACGGTCGGCTTCGACTTCGCGGTCGTCGAGGAGTGCCAGGTCTACGACGAGTGCACGGCCTACACGGACGCCTACGGGCGACAGGTCTCCGAGATCGAGTACACCGACAACGGCCGGTCGGCCTACGCCGAGGCCTGCGCCGCGCAGGGCCGGAGCATCTCGGTCACCCTCCGCGACCGCGACGTCGTTCCCCGTGGCGCAGCGGGGTACGTGAACCGGCACTGCTGACGCCTGGCCGACGCTACTGCAGCGCTCCCAGCACGACGGCCGCGGCGCGGGCGACGAGCGCGTCGTCGTAGTCCGCCTTGGGGTCGTTGCGCGCCGTGAGGATCGACAGCACGACCGCGTCCCGCCCGGGCGGCGTCACCACGGCGACGTCGTTGCGGATCCCGCCGGCGCCTCCGGACTTGTCCGCGACGCTCCAGCCGGCCGGAGCACCCGCCCGGACGAGCGTGTCGCCGGTCGCGTTGCCGCTCATCCAGGCGAGCAGGAGCGCGCGGTCCTCTGCGGACAGCACCTCACCCGTGGCGACCGCGGCGAGGTCCGCGGTGAACGCGGCCGGGGTGGTGGTGTCCTCGATGCTGCCGGGCTCGATCGTGTTCAACGCGGGCTCCTCGTTCACCACCTCGGTGGTGGTGTCGCCGAGAGCCTCGAGTCCGCGGTCGAGCGCGGAGGGTCCGCCGATGCGCCGGAGCACCAGATTCAGCGCCGTGTTGTCGCTCCGGCGGACCGCCGCCTCGGCGAGCTGCGACAGCGGCAGGCCGGTGGCGGTGCTCTCCTCCGTGACGGGGGAGTAGCCCGCTGCCTCGACGTCGGCGGCGGTCCAGGTGACCACCTCGTCCCGCTCAGCGGCGGGGGCCGTGCGCAGGAACTCCGCCACGGCGAGGGCCTTGAGGCTCGAGGCGTAGCCGAAGCGCTCGTTCGACCGGTGCTCGATGCGGCGGCCCGAGCCGGTGTCGACCGCGCTGACGCCGATCCGGGCGTCGAACTCGCTCTCGAGCGCGGCCAGCTCAGCGGAGACGTCGATCGGAGGAGGGGTGGCGGAGGGTGCCGGCGACGACACGGAGGCGGACGACGCAGGCGTGAACGGGGTGTCCACCGTGCCGGTGCACCCGGCGAGGGCCAGGAGGAGGGCGGGCCCCGCGAGTGCGCGGAGGCTGCGCGACGACGCTCTCGAACGGTTCACAGCGCGGAGTAGACGACGAAGAAGGCGACGGCGGCCGCCGCGGTGGCGCCGAGCGCCGCGAGCCGGACGAGTGCCCGGGGCCTCCTCCGCACGACGGCCAGGACGAGGAAGCCCGCGCCCAGGACGACCTGGATCCACCAGTACACCGGACTCGTGGTGTCGGCGACCGCGCCCAGCGCCCAGACGCCCTCGCCGATCAGCACGCCCGAGAGCGGCGCGACGGCCAGGACGCGCCACATCGTCGAGCCGTGGAGGGTGAGGGCGGCGGCGGCCCCCAGGATCGGCCCGGCGGGGACGGCGAGCAGCCAGAAGACGTCGGTGAAGGGGAGCGAGTAGCCGAAGCCGCGCGCCGCGGTCACGAGGTCGTAGCCCTCGAGCAGCGCCCAGAAGCTCAGCAGTCCGAGCGCGGCCGCCGCCACCGGCCGAGCGCCGCCGAGGCGCACGAGCGCGAACACGAGCATCGACCAGCCCCCGGAGGAGTTGGCGAACGAGCTCACCGACGGCGGGAGGGAGCCCTGCAGCAGGCTGGTGAGCCCGCCCAGGACGAGCCCGCCGAGCAGGGCGACGAGCAGAGCGCGCAGGAGGGGCGGGCGGGAGGCGGCAGGGGGCATGGGTCGATTCTCGGAGACAGCGGGAGGGGGCGGATCAGGGATGACCCTGATCTCGGGGTGCGGGGCCCCGGAGGCGCGCAGGCTCAGTCGAGCACGGCGTAGGCCTCGAGCTCGACCAGCACGTCGGGCTCGAAGAGGAAGTCGACACCGATCGCGGACAGCGGGGGCAGCGGGTCGGGGAGCCGGAGCTCCTCGCGGACCTGCTCGATCCCGGCGGCCCACGCGGTGAACATCTCCGGAGTGGACCGCGTGAGGAAGAACCGCAGCCGGACCACGTCGTCGAAGGTGGCGCCCGCTCCGGCGAGCCCGCGGGCCGTGTTGCGCAGCACCTGCGCGACCTGGCCGGCGAGGTCGTCCGGCGCGAGCCGGTTCCCCTGGCCGTCGCGGGCGATCTGGCCCGCCACGTGGACGTGCCGGGCGCCCGTGGCCACGGAGATGTGGGCGTAGTTCACGGGCTGGAGCATGCCCTCGGGGGAGGAGGTGGTGACGGTCATGACGACTTCTCTCGATAGGCGGTTCCCTCTGTCTACCTGGTGTGCTCAGGGCACTTCGACGAGACGAGGTGGCATGGACGACACCGCTCCGACCGTCACCGAGCTGCTGCAGGTCGACGCTCCGCATCGCGAGCTGCTCGACGAGCTCCTCGACAAGTGGTCGCTCCAGGTGCTCGACCAGCTCTGCGAGCGGCCCTTGCGGTTCAACGAGCTGCGCCGAGCGGTGCCGGCCGTCGGGCAGAAGTCGCTCACCGCTGCGCTCCGCGGGCTGGAGCGGAACGGGATGATCGAGCGGGTGGTGCTCGGCACCCGACCGGTCGCGGTCGAGTACCGGATCTCTCCGATCGGCGACACGCTCAACGAGCTCGTCGACGCGCTCCTGCGGTGGACGGACCGGCAGCTCCCCGCGGTGCAGGAGGCGCGCGCCCGGTACGACGGCGCCCTGTGACGCGGGCGGAGCAGGGCGGCCGCTCCGCCCGCGCCGCCTAGGCGAGACCGCCGTTGACGAAGACGACCTGCCCGTTGATCCAGCGGCCGGGACCCGCCAGGAACGCGACGGTCTCGGCGATGTCCTCGGGCTGCCCGAGCCGCTCCAGCGGGACGGCTCCGGCGAGTCGCGCCACCTCCTCCTCCGACTTCCCGTCGAGGAACAGGGGAGTGGCGGTCGGCCCCGGAGCCACGGCGTTGACGGTGATGTCCCGGCCCCGGAGCTCGCGGGCGAGGACGAGGGTCATCGCCTCCACCGCCGCCTTCGACGCGACGTACGGGGCGTAGGTCGGGAACGACGTGCGCGTCACGCTGGTCGAGAAGGTGATGATCGCGCCGCCGGGGCGGAGCCTCGCCGCGGCGAGCTGCGCGAGGACGAAGGGCCCGCGGATGTTGGTGCGGTGCATCCGGTCGAGGTCCGCGAGGTCGAAGGTCGCGACGGGCCCGAGGATCATGATCCCCGCGGTGTTGACCACCACGTCCAGACCGCCGAGCGCCTCCTCGGCCTCGCTGAAGGCCGCGGCCATCGCGGTCTCGTCCGCGACGTCGCCGCCGACGACGACGGCCTCGACGCCCGCCTCCCGGGCTCGCGCCGCGACGCTCTCGGCGCGGTCGCGGTTGCCGGAGTAGTGCACCGCGACCGAGAAGCCGTCGCGGGCGAGGCGCTCGACGACGGCGCGCCCGATGCCTCCGGAGCCGCCGGTCACGAGAGCGGTGCGAGGCTGGTGCTGTGCGGTCATCGGGTCTCTCCCTGGGTCGTGGTGTCGGTGGGGGCGAGCAGGTCCTGCATGCGGATCCTCTCGTAGAACTCGCGGCGCACGGCGTCCCCCAGCTCGAAGACGCGGGCGGCGCCGTCGTCGGCCGGATCGATGACGACCCGGAAGGGGCGCGAGCCGCGGGGCAGGTCGATCACCCGCGCGATCTCGGCGGCGACCTCCTCCGGGTCGGCGTCGTCGGGGGCGAGCTCGGCGAGGCGGGCCGAGACGTCCTCCATCAGACCCGGGTAGCGGTCCTCGTACGCGGAGGCGATGTCGGCGCGCTCCGCCCGTCCGGCGTGGGCGAAGTGGTTGGTCCCGGTCGTGTACGACCCCGGGACGACGATCACGGTGTCGATCCCGAAGCGCGCCACCTCCACCGCGTAGCCGACCGCGAGCGCGTCCTCCGCGGCCTTCGCGGCGAAGTACGGCCCGAGGTAGGGCGGCGTGCCGCCCCGCGAGCTCGACGAGCCCACCCACACCAGCAGACCCTCCTCCTGGGCGCGGAGGATCGGCAGGACCGCGTGGTTCAGCCGCTGCGTCGAGAGGACGTTGACGTCGTAGGCCGCGGCGAGCTGCTCCACCGTGAAGGCCTCGGTCGGCCCGAGGACCATGTGGCCGGCGTTGTGGACGACGACGTCGATCCTGTCGCTCTCGTCCGCGATGCGGGCGACGGCGGCGTCGACGGAGGCCTGGTCGGACACGTCGAGCTCGATCGGGCGCAGGTCGACGCCGTGCTGCTCGGCGAAGTCGCGGGCCTCCTGGGCGGCCGGAGCGTTGCGGGTGCCGAGGGAGCGCATCCCGGCGTACACGCGATGCCCGGCGAGGGCGAGCCTGCGGACGGTCATTGCTCCGAAGCCGCTCGAGGCGCCGGAGACGATCACGACTTTCGACATGGTGGTCCTTTCATGGGGGAGGAGGGACGGTCCCACTCTCGGGCGGGCGGGACCGCCGCGGTGTCGCGGTCCTGCGGAGGACGAGCGCGATCCTGCGGAACGACGGTCACGAGGCGGCGGGCGAGCGGAGGGCCGCGTAGAGCTCCTCGGGCGAGCGGTCCAGCAGGGCCTTCACCCCGGCGGTCTCCTCGTCGAGCGCCTCCTCGCGGCCCGCCGCCAGTGCGTCGAGGGCGAGCGAGACGGCCGCCTCCGGACTCGCCTTCGGGATCTCCCAGCCGGCCATCATGTCGGTGTCGGTCGAGGACAGGTGCACGGCCAGGACCTGCGTCCCCTGCGCGGCCAGCTCGAGCCGGGTGCTGTTGGTCAGCTGCCACTCCGCGGCCTTCGCCGCCGCGTAGGCGCCGTTGCCCGGGTAGGTGCGGAAGGACAGCAGCGACAGGACCGAGACGATCGCGCCGCCGCCGTTGCTCCCGAGGATCGGGGCGAAGGCGCGCGTCATGCCGAGGACCCCGTAGAAGTGGGTGTCCATCTCCGCACGGATGAGCTCGAGATCGCCGGTGACGAGGTCCTGCAGGGTGGGGATCCCCGCGTTGTTGACGAGCAGGTCGACGTCGCGGGCCCGGGCTGCGGCGGCGGCGATCTGCCGGGGATCGGTGATGTCCAGCTCGAGGGTCACGACGCGCGGGTCGGCGTCGAATCCCGCGAGAGACGGGGGCCGTCGCGCTGTCGCGTAGACGCGCTCGGCGCCCCGGTCGAGGAGCTGGTCGACGAAGCGGGCACCGAGGCCCCGGTTCGCGCCGGTGACGAGTGCGGTCGATCCTGTGATGTCCATGTCGTCGACCGTGAGATCTGACATCAGTGTCAGCTGCAAGGGGTCGGAGGAGAACGGATGAGGATCGGCGAGCTCGCGGAGCGCACGGGAGTGAGCGTGCGTTCACTCCGCTACTACGAGACGCGGGAGCTGATCCGCTCCTGCCGGACGGACGGCGGTCAGCGCGTCTACGAGCAGGACGCCGTCGACCGGGTCCTGCTGATCCAGCAGCTGTTCCGGGCGGGCCTGGGCAGCGCCGAGGTCGTGCAGCTCCTCCCGTGCATCTACTCCGGCACCACGACCCGGGCGATGCTCGGGCTCCTCGAACGGGAGCACGCCCGCCTCGACGCCCAGATCGAGGACCTGGTCGCGACGCGGGACCGCCTCGCGGAGCTGCGCGTGGACGCCGCGGGGCGCCTGGCCGCCTGACCGAGTCACTCGAGCCGGGCGCGGTGCTCGCGCGGGCTGACTCCGTGGTGCCGGCGGTAGGCGGCGGCGAAGGCCGCGGGCGTGCTGTAGCCGCAGGCGGCGGCGATCGCCGCGACCGGAGCGTCCGAGCGGCCCAGCAGTGCGCGGCCGTGCTCCATCCGCAGCGCCGTCAGGCGGCGCATCGGCGTGGACCCCGTGGCGGCGGAGAACCGGCGCAGGAAGTGGAACGGGCTGAGGTGCACCAGGGCTGCGAGCTCGTCCAGGGTCACGGGATCCGCGAGCCGGGCCGCGAGGTGGTCGGCGACGAGGGCGAGCTGGACGGGGGAGAGGCCGGGCTCGGCCCGACGCGCGACCGGCTCGGGGAGCGAGAGCAGGTGCGCCACCAGCGAGAGGGCCGCCGTCTCCCCGAGCAGGGCGGGAGCGCCGACGCGCGCGGACCGGTCGATCGCGAGCATCGAGGCGTGGACGTAGTCGTCGCCGAGCGCGAGGACGTCGAGCCGCGCGGCCGGCGTGCCGGGGAACGCCTCGAGGACGCTCGCCACCAGAGTCGGTCCGACGGCGACGTGCAGGGACGCGAACCGCTCCGTGCTCCTGCTGCTCCAGGAGGCCCGGATCTCCCGGCCGGGGGGCGTCGCGGACGTGCGGCCCGGGGCCGCCTGCCCGGTCGCCCAGCGGCCGTGGGGTCGGGCGCTCTCGATCACGTAGGAGCCCGCCGTCACCAGCACGAGGCGGAGCTCGTCGCTCGGCGGCGCGTCGATCTCGTGGTCGTGCGGATCCACGACCTCCTGCACGCGGACCGAGCCCGCGCTGTCGGGACCGGTCACCGCCCGCCCCCGAACGCCGCCGCCGAGACCTCCGACCAGGACCGCCAGGTCCGCAGCCTCTCCTCGTAGACGGCCTCGATCATCGGGAGGACCGAGCCGAGCACCAGGCGGGCGGGCGGGTCCGCCGCATCGACGAGGCGGAGGATCGCCGGGACCGTCGCGACCGGATCGCCGACCGAGAACTCGGGTCCGTGCTCGCGCACGCCCGCGTACTCCTCCCGCTCGGCGCTCCGCCGCGACCCGCGCGAGAGCCAGTCGGTGGCGTAGGGGCCCGGCTCGACGCAGGTGACGCGGACGCCGAGCGCTTCCACCTCCTGGCGCAGCGACTCGCTCAGTCCCTCCAGCGCCCACTTCGACGCGTGGTACGCGCCGATCCCGGGGAAGGCGCACCCCGCCCTCGCTGGTGACCTGCAGCAGGCGGCCCCGGGAGCGCCGCAGCGCCGGGAGCGCGGCCTGGGTCACCCAGAGCGCCCCGAAGAAGTTCGTCTCCATCTGCTCGCGGATCTCCCGCTCGGTCAGCTCCTCGACCATGCCGAAGTGGCCGTAGCCGGCGTTGTTGACGACGATGTCGATCCCGCCGAAGCGCTGCTCCGCCGTCGCGACGGCGTCGAGCACACCGTCGCGGTCGGTCACGTCGAGCTCGAGCGGGAGCAGCTGCTCCGGGAAGCGGGCGGCCGTCTCGGCGAGCCGACCCGTGTCGCGGGCCGTGGCCGCGACCCGGTCGCCGCGCTCGAGCGCCGCCTCCGCCCAGAGCCGACCGAAGCCGCTCGTCGTGCCGGTGATGAGCCAGGTCCTCGTCGTCGTCATGCAGGCGAGTCTTCTCGGACCGCGCCCCTTCCGGTAGCGAATGCTGATCACGTCCGGCATTCCTCATCGGACTGACCGGCGCATACTGGCCCCATGCCCCTCGACGTGCACCCGCAGCTGCTCCGAGCCCTGGCGGCGGTGCTGCGCACGGGATCCTTCACCGGCGCCTCCGAGGAGACGGGCTTTACGCAGTCCGCCGTCTCGAAGCAGATCGCGGCGCTGGAGGAGGCGGCCGGAGTGCCGCTGTTCCAGCGCGGCCCGCGGGGAGTCGTCCCGACGGCCGCGGCTCTCGGCCTCGCCCGTCACGGCGCGGCCGTGCTCGACCACCTCGACGCCGCCGCCCGGGAGGTCGCGGCCCTGGACCGGCCCCTGCTCGGACGGGTCCTCCTCGGCGGGTTCCCGACCACCGCGATGCGCCTCGCTCCGGAGACGATCGCCCGCGTGCGCGGCGACCACCCGGCGATCGAGGTCGTCCTCCTCGAGTCCTCCACGCCGGTGCAGCTGCGCCGCCTCCGCGCGGGGCGCCTCGACCTGGCCGTCGTCGCGGTCGGCACGGAGCCCGACGAGCACGACCTGACCGGGCTCGAGACCGAGATCCTGCCCTCCGGCGCCCTGCACGTCGCCGTCGCCGACCACCACCCCTGGGCGCGAGTCCGGCGCCTCTGCCTCCGCGACCTGGCCGACGCCGACTGGGTGGTCGGCCGCGGGGGGAGGGGCGAGCCGCAGTTCGGCGTCTGGCCGGACGCCGAGCGGCCACGGGTGGTGGCCGAGATCGACGCGTGGAGCAGCCGCCTCGGCTTCGTCGCGGCCGGCCTCGGGGTCACGACGGTCCCGGCTCTCGCGATCGCGGGACTGCCGCGCGGTGTGGTCGCCGTGCCCGTCGACGCCGCCCGGCGCCCTGCGCGCGCCTTCCTCGTCGCCTCCTCGGGGCCGCTCGACGAGGCCGCCGGAGTGGTCCGCTCCGCCCTGCACGAGGTCGCCGCCGAGATCGCCGCGGCGCCCGCCCGCCCGGACCGCGCGTAGCCGGCCGTCGTCGCGACCGGGCCGCCAGCAGTTCTCCCCACCCCGACTCGGGGGCCTCAGCGGCCGATACGATGGACCCCATGCCTCGGATCCGACAGTCAGATGTCGAGGAGGTCAAGGCGCGGGTGAACATCGGCGACGTGATCGGCGAGTACGTCACGCTGAAGTCGGCCGGCATCGGCTCGTTGAAGGGCCTCTGCCCCTTCCACGACGAGCGCAGCCCCAGCTTCCACGTCCGCCCGCAGGCCGGCTTCTACCACTGCTTCGGCTGCCAGGAGTCGGGCGACGTCTACAGCTTCGTCATGAAGATGGACCACAGCTCGTTCAGCGAGACCGTCGAGCGCCTCGCCGGGCGCATCGGCTTCCCGCTGCAGTACGAGGACGGCGACGGCCGCGCACCCGAGACCGGCGGGCGCGCGCGCCTCCTGGCCGCGAACGACGCCGCGGAGGAGTACTTCCGCGAGCAGCTCGCGACCCCGGGCGCCGACGTCGGCCGGCGCTTCCTCGGCGAGCGGGGCTTCGACCGCGCCGCCGCCGACCGCTTCGGCGTCGGCTTCGCGCCCGACGGCTGGGACGGGCTCACCACCGCGCTCAAGCGCCGCGGCTTCTCGGAGGAGGAGCTGACGACGGCCGGCCTGGTCAGCAGCAACAATCGCGGCGGCGTCTACGACCGCTTCCGCGGCCGCCTCGTGTGGCCGATCCGCGACGTGACCGGCCAGACCGTCGGCTTCGGCGCCCGCCGCCTCCTCGAGGAGGACAAGGGCCCCAAGTACCTCAACACCCCCGAGACGCCCGTCTACCACAAGTCCCAGGTGCTCTACGGGCTCGACCTCGCCAAGCGCGACATCTCCCGCGGGCACCGGGTGGTCGTCGTGGAGGGCTACACGGACGTCATGGCCTGCCACCTCGCCGGCGTCACCACCGCGGTCGCCACCTGCGGCACCTCCTTCGGCGTCGACCACATCAAGGTGCTGCGCCGGGTGCTGGGCGACGACAGCGGCGTCGGCGAGGTCGTCTTCACCTTCGACCCCGACGCGGCGGGCCAGAAGGCCGCGATGCGCGCGTTCCAGGAGGAGCACCGCTTCGCCGCGCAGACCTTCGTCGCCGTCGCGCCCGAGGGCCTGGACCCCTGCGACCTCCGCCTGAACCGCGGCGACGACGCCGTCCGCCGCCTCATCGACGACAAGAAGCCGATGTTCGAGTTCGTGATCCGGCAGCTGCTCGACCGCTACGACCTCGAGACGGTCGAGGGCCGGATCGCGGCCCTGCGCGCGGCCGCCCCGGTCGTCGCCGAGATCCGCGACCCGGCGCTGCGGCCCGGCTACTCCCGCGAGCTCGCCCGGATGCTCGGCCTGGACATGGCCGAGGTCAACTCCGCGGTGCGCTCCGCCGGATCCCGGCCCCGCTCCTCCGGACCCGAGGGCCGCGATCAGCAGGGCGGACGGGGCGGCGGCGAGTCGCCCACGGCCGAGGCGCCCCTCGGCGCGCGCATCGCCGACCTGCCCGTCGACGTCGTCACGCGGATCGAGCGCGAGGCGCTGATGGCGATGCTCCAGCTGCCCCAGGCGATGGGGCCGGAGCTCCTGGCCCGGGCGGCGCACGCGGCGGTCACGAACGAGACCCTCCGCGTGGTCCGCGACGCCGTGGTCGCGAACCTCGAGCGGGCGGAGGACCGCGACTGGGTCGAGCACGTCGCCGACGACGTCCCCGGCCCCTTCGCCTCGCTGGTGCGCCAGCTCGCTGTGGCGCCGATCCCCGCCGCCGACGAGGAGGGGCTCGCCCGCTACTCCCGCGACGTGGCGATCTCGCTCATCGAGCGCGACCTGCTCCGCGAGATCGCCGAGCTGCGCGGGGCGCTGCAGCGCGCGTCCGCCGATCCCGTGATGGCGCGCGCGGTGCAGGTGCGCCTGGTCGAGCTCGAGCGCGAGAAGCGGGCGCTGCGCACGGAGTGAGCGTGTTGCGGTCGTGTGAAGAAATCGGCCGCACGCCCGTGCCGGTTCGGAGAGCGCTCACAACTGTGTTACCCATGAGGAACAGCAATGCGGGCGTCCAGTGTCGTGACGCCACAGCCCACAGGAGATCTGTGTGCCGAGAGTCCGCGCGCCCGGAGCGCGCCCGCATCCCATCCTTGACAGGAAGAGGCAGACGGAGATGAATTCCGCATCCACTCGCGGCACCCGTGCACTGGCCGCCGCCGCAGGCTTCGCCGCGGTCGCGCTCGTGCTGACGGGCTGCGCCGCCGGCGGGAACGACTCGTCCGGCGGCAGCGCCGGAGGGGCCCTGACTATCGGCACCACCGACAAGATCACGACTCTCGATCCCGCGGGCTCCTACGACAACGGCTCGTTCGCCGTGATGAACCAGGTGTTCCCGTTCCTGATGAACACCCCCTACGGCAGCCCGGACGTCGAGCCCGACATCGCCGAGTCGGCGGAGTTCACCGCGCCCACGGAGTACACCGTGAAGCTGAAGGAGGGACTGAAGTGGGCCAACGGCCACGACCTCACCTCCTCCGACGTGAAGTTCTCCTTCGACCGCCAGGTCGGCATCGCGGCCGAGAACGGCCCGTCCTCGCTCCTGGCGAACCTCGACAGCGTCGCGGCTCCGGACGACACGACCGTGGTCTTCACGCTCAAGTCCGAGAACGACCAGACCTTCCCGCAGATCCTCTCGAGCCCCGCCGGCCCGATCGTGGACGAGGAGGTCTTCTCGGCCGACGAGCTGACGGCGGACGCCGACATCGTCTCGGGCGACGCCTTCGCCGGGCAGTACACGATCGCGAACTACGACGTGAACAACCTCATCCAGTACAAGGCGTACCCGGACTACCAGGGCGTGCTGGGCGAGGCGAAGACGGACACCGTCAACGTCAAGTACTACGCGGACTCGTCCAACCTCAAGCTGGACATCCAGGAGGGGAACATCGACGTCGCGTTCCGCAGCCTCTCGGCGACGGACATCGACGACCTCCGCGGCAACGACACGGTCAAGGTCGTGGACGGACCCGGCGGCGAGATCCGCTACATCGTCTTCAACTTCGACACGCAGCCCTTCGGCGCGACCACCGGTGAGGCCGACAGCGCGAAGGCCCTCGCCGTGCGCCAGGCCGTCGCCGACCTGATCGACCGCGACGAGATCGCCGACCAGGTCTACAAGGGCACCTACACACCCCTCTACTCCTACGTCCCCGCGGGCCTGACCGGCGCGGTCGAGCCGCTCAAGTCGCTCTACGGCGACGGCAACGGCGCGCCCGACGCGGACAAGGCGAAGGCGACCCTCGAGGCCGCCGGCGTCACCTCTCCGGTCACCCTGAACCTGCAGTACTCGAACGACCACTACGGTCCGTCCTCGGGCGACGAGTACGCGCTGATCAAGGACCAGCTGGAGTCGACCGGCCTCTTCACCGTGAACCTGCAGACCACGGAGTGGGTGCAGTACTCGAAGGACCGCTCGAGCGACGTCTACCCGGCGTACCAGCTCGGCTGGTTCCCCGACTACTCCGACGCCGACAACTACCTCTCGCCGTTCTTCATCAAGGAGAACTTCCTCGCGAACCACTTCGACGACGCCGAGGTGCAGAGCCTGATCGCGCAGCAGGTCTCGACCACCGACGCCGACGCGCGCACCGCGCTGATCGAGCAGATCCAGGAGAAGGTCGCGGCACAGCTCTCGACCGTCCCCTACCTGCAGGGCTCGCAGGTGGCGGTCGTCGGCAGCACGGTGAGCGGAGCCGAGGACACCCTCGACGCCTCGTTCAAGTTCCGCTACGCGGCACTCAGCAAGGGCTGATCCACCCCCTCGCGGCCGGCGCCTCCCCGACAGGAGGCGCCGGCCGTTCTCCACGAAAGGCATCACGTGACGACAGCCACGACGGCTGCGGCGACGGCGCCCACCCGGCGACCGCGCGGCTCCGGGGGCGGACTCGGGCGCTACCTGCTCGTCCGCTTCCTGCTCATCATCCCCACCGTCTTCATCCTCGTGACGCTGGTGTTCCTCCTCATGCGCTCCACGGGCGACCCGATCACAGCGGCCCTCGGCGGCCGCCTGACCGCCGACCAGCTCGCCGAGCGCGTGGCCGCCGCCGGCTACGACCGGCCGCTGATCGTGCAGTACCTCGAGTACCTCGGCAAGCTGCTGACCGGCGACTTCGGCACCACCCTGAGCGACAACCGCCCCGTCACCGAGGTGCTCCTCACCTACGGTGCCGCGACGGTCGAGCTCGCCTTCTACGCCCTGATCGTGGCGTTCCTGGTCGGCATCCCGCTCGGGATGCTCGCCGCCTACCACCGCGACCGCACGCCCGACGCGGTGCTGCGCATCTTCGCCATCCTCTGCTACGCGACCCCGGTGTTCTTCGCGGGCCTGCTGCTGAAGCTGGTGTTCTCCGTCTGGCTGAAGTGGTTCCCCGTCGCCGGGCGCGCCTCGACGAGCACCGAGCTCTCGCTCCAGTTCCTCGAGAACAAGACCGGCATCTACCTCATCGACGCGATCCAGACCGGCGACCCGGCCGCGATCTCGGACGTGCTCTCGCACGCGGTGCTCCCCGCCGTCGCGCTGGGCCTGCTGACCGCGGGCATCTTCCTGCGCCTGGTGCGGACCAACGTGATCGGCACGCTCGGCACCGACTACGTCGACGCGGCGCGCTCGCGCGGAGTGAGCGAGTTCCGGCTCGTCCGCACGCACGCCTACCGGCCGGCGCTCATCCCGATCATCACCGTGATCGGACTGCAGATCGCCCTGCTGCTCGGCGGCGCCGTCCTCACCGAGACCACCTTCGAGTGGAAGGGCCTCGGCTTCCAGCTCGCCGAGTACCTCCAGGCCCGCGACTTCGTGGCCGTGCAGGGCATCGTCGCCCTGCTCGCCGTCATCGTGGCGCTGACCAACTTCATCGTCGACGTCATCGCGGCGCTCATCGACCCGCGAGTGAGGTACTGAGCATGAGCATCACCTCCCCGGCGCGCCCGCGCCGCCGCCTCGTCGACCGCCTGCCGGTCGTCCACCAGCTCCGGCAGAGCGTCGGCCTCCAGCGGGGGATGCTCGTCACCGGCCTGATCATCACCGGCGCGTTCCTGCTGGTGGCCCTGTTCGCGCCCCTCATCGCGCCCTACGGCTACTCGCAGCTGCGCTCGGGCGGCGAGTCGTTCGGAGCGCAGGAGCCGCCGAGCGCGGAGCACCTGCTCGGCACCACCGTCGGCGGCTACGACGTCCTCTCGCGCGTGATCTGGGGAGCGCAGACCGCGTTCCTCGTGATCGTCGTCGCCGTGGTCCTGTCGATCTTCCTCGGCGTCTTCCTCGGCCTCGTCTCCGGCTACCTCGGCGGCTGGCTCGACCGCGTGCTCGTCGTGATCTGCGACGCGATCTACGCGTTCCCGACCCTGCTGCTGGCGATCGTGATGTCGATCGTCATCTCCGGCGGGCAGTCGAACCTCTGGGCCGGCATCTTCGCCGCGGCGGTCTCGATCACCGTCGTCTACATCCCGCAGTACTTCCGCGTGATCCGGGCCGAGACCGTGCGGATCAAGGGCGACGCCTTCGTCGAGTCGGCGAAGGTGATCGGAGCGTCGACGCCGCGGATCATGTTCCGCCACGTCCTGCGCAACGCGACGCGCACGCTGCCGCTGATCTTCACGCTCAACTCCTCCGAGGCGATCCTGACCCTCGCGGGCCTGGGCTTCCTCGGCTTCGGCATCGAGCCGACGTCGGCCGCCGAGTGGGGCTACGACCTCAACAAGGCGCTGTCGGACGTCACGAGCGGCATCTGGTGGACCTCGGTCTTCCCGGGTCTCGCGATCGTGCTCGTGGTGCTGGGCATCACCCTCGTGGGCGAGAGCCTGAACGACCTCGCCGACCCGCGCCTGCGCGGTCGGCGCGCGGTGGCCGCCGGTGCCGGCGACGTCGCCGCGACGTCCGTCGTGCCGGGCGGCGTTCTCGCCGCCGACGGCCTGGAGACGCCGGGGCACGACCCCGTCGCCGGAGTGGAGGGGACGCGATGAGCGACCAGCGCATCGTCCGGGACGCCTCAGCGCGTCCGATCGTGGACATCACCGACCTCGAGGTCGCCTTCGCGAGCGACCGCGGAGCCGTCCGCGCCGTCGCCGGGGTGAGCCTGCGCGTGGAGCGCGGCGAGGTCCTGGCGATCGTCGGCGAGTCCGGCAGCGGCAAGACCGTGACCGCGAAGACCATCCTCGGCCTCCTGCCCGAGACGGCCACCGCCTCCGGAGTGGTCCTGCTCTCGAAGAAGGACGGCAGCGCGGCGACCGACGTCGTCTCCGTGCCCAAGGCGCGCCTCCGGGAGCTGCGCGGCACCGACGTCGCCATGGTCTTCCAGGAGCCGGGCACCGCCCTCAACCCGGTCTTCACGGTCGGCTGGCAGATCGCGGAGGGGCTGCGCGCCCACGGCTCCGTCTCGAAGAAGGAGGCGCGGCGGCGCGCGATCGACGTCCTGCGCACCGTCGGCATCCCGGAGCCGGAGAAGCGGGTCGACTACTACCCGCACCAGTTCTCGGGCGGCCAGAAGCAGCGCGTCGTCATCGCGATGGCCCTGGTCCTGGACCCCGGTCTGATCGTCGCGGACGAGCCGACCACGGCCCTCGACGTGACCGTGCAGGCCGAGATCCTCGACCTGCTCCGCCGGTGCCGCGACGAGTTCGGCACCTCGATCGTGCTGATCACCCACAACATGGGCGTCGTCGCCGACCTGGCCGACCGCGTCGCCGTGATGTACCAGGGCGAGCTGGTCGAGGAGGCGACGGTCTCCGAGCTGTTCTCGGCGCCGAAGGCCGAGTACACCAGGAAGCTCCTCGCCGCCGTCCCGCACGTGGGCCAGGGCGTCGAGCGCGCCCGCGTCCGTGCCGTCGAGCGCGCCGAGGCCCCCGAGGCCGAGACGCTCGTCGCCGCCGAGGGCCTGCGGATCCAGTACCCCGGCCGGCTCGGCCGCCCCGGCTTCGTCGCGGTCGACGGCGTCTCGCTGCGCATCCGCGCGGGCGAGGTGCTCGGCCTCGTCGGCGAGAGCGGCTCGGGCAAGACGACCATCGGGCGCGCGATCGCGGGCCTGACGCCGGTGACCGGCGGGTCGCTGAAGGTCCTCGGCAAGGAGATGCGCGGCATCCGCGAGCGCGCCTTCCGGCCGGTCCGCGGCGACATCGGCTTCGTGTTCCAGGACCCGGCGTCGAGCTTCAACCCCCTGCTCACCATCGCCGAGTGCGTGGCCGAGCCGCTGATCGTGCACGGGCGGGCCGGCGACGCCGCCGGGGCGCGCTCGCGCGTCGACGAGCTCCTGGAGGCGGTGCAGCTGCCCCGCTCCTACGGCGACCGCTACCCGCACGAGCTCTCCGGCGGCCAGCGCCAGCGCGCCAGCCTCGCCCGGGCCCTCGCCCTGGAGCCGAAGCTGTTGATCGCCGACGAGCCGACCTCGGCGCTCGACGTGTCGGTGCAGGCCCGCGTACTCGAGCTCTTCGCCGAGCTGCAGCGCGAGTTCCGCTTCGCCTCGCTGTTCATCAGCCACGACCTCGCCGTGGTCGACCTGCTCGCCGACCGCATCGCGGTGCTCTACCGCGGCGAGCTGGTCGAGGAGGGGACGGGAGCCGAGGTGCTCGCCGCGCCGAAGCACCCCTACACGCAGCGACTGCTCGCCTCCCTGCCCGTGCCCGACCCGGTCGAGCAGGCCTCGCGGCGCGAGCTCCTGCGCAGCATCGTCGAGGCGGAGCGCCGGGCGTGAGCCGGACCGCCGGGGATCCGGCCCCCATCGTCGTCGACGACCTCAGCGTCGAGTACCCCCCGCGCGGCATCAGCCGCCGGTGGACGGCGCTGCGGGGAGTGAGCCTCCGGGTGGAGCCGGGGGAGGTGCTCGGGATCCTCGGCGGCAGCGGCTCGGGCAAGTCCACGCTCGCGCGCGTGCTCGGCGGCGACGGCCTCGGGCACGACGGCGGCCGCACGCGCCCCGTGATCATCGGAGGGGACGCGACGGTCGCGGGGCACCGCCTCCGCTCCCTCCCCGCCCGCGAGCTCAAGCGCTTCACCGTCGACGTCGCGCATCTCGCGCAGGACGCCGGCGCGACCCTCCGCCCCGAGCTGACCGTCTCGGAGCTGATCGCCGAGCCGATCTTCCTCCGCGACCGCCACTACGACCCGAAGGCCGCGGCGGTGCGGGTGGCGACGCTGCTCGACTCCGTGCACCTGCCGCTGTTCCTGCTGGACCGCTACCCCTACGAGCTCTCCAGCGGCCAGCGCCAGCGCGTGGCCGTGGCCCGCTCGCTCGTGCTCGGCCCGAAGGTGCTGATCGCCGACGAGCCGACCTCGGGCATCGACGCGACGGTGCGCGAGTCGATCGTCGACCTCCTCGCCGATCTGCGGCGCCGGGAGGGCTTCGCGGCCGTCGTGGTCAGTCACGACATCGACGTGCTGAGCCGGGCGACCGACCGGATCGCGGTGCTCGTCGGCGGCGAGGTCGTCGCCTACGGTCCGCTGCTGGACGTGCTGATCGAGGCCCGGCACCCCTACGTGCGCGAGCTCGGAGCGGCCTTCGCCGAGTACGAGCGCTTCGACGCCTCCCGGGCGCAGCGCGTCGAGGCGGCCGACCAGTGACCGTCCCGCGCGTCGCGGTGCTCCCGCGGCCGAAGCCGGTGTTCGCCGAGGCGGTCGAGTCGGGCGGGGGAGTGGTCGTCGGACTCGACGAGAGCCCGGACGCGCTGCTCTGGCTGTCCTACGGCCGCACCGACGAGCTGGCCGCGGTGCTGGAGGAGCACCCGACGATCCGCTGGGTGCAGCTGCCCTGGGCCGGCGTCGACGTCTTCGCGCCCGTGCTCGCCGCGTCCCGCGCGGACGTGGTCTGGACCAGCGCCAAGGGCGCCGACGCGGAGCCGGTGGCCGAGCACGCGCTCGCGCTGGTGCTCGCCCTCCTGCGCTCGCTGCCGGAGCGGGCGCGCGCCGAGTCGTGGGGGCCGAAGAAGGCGGTCACGCTGCACCGCGCCTCCGTGGTGATCGTCGGAGCGGGAGGGATCGCTCGCGAGCTCCTGCGGCTGCTCGCCGTCTTCGACTGCCGGGTGACGATCGTCCGCCGCGGAGACGAGCCGGTGGAGGGCGCCGCCCGCACCCTGCCGGCGTCGCGGCTCGCCGAGGCCGCGGCGGACGCCGACGTGCTGGTCCTGGCCGCCGCCGCCACCGCGGGCACGGAGCGGATGATCGACGCGGGTCTGCTCGCGCGGCTCCCCGCCCGCGCCGTGCTCGTCAACGTCGCCCGGGGGAGCCTCATCGACACGGACGCGCTCGTCGCCGCCCTCGCCGAGGGCCGTCTCGCGGGTGCCGCGCTCGACGTGACGGACCCCGAGCCGCTGCCCGACGGGCATCCGCTGTGGAGCGAGCCCCGGTGCCTGATCACGCCCCACAGCGCGGACACCCCCGAGATCACCGCGCCGCTCCTGGCCGAGCGCGTGCGCGCCAACGTGGCCGCCTGTGCCGCCGGCGAGCCGTTCGTCGGCCGTGTCGACCCGGGCTCCGGCTACTGAGTGCGCGCCCGATTTTGCGTTCGCGGAGAGTTTGCTAAAGTAATACCGCGCTGATCGCCTCCGGGTGGTCGGATGATCCTCGATAGCTCAATTGGCAGAGCAATCGGCTGTTAACCGGTAGGTTCTTGGTTCGAGTCCAAGTCGGGGAGCGAAGGGTCCGGGACTCCACTCTCGGGCCCTTTTTTCGTGCCCGCGAGCGGTCGCCCTCGAAGGCCCATGCGCTCGGACCGACGATCGGAGGCGCGATGCGAGACGACGTGCTCGCCCTTCTGCGCCGTCGTCCCGACGTCGAGGCGCCGGATCTCGTCGCCGTCGACGCCAGCGACCGCCTGCTGCTCGACCTCGCCGCCGACCGCGGCCGCATCGCCGTGATCGGGGACGCCTACGGGGCGCTGAGCATCGGCCTCGCCGCCGAAGGCCGTGCCGTGCGCGTCGTGCAGGACTCGATCACCGCCGAGCGGGCTCTCGCTCGCAACCTCGAGGCGGTGCGCGCCGCGGGCGTCGAGACCGCGCCGGTCGAGATCGTCGACTCCGTCGCGGAGGCCGTCCGCGACGCCGACACGGTGCTGCTGCGCCTGCCTCGCTCGCTCGACGCCCTGGCCGCCGTCGCCGCCGAGACCGCCCTCGCGGATCCGGCGGCGACCCTGATCGGCGCCGGCCGGATCAAGCACATGACCCGCACGATGAACGACGTGCTCGCCGCGCGCTACGAGCGGATCGACGTCTCCCTCGCCCGTCAGAAGTCGCGCGCCCTGCTCGCGAGCAGCGCCCTCCCCGACCAGCCGCCCGTGCCCGGGCCCGAGCGGCGCCGTCTGGTCGAGCTCGACCTCGAGGTCGTCGCGCTGCCGGGAGCCTTCGCCGGGGCGCGCCTGGACCTCGGCACCCGCGCCCTGCTCGCCGCCCTCGACCTCGACTCCCTCCCCGCGGGCACCGCCCTCGACCTGGGCTGCGGAACCGGCGTGCTCGCCGCCGTCGTGGCCCGGGCCCGCCCCGACCTCGCCGTGACCGCGACGGACACCTCGCGTGCCGCGGTCGAGTCCGCCCGGGCGACCTCGGCGGCCAACGAGCTGCCCGTCCGCGTCCTCCGCGACGACAACGCCTCGACGCTGGAGCCGTCCTCGGTCGACGTCGTGCTCTGCAATCCGCCGTTCCACTCCGACGGAGCCGTCACCGACCTCGTCGCCCGGCGCATGCTCCGTGCGGCCGGCCGCGTGCTGCGCCCCGGAGGCGTGCTGTGGACGGTCTTCAACTCCCACCTCGCGCACCCGGCCGAGCTGCGCCGGGCGGTCGGGCCGACCTCGGTGGTGGCCCGCGACCGCCGCTTCACCGTCACCCGCTCCGTGCGCTCCGACGGCTGAGTCCGGCTCCGCAACCCCCTCCGCGGCCTCAGGTCCGCTGTCCGGGGCGCGGGTACGATCTCTCTCCGGCGCCCCTGTGCCGAACCCGTCCCGTCCCCCCGGAGGCCGTCGTGCTCGAAGTCGTCCTCGTCCTCGCCCTGATCGCCCTGGTCGCGGTCGTCGTGCTGTGGCGCCGCGCCGTCGGCGCCGAGCGCCGTGCCGCCGAGAGCCGTGCGGAGGAGGCGGCGCGCGTCGTCCGCCTCGAGCTGGCGGTCGGCGAGCAGGAGGCGAGGCTCCGCATCGTCGGCGAGCTCGAGCAGCTCGCGGTCCGCAGCGCCGCGCACGTCGTCGAGGAGGCCGAGAGCGTCCGGCTCACGATCGACCGCGACCCCGCCGCAGCCGCGCGGTCGGCGCAGCGTGCCGTGCGGGCGGCCGAGGCCTCGCTGGCGCAGCTGCGCCGCATCGCGACCGTCGCCTCCGTCGATCCGGGGGAGCTGCCGCGCACCGGCGGATCCGCCCCTCTGATCGAGGGTGCCCGCGAGCGCGGCCTGAGCGTCCGCGAGGAGTCGTTCGGCGAGCCGTTCCCGCTGCAGGACGGCGCCGAGGTGGCCGTGCTCCGGGTGCTCGAGTACGCCTTCGACTCGGCGCTGGAGACCGGCGGCGCGGGGACCGAGGTCCGCATCAGCTCCCGGTGGACGACCACGGGCCTGCGGGTGGAGGTCGACGACGACCGCGAGCAGCACGGCGCGGCGGAGCAGGACGCCAGCGCTCTCGAGGCGGACCTGCGCTCGCTCACCGAGCGCATCGACAGCCCCGCGCTCGCCGAGCTGCGCGAGCGCGCCGCCCTCTTCGGCGGCGACGTGACCGAGAAGCGGACGCCCGGCGTCGGCCGGAGCGTCACCGCCTCGTTCCCCGCGATCCGCCATCACAACGGCGTGCACGGGGTCGACCTGTCAGGGTTCCCCGGCTAGTCCGACAGGGCCCGCTCCGCGGAACGCACCTCCTCGGGAAGCCGATCGCGAGCAGTGAGGCCGCCCGCCCGCCGCCCGGGTCCCCAGGAGTTGTCGCACTCGCGCTCGAGTGCGACGACTCCTGCGTTCTCGCGGCCCGAGTCAGTCCTCGAGGTGCTCCACGCCGGGCAGCCACGAGACGCCGGGTCCGCCCCAGCCGCGCTTGCGGGTGATCTTCGCGACCGGCTTGTGGTAGTGGTGCTCGAGGCGGTCGATGTAGAGCACGCCGTCGAGGTGGTCGAACTCGTGCTGGAACACTCGGGCGAACCAGCCGTCCGCGACGATCTCGAACGGCTCCTGCTCGAGGTCGACCGCGCGGAGGATCGCGCGCTCGGAGCGGCGGAGCGGGAAGCGCTCGCCGGGGAAGGACAGGCACCCCTCCGACTCCGTGTCCTCGTCCGCCTCGCCGAGCGGGGTCGGCGTGACGTACAGCTCGGGGTTGATCGCGACGCCGCGGCGGGGGGTGCCGTCGTCGTCGGCGTAGTCGTAGACGAACAGGCGCAGCGGGACGCCGACCTGCGGGCCGGCGAGGCCGACTCCGGGGGCGGTGTCCATCGTCTCGAACATGTCGGCGACGAGGGTGCGCAGCGCGTCGTCGAACTCGACGACGGGGGCGGCGGGGGAGTGCAGGACGGGGTCGCCGGCGATGCGGATGGGGAGGACGGCCATGGGGGACAGGGTACCGCGGGGCCGCCGACCGGGTCCGCGAGGATCATCCGCTGGGCTCAGACCCTCACCCGTGCGTCGGAGGACTCCCGGAGGCGTTCTGGGTAGGGTCGACCCCATGCCCGCCGATCTCGCCGAACTCCTCAACGACCCGGCGAAGTTCATCGGCATCCCGATCGCCCTCGTGGGCGCGGTGTTCCTCTCCCTCGGCGCGCAGTTCCAGCACCGCGGAGTGGCGAAGGTGGAGCGGTTCTCGAAGCGCTCCGGCTCGTCGGGGCTCAGCGGCGGCCAGCTGGTCGCCCTGCTCTCGCGCCCCTCGTGGGTGATCGGCACCCTCCTCCTGGGTCTCGCGATCGTCTTCCAGCTGACCAGCCTCGGCTTCTCCCCGCTCATCGTGGTGCAGCCGCTCGGAGCGGTGGCGCTCGTGATCACCGCGGTCGTGAACGCACGGGTCAGCAGGGTGCGCCTGAACGCCGCGTCGATCCGGGCGATCGTCCTCTGCGTCGGGGGCGTCGGCACGTTCGTCCTCGTCGCGGCCTTCAACGCGGTGGACAAATCGATCCAGACGCCCGAGCTCATCACGATCCTCGTGATCCTCGCCGTGGTGCTCACGGTCTTCGTCATCGCCTTCCGCGTCTTCCGCCGCGGAGCGAAGGCGATCTTCTACATCGTGGGCGCCGGAGTGGTCTACGGCTTCGTCGCGACGCTCGCGAAGGTCGTGCTCAACCGCATCAAGTACGGCGAGTTCGACCCGCTGACGGTGGTCTGCATCGTCGCGCTCCTGGCCGCCACGGCGCTCGGCGGGTACTTCGTGCAGAACGCGTACTCCTCCGGCCCGCCGGACCTCGTCGTCGCGGGCCTCACCGTCATCGACCCGCTGGTCGCCGTCGCGATCGGCATCGTCGTGCTCGGGGAGGCGCAGTACGCGGCACCGTGGGCGATCCCGCTCTTCATCGCGGCCGGTGCCGTCGCCATCTACGGCGTCTTCCTCCTCGCCAAGCACCACCCGCAGGCGCGCTGACGGCGCGGGATCCCGGGTGGTGAGGACTCCTCTGCCTACAATGGGTCCGCGCCGAGAGCCACGAAACCGACCGACCTCCGCCGATCGCTCCCTTCTCTCCCCGAGCGGCACGACACCGATAGGACCTCCCGTGTCAGATCCCCGCGACGCGTCCCGACCGGGATCGCCCGACTCCCGACCGCTGACGGTCGTGATCGGCTGCGACACCTTCGCCCCCGACGTGAACGGAGCCGCGAAGTTCGCCGAGCGCCTCGCCGCCGGTCTCGCGCAGCGCGGCCACGAGGTGCACGTCGTCGCCCCCTCGGCCGACGGCTGGAGCGGCACCCGGGTCGAGACGCACGAGGGCCAGCGGATCATCGTGCACCGCCTCTACAGCTGGCGCTGGTACCCGCACGACTGGCTGCGCTTCGCGATGCCGTGGCGGATCCGGCAGAACAGCGCGCGCATCCTCGACGAGGTGAAGCCCGACGTCGTGCACTTCCAGTCGCACATCATCGTCGGCCGCGGCCTCGGGATCGAGGCGGCCAAGCGCGGCATCCGCATCGTCGGCACGAACCACTTCATGCCCGAGAACATGCTCGAGTTCACCCTCCTGCCGAAGGCCGTGCAGGCCAAGGCCGTGGCGATGGCGTGGCGGGCCGCGCGCCGCACCTTCGGCCGGGCCGAGGCGGTCACCACGCCGACCCGCAAGGCCGCGCAGTTCCTCGAGAAGTACACGGGCCTCCGAGGCGTCCACTCGATCTCCTGCGGCATCGACGCCGACAACTACACGCCCGACTTCGAGGCGCGCGCCGGCAACTCGATCCTCTTCGTCGGCCGGGTGACCGGCGAGAAGCACATCGACGTCCTGCTCCGCGCGGTCGCCCTGCTCGACCCGGCGCTCGACGCGAAGCTCGAGATCGTCGGCGGCGGCGACCAGATGCGCAACCTCCAGCAGCTCGCCACGACCCTCGGCATCGCCGACCGTGTCCGCTTCACCGGCTACGTCTCGGACGCCGATCTCAAGGAGGCGTACACCCGCGCCACCGTGTTCGCCATGCCGTCCATCGCCGAGCTGCAGAGCATCGCGACGATGGAGGCGATGGCCTCGGCCCTCCCCGTCGTCGCCGCCGACGCGATGGCCCTCCCGCACCTCGTGCACGACGGCGAGAACGGCTACCTCTTCGCTCCGGGCAGCGCCGAGGCCCTCGCCGAGCGCCTCACCGCCGTGCTCACGGCCGACCGGGAGGACTTCGAGGCGATGAAGCGCGCCTCCCTCCGCATCGTCGCCGCGCACGACATCAACCGCACGATCAGCACCTTCGAGACCCTGTATCGTGGTGAGCCGGTGGCCGTTCCGGCCTCCGACGCAGCGTCCGCACCCGCCGCCACCTGACGGCCGCTCGGACGGCCGCCGCGGGGCGTTAGCTCAGCCGGTCAGAGCAGCGGACTCATAATCCGTCGGTCACGGGTTCAAGTCCCGTACGCCCTACTCCGCTCCACCCGCAATGGTCCCTTCCCTCCAGTGCCGGGTCGGGCATCGAGCTGATGCCGGTCCCGTCGGAGCGCGCGGGTCGTCCCGCGATGGCCCCGTCGTGCCGACGGGCCGTGCCTCAGGACGGCGCCGACGCGGTCCTCGCCGGTACGCCGACCGCGGACGAGTCGGAGGCGACGTCGCGGACGACGACGGCGCCGGCTCCGATCCGCACACGGTCGCCGACGGTCACGTCCCCGACGATCGTCGCGCGGGCGCCGATGTAGACGTCGTCGCCGATGACGGGGGTCCGGCCCTTCGACTCGCCGATGGTGACGCCGTGGTAGATGAACGCGTTCCTCCCGATGACCGTGCGCGGGTGCAGGATCACGCCGCGGCCCCAGTGGGGGAGACGCAGGCCGGGCCCGACCTGAGCGGTCGGCGGCAGCTCGGCTCCGACGATCATGCGGGTCCAGACGAGGTGGAGGGGGAGTCTGGTCCTCCGAGAGCTCGAGTACTGCCCGAGTCGGAGGACGAGGACGGTGAGCCGGTCGGAGGCGTGGCCCTTGGCGGCCAGGTCCGCGCGGACGACGGCTCGGAGTTCGGCGAGATCCATGCTCCCAGTCTGGGTGGGAGCCTCGCGGGCGGGGCCGGGCCGTCGGAGATCGTCCGAGGCGTGGCGAGCATTCGCGAGCGGACGACGCGGTGGCGCGATGCGCTAGCACGTCCCGACGCGCCGCGCCCGTACTGGCCGCTCCCCGCTCGACGTGATTGCCTGATCCTGTGCCTGACCTTCCGATGTTCCCGCTCGGCTCCGTGCTCCTGCCGCACATGCCGCTCCCGCTCCGGCTGTTCGAGCCGCGGTACCTGCGGATGCTCGGCGACGTCCTCGAGGACGAGACCCTCGCGTTCGGCGTCGTGCTCATCGAGCGCGGCCAGGAGGTGGGCGGCGGCGACCAGCGGTTCGCGGTCGGTGCCCGCGCGCGCATCCTGAACATCGACGGGGCGGAGTCGTTCGTCACGCTCGACTCGGTCGGCGAGGAGCGCTTCGAGGTCGTCCGCTGGTACGAGGACGACCCGTACCCGCGCGCCGAGGTCCGGCTCCTGCCCGATCTGGAGTGGGACGAGAAGCACGCCCCCGCGCTGGCCGCGGCGGAATCGGCGGTCCGCACGGCACTGGCGGTCGCGAGCGAGTTCGTCGAGCAGCGCTACGGCGCGGTCGTCGAGCTCGCCGAGGATCCGGCCGCGCACGCCTGGCAGCTCGCCGGCGTCGCACCGGTCACCGAGCTCGACCGGCTCGCGTTCCTCCGCAGCTCCACCATGGAGGAGCTGCTGGAGTCGGTCCGGGAGCGCTCCGCCGAGGCGACCGAGTCGTTCCGCGCCGGCTGGGCCTGAGCCCTGCACCGCGTGCCGCCGTCCTGCGACCGGCCCGTCAGTCCTCGAGGCTGACGCCGCGCTCCTCCGCCAGCGTGACCAGGTCGTCGACGACCACGAGCGCCATCCGCACCGAGCGGTCGCGGCGGTACTCCTCGTCGTCCGGGTCGATCCGCGAGGTGCGGTCGAGGGTCTCCTCGATCGACTGCGCGAGTTCGCGCCACGCGTCCTGACGGGCGTCGTCGACGAGCCTCGCGAGGTACTCCTCGTCCTGTGCCCGCCTGTGGAGGGAGTCGGCGACGAGGAGCGAGAGCCGCTCGCGGTGGTCGAGGTTGTCGACGTCGGCCGAGCGGTAGTCGTGCACGTGGTCGGAGCGGCCGCCCACCGAGGTCACGTCGGCGGCGATGCCGCGGAGGCGCTCAGCGGCCGCCTCGGACTCGCGCGCCAGCTTCTCGAGCTCCTCCGCGGCGACCACGGAGTAGCGGCCCGAGTCGAAGGGGACGTCGGCGCCGAGGCCGTCCATCAGCACCCGGTTCTTCACGGCCATCCGGCTCGCGTACTGCGCGAGCATCAGGCCCTCCTCGGCGGCCTCCTCGACGGAGGCGGGCTCGCGCGACGGGTTCTCATCGGGGTCGTACGGCTCCATCTTGAACCTGCGTCGACGCCGGAACCACACGTGCGTCACCTACATCCCGGAGCAAGCGCCCCGCCCGCCGGAGCACCTCTTCGAGAGTACCCGGCGGGCGGGCGCCGTGGTCGGCGGCTCAGGCCTCGCGCCAGTCGTCCTGCCGGAGGTGGGAGCCGGCCTGCGGCCCCATCTGCAGCATCCCGCCGTCGACGACGTACGAGGATCCGGTGATGTAGGAGGCGGCGGGAGAGGCCAGGAAGGCGACCACCGCCGCGATCTCGCGGGCGTCGCCGGGGCGGCCGAGAGGGATGCCGGGGCGGTCGATCGTGAAGGGGTCCACGTCCTCGGCGTCGTTCATCGGCGTGGCGATCTCTCCGGGGGCGACGGCGTTGACAGTGATGCCGAGGGAGCCGAGCTCGAGCGCGGCGACCTTCAGCAGCCCGCCCAGCCCGTGCTTGGCAGCGGTGTAGGCGACGGAGCCGACCCGCGGCTGGTGCTCGTGGACACTGGTGACCGCGATGATCCTGCCGCCCGTGCCCTGGGCCGCCATGCGCCGCGCGGCGCGCTGGAGGCAGACGAAAGCACCGTCGAGGTTGAGGGCGACGGTCGAGCGCCAGCTGTCGAGGCTCTGCTCGAGGAAGGGCTCGCCCCCACCCCCGCCCGCATTGCTGACGGCGACGTCGAGCCCGCCCAGTCGATCCGCGAGGTCGTCGATCACATCGCCCGCGCCCTCCAGATCCGTCGTGTCGAGGCGCGCGATCTCGGCGCGCCGGCCGAGGGAGCGCACCTCCTCCGCTGTGCCCTGCGCGCCCTCCTCGTCGCTTTGCCAGGTGATGCCGACGTCCATTCCCGCCTCGGCCAGTGCCACCGCGGTCGCCCGGCCGATGCCGGAGTCCGAGGCGGTCACCAGTGCACGGGTGGGCCGGAAGTCCCGAGGTCCCTGAGTCATGTCGTCTCCTGTCTCGATCGAGCCGCCGATCCGGCGGACACGGATCGATCCCATCAGCGGCTCCGGAGCGCTCGGGAGCCGGTTGACAGGTCCGGGCTCGCGCGTGACGCGTGGCGGTGTCCCCGCTGAGCGCCCCGATCGCGTTGACTGGGCGGATGGATCACCGGCGCATCTCGGTCGTCGTCCCCGTGAAGGACGACGCCCGCCACCTCGAGCAGCTGCTCGAGCTCCTCCGCGAGCAGACGCTCGCTCCGTTCGAGATCGTCGTCGTCGACGACGGCAGCACCGACGACAGCGCCGACGTCGCGCGGGCGGCGGGCGCGCGGGTGGTGCGGCACGACGGCGCCGGGATCCCGGCGAGCACGGCGCACGGCTTCGACGAGGCGCACGGCGACGTCCTCGCGCGGCTCGACGCCGACTCCCGCCCGGGACCCGACTGGCTGGCGCGCCTGGCCGGCCACTTCGCCGATCCCGAGGTCGGAGCGGTGACCGGTCCCGGACGCTTCGACGAGCTCGGTCCGATCGCCCGGGTGATCGCGCGGGTCGCCTACATGGACGCCTACTTCGTGCTGATGGGGTCGGCGCTGGCCAACTGGCCGCTCTTCGGCTCGAACTGCGCCGTCCGCCGGTCGGCGTGGGAGGAGATCGCGGAGGAGATGCACCGGCACGACGCCTACGTGCACGACGACGTCGAGATCAGCGTGCACCTGGGACTCCGGCACCGGATCGTGCTCGACCGCCACCTCGAGGTCGGCATCTCGGCGCGCCCGTTCGGCGCCTTCGCCGACATGCTCCGCCGCTTCGACCGCGCTCTGCACACGCTGGCGCGGCACCCCGGGATGGGGTCGTCCCTGCAGCGCTGGACGCACCGGGTGCGTCGGACCCACCGCGACCACCTGCGGGCGACGGCCGCGGCGCGACGCGAGGGCTAGGCGCGCTCGGACGCGGGGCGCCCTTCCTTCGGCATCGCCCAGACCGCGGCGAGCATGCCCACGGCGAGGACCGTGAGCGCGATGCAGACGAAGCGGGTGCCCTCGGCGAGGTCCGCCGGTGCGGGGACGCCGCCGCCCGCCTTCGCGTTCACGATCGCGCCGAAGACGGCCACGGCGACGGCGCTGCCGATGTTCCGGGCGAAGAAGTTGGTCGAGGAGACCACTCCGCGCTCGTTCCAGTCGACGCTCGACTGCGCCCGGATCAGCGTCGGAGTCGCCACGAGCCCCATGCCGGCGCCGATCAGCACGCAGAAGCCGGCGATCTCCCACAGCGTCGAGGAGGAGCCGAGCAGGATGGTCAGCGCCGTGCCGATCACGACGAGCCCCGCTCCGAGGAAGCCGGTGTTGCGGAAGCCGATGCGCAGGTAGAGCCGGCCCGACAGGCTCGCCGCGACCGGCCAGCCGAGCGTCATCGCGGCGACGGCGAAGCCCGCGCCGAGGGCGGAGCTGCCGAGAACGCCCTGCGCGAAGGTCGGGAAGTACGAGGTGACGCCGAGCGTGATCGCGCCGACGGTCACCGAGACGAGGCTGGTGGAGATCAGCACGCGCCGCGTGAGGACCCAGAGGGGGAGGACCGGGGCTGCCGCACGCCGCTCGATCGCGACGAAGCCGGCGAACGCGAGGGCCGAGACGACGAACACGCCGACTCCGGCGGGGGAGAGCCACGGCCAGGCGCTGCCGCCCTCGAGCAGTCCGAGGATGAGCAGCGCGGTGCCGACGGCGAGCACGGAGGCGCCGGCCACGTCGATCCGCTGCTTCTCGCCCCGCGTGGTCTCGCGGAAGCTGCGGATCAGGAGGAACGCCGCCAGGAGGCACAGGGGGATGTTGACGAGGAAGATGCCGCGCCAGGCGCCCAGGTCCGAGAGCACGCCGCCGAGAGTCGGCCCGACGACCGAGGAGATGCCCCAGACGCTCGCCAGGTAGCCCTGGGTCTTCGCGCGTTCGGCGACCGTGTAGATGTCGCCGGCGATGGTGATGCCCATCGGCTGGATCGCTCCGGCCCCCAGTCCCTGCAGAGCCCGGAACGCGATGAGCGCGGGCATGCTCCAGGCGAGGCCGCACAGGAGCGAGCCGACCAGGAACAGCGCGATGCCGATCAGCATGATGGGCTTGCGCCCGATCACGTCGGCGAGCTTGCCGTAGAGGGGGACGGAGACGGCCTGGGCCAGCAGGTAGATCGAGAACAGCCAGGGGAACTGCTCGAAGCCGCCGAGGTCGGCGACGATCGACGGCACGGCCGTCGAGAGGATCGTGGCGTCGAGGGCGACCAGAGCGGTCGAGATCATCAGGGACAGCAGGATCGGGCCGCGCTCCGAGCGCAGTCCGACACTCGCGCGGGTGGGGGCGTCGGTCACTCTGTCCAGGCTATTCCATAGCCGGGGGATGGAAGCGGGGCGGAGAGGATCCGCTCCGGGGCTCGGTAGACTGGCGGCATGGAACTCGTTCTCTGGCTCGTCGTGTCCGCCATCGCCGGTGTCGGCCTCGTCTCCGGAGTCGCGGCTCTCATCGCCATGACGCGGGCTCCCTGGTCGGCCGACAAGTAGCCTCCCGGCCGGCCTCGCGCCGGCACTACTCGTAGATCCGCACCACGCTCCACTGCGGCTCCGTCGACGCGACCACGTCGAGCACGAACGCTCCGCCGGTCTCGAGGTCCGTCGCCTGGAAGCGCCAGCCGCCGATGCTCACCGGCGTGCGCCCGAACGTCGGTGGGAACCCCTCGAGGGGCGCCCACCACTCGCTCGTGCAGGTCCACACCGTCGGCCGGTCGGTCACGCGGTAGCTCCCGCCCCGCCACTCGAGCGCGATCGGCACTCCCTCGCCGTCGGTCGAGACCAGCGCCGTCTCGTCGATCACCGCCATCGTCGTGCTCCCGTTCACTCGCCGGACCCGGTTGGCCGTTCGAACATGTGTTCGATAGTCTGCGAGTGTACGCCGCGGCGCTCGTGCTCGCCACGGCCGCGGATCGACCGGTGGGAGGCGCGATGATCGAGTGGAGTCCGCTCCAGATGCTGCGCAGCAGCGGGCAGGACGAGTGGGTGATGGTCGACGCCCTGCGCACCGGCAGGATCGGCCTGGTGCGCCGCATCGAGACCGGCCCGTACCGCGAGACCTGGTTCCGCGCGGTCACCTGGGCGGCCGAGCCGGAGAAGCGGACGCTCGTGGGCTACTCCCGCTCGATGGACACCATCGCGGCCGCCCTGTGGGCCCATCAGCCGCCGACGGCGCAGGAGAAGCCCTTCCCCGGCTACCCGCCCTCGCGGCCGTCGCCGTGACTCCTCCCGCGATCAGGGGCCCGGCCGTCCCGGCAACGGCGGCCTCCGTGTCCGCCACGGGGGAGAATGGCCCGATGCTCCTCGCACTCGTCGGCGGCCCCACCGGGGCGTGGCGGGCGGTCGACCCCGTCGGCGGCGCCGAGGCCCGGAGCGGTCGGGGTCCGGGCGAGCTGGCGGCGTTCGTCCGGGAGCGGGAGCCGGAGCGCCCGCGCTGGGTGTGGGACGACACCGCGCGGTGGTACCCCGCACTGCTGTCGGCCGGGGTGGTCGTCGCCCGGTGCCACGACCTCCGGCTGGCCCGCGCGATCCTCCGCCGATCCGTCGCCGCCGCCGGATCGGCTCTCGCGCGCTCGCCCCTCGACCCGTGGGACGCGGGAGCCGCAGCCCCCGCCGCGCTGGACACGCTGATCGGGTTCGAGGAGGCGGCGGGCGGCTCCGACGGGCTCGACCCCGTCCTCGAGCTCGCCCGTCAGGAGGAGGCGCTCGCCGGCGCCGTCGAGGCCGGCCGGCTCCGCCTGCTGCTCGCCGCCGAGTCCGTCGGCGCGCTGATCGCGCGCGAGATCGCCCATGCAGGACTGCCATGGCGCGCCGACGTGCACGACCGGGTGCTCACCGGGATGCTCGGCCCCCGCCCGCTCTTCGGCGGCCGCCCGGCCAGGCTGGAGGCGCTGGCCGGCCGCCTGCGCGACGCGCTCGGCGCGCCCGAGCTCAACCCCGACTCGCCCGCCGAGCTCCTCAAGGCGCTGCGGCGCGCGGGACTGCCGGTCGAGTCGACGCGCTCCTGGGAGCTGCAGTCCATCGAGCACCCCGCGGTGCCGCCGCTCCTGGAGTACAAGAAGCTCTCCCGCCTCCTCACCGCCAACGGCTGGGCCTGGCTCGACGCGTGGGTGCGCGACGGGCGGTTCCGCCCGGAGTACGTGGTGGGCGGCGTCGTCACCGGCCGCTGGGCGACCTCGGGCGGAGGGGCGCTGCAGCTGCCGCGGCAGATCCGCGCCGCGGTCACCGCGGACACGGGCTGGAGCCTCGTGGTCGCGGATGCGGCGCAGCTCGAGCCGCGCATCCTCGCCGCGCTCTCGGGCGACTCGGCCATGGCCGCCGCGGGGCGGGGCCGCGACCTCTACCAGGGCATCGTCGACGCCGGCGTGGTCCCCGATCGACCGCGGGCGAAGGTCGCGATGCTGGGGGCGATGTACGGAGCGACGAGCGGCGAGGCCGGGCGGCTGCTCCCGAGGCTGGCCCGCGCCTACCCGCGCTCGGTCGCACACGTCGAGGCGGCGGCGCGGGCGGGGAAGCGCGGCGAGAGCGTCTCGACGCGGCTCGGGCGCAGCTCGCCTCCCGGGCCCGAGGGGCTCTCGACCGATGCGGCGCGAGCGCGCGAGTGGGGGCGCTTCACCCGCAACTTCGTGGTGCAGGGGACCGCGGCCGAGTGGGCGTTGTGCTGGATGGGCGAGCTGCGGGCACGACTGCGAGCTGAGGGCGGCGCGGTCGGCCGGGCGCACCTCGTCTACTTCCTGCACGACGAGGTGATCGTGCACGCTCCCGCCGACGCCGGCGAGCGGGTCGCCGCGATCGTCCGCGAGGCGGCGGTGCGCGCCGGACGCTCGCTCTTCGGGGAGGGCGAGGTCGACTTCCCGGTCACCGTCGCCGTGGTCGACTCCTACGACCAGGCGAAGTGAGGCGCGGGCTCAGTACCAGTGCGGCGAGCGGCTGTTCCAGCTCGACCACGCGTTGCAGGGCGAGCCGTAAGCGCTCTTGATGTAGGAGAGCCCCCAGTCGACCTGCGTCGCCGCGTTCGTCTGGTAGTCGGCTCCCGAGTTGGCCATCTTGCTCGCCGGCAGGGCCTGGGGGATGCCGTAGGCGCCGGAGGAGCGGTTCAACGCGTTCCAGCGCCATCCCGATTCGCCGTTCCACAGCGGGATGAGGCATCGGTCGACCTGGTCCGCGCCCCAGCCGAAGCGGCCGACGGCGGTGCGGGCGTAGGCCTGGGCCTGCGCGGGGGAGAGGCCGTCGGTGCGGCCGGCGTAGGTGCCGAGGGCGGCGATGGTCTTGGCGGAGCTGTTGCGCGCGCCCGTCGGGTCGTCGTCGCCGAGCTCGACCGGGCCGCCGCCGCCACCGCTGTTGGAGGGCGCTGCCGGAGCCGCGGCCGCGGCGGGGGCCGACGCCGAGCGCTGGCGGGCGGCCTCGGCCTCGGCGGCGAGGCGGGAGAGGCGCTGCTGCTCCTCGAAGGCCGACTTCGCGTCCTGGCCGTCGGCGTACTCCCGCTCGATCTCGGCGGTGGTGTTCTTGAGCGAGGCGAGCTGGGTGTAGAGCTCCTGGCTGTACTTCTCCTGGTCGGCGACCTTGGCGTCGGCCTCGGCCTGAGCGGAGCGGGCGGCCGAGAGCGCGTCGGCCGCGGCAGAGGCGAGGGAGACGCGCTCGCCCCGGGCCTGCTCGGCCTGGGCGGCGAGGGAGACGGCCTGGTTCTCGGTCGACTGCGCCGCGGTCTGGAGCCGGCTGGTCTGCTGGGTGAGCTGCGTCATGGTGCCGAGGCGGTAGAGCAGCTCGCTCGACTCGTCGCCGCCGATGAGGAGGTTCAGCGTCGCATCGGTCCCGCCGTTGCGGTAGAGCTGCGCGGCGAGGCGGCCGGCCTGCTCCTTCGCGGCGTCGGCGTCCGAGCGGGCGGCGGAGGCCCGCTCCTCCAGGGCGCTCACGCGCTGGGTCGCCTCGTCGAGAGCGCTCTGCGCGGCGTCCGCCTCGGCGGCGCGGCTGATGGCGGCGTCGGTGAGAGCGGCGGCCTGGTCGCGCAGGTCGGCGAGGAAGGCGGTGATGCGGTCGACCTCGGCGGCGGTGGCGCTCTCGCTCGACTTCGCGGCTTCGACATCGGACCACGAGGGGTAGTCGGACGGGTCGTAGGCGGCGGACGCGGAGAGCGGTGCGGCGAGGGCGGCGCACAGGACGAGGACCGTGCCCGCTCCGGCGGCGACGAGGCGCCGGCGCGCCCGGGAGGGGACGCGGAGACCGAGGGGGGTGCGGGACATGCGAACCACCCTAGGCGACGGCACCCGTGCCTGTCTCGTCCCGGCTCGAGGCGCGACGGCCCCGGCGGGGACGCTCGAGGGCGTACCCGCGGACGCCCCGTCCCGGCCCGTCGCCCGTGAGCTCGTCGCGGGCCGCCACGAGGAGGCGACGCAGGGACTCCTCCCGCACGCGGGCGGCGATCGCGGCGAGGCGGCGCTGTGGGTGCGGGTCCTCCTCCTCCGCCTGCTCGTCGGCGGTGGCGGGCAGCGCGCTCTCGTACGCGTCGAGGACGGCGGCGAGGTCGGCGCCGGACAGGCTCGACGCCAGCATCACCCGGTCGAGGACGTCGTCCCAGTCCTCCTCCGGGGACGCTCCGTCACCCGTCAGCCAGGCGGCGGCCTCCGTGCGGCCCTCGTCGGTGAGCGCGTGCAGGGGGAGGCCGTCGTCGGTGGACCCGGCCGAGACGACGAGGCCGCGCTCGCGCAGGCGCTCGAGCGTCGAGTAGATCTGGCCGACGTTGACCCGCGGCCGGTGCGCGGCACGGTCGAGGAGCTCGGCGTGCAGCTGGAGGCCGTAGGCGGGGCCGAGCGTGAGCAGGGCGAGCAGACCGTCGCGGACGGACACGGTGCTCCTCCCGGCGGGCGTCTGGCGGTGTGCGGCGTCCGGCGGCGCGGACGACCCGAGTATAGGCAGGAGCCGGACGCGGCCGGTCGAGCAGGCGCGGCGAGCCGCCTTGACGGAGGTCCGCCGCTCCTGCATGATCGGGCGTGGTGGCACGTCCACCGTCATAATCGAAGAAGGCGCACCGCAGAGTGTTCCGTGGTCCGGGTCGTTGGGGAAGACGCACCGGGACGAACGGAGGACACCATGGTGGCGCAGCAGACTCGGGGTGTGCTCTTCGTGCACTCCGCCCCCCGCGCGCTCTGCCCCCACCTCGAGTGGGGGACAGGTCGCGCTCTCGGTCGTGCCGTGAACTTCGCCTGGATCGAGCAGCCCGTGCTCCGCAGCACGCTGCGCGCCGAGTTCGCCTGGGAAGGCCCTGTCGGAACCGGTGCGGTCATCGCGTCCGCCCTCCGCGGCTGGGCGGACGTCCGCTACGAGGTCACCGAGGAGCCCTCGCCCGGCGTCGACGGCGGCCGCTGGATGCACACGCCCGAGCTCGGCATCTTCTACGCCCAGACCGACAGCGCGGGGAACACCGTCGTGCCCGAGGACCGCATCCGCTCCGCCATGGAGCTCGCCGGCGCCGACCCCATCGAGCTGCACCGCGAACTGCGTCTCGCCCTCGGCCAGGCCTGGGAGGACGAGCTCGAGCCCTTCCGCTACGGCGGCGATTTCGCCCCCGTCGTCTGGATGCACGGGGTCGGGTGAGCTGATCCGACGCCGTTCCCTGTGCGGCGTCGCGCGGTCGGCTCGGGGAGGTGGTCGGGTTCCGTAGGGCGTCTCGCGTTCGGCGACGCGGATAAGCTGACGACCGTCGGATACGCCTCGCGGGTGCTGCTCGCGCCTCAGGCATCTTCGACCTGGACGTCGGCAAGGGCCACACGAGCCGGCAGAGGGCGGCGTGGTCCTTGCGCGGTCGCCCGCACCGATTTTCTGCACGACACGATCGGACCGAGCCGCGGCGAAGCCCGCGCTCCCCTCGAGCTCAGCTGCGTGAACCGAAGCGTCCGACCCGAGTCGCGGCGAAGCCCGCGCTCCCACTCGGACAGCTTCCGTGATCGGAGCATGCGACCCGAGTCGCGGCGAAGCCCGCGCTCCCACCAGCACGGTGTGGCCACCAGCGCCCACCCGCACGGTGGTGCAGGTCCCTCGCGACACGAGGCGTATCCGGGGATCCGCGTTCCAGCGGATCACCGTCGCCGCACCGCACCGGCCCTCGGAGACCCGACCCCCCTCCCCAGCGGACGCGCCTGCGCCGCGCAAGGAGCGGCGCAGCCCGCTCTCCGCACGGTGGAGCGGGGCTACGCCTCGCTACACCGTCCGGAAAGCGGCAACAGCATTGTGCCCCCCGAACCCGAACGAGTTCGAGATGGCGACCAGCGGTCCGTCGCCGAGGGCGCGGGGGCTGGTGACGACGTCGAGGGGGATCTGGGGGTCCTGCTCGAAGAGGTTGATGGTGGGGGGCGCGGTGCGCTCGTGGAGGGCGAGCACGGTGAAGATGGCCTCGAGCGCGCCGGTGCCGCCGAGGAGGTGGCCGGTGGCCGCCTTGGTCGCGGAGACGGCGATGTTCGGGAGGTGGTCGCCGAAGACGCGCAGCAGGGCGCGGTACTCGGCGATGTCGCCGACCGGGGTGCTCGTCGCGTGGGCGTTGACGTGGGTGACGTCGGTGAGCGCTGCTCCGGCCTGCTCGAGGGCGCCGATCATGGCGCGGGCGGCGGCGGAGCCCTCGGGGTCCGGTGCGGTGATGTGGTACGAGTCGCTGGTGACGGCGCCGCCGGCGAGCTCCGCGTAGATGCGGGCTCCGCGGGCGAGGGCGTGCTCCTCGGTCTCGAGGATGAGCGTCGCGGCGCCCTCTCCGAGGACGAAGCCGTCGCGGGAGACGTCGTAGGGGCGCGAGGCGGTCGCCGGGTCGTCGTTGCGGCGCGAGAGTGCCTGCATCGACGCGAAGGCGGCGATCGGGAGCGGGTGGACGACCGACTCCGTGCCGCCGGCGATGACCACGTCGGCGAGGCCGAGCTGCATGTGCTCGTAGGCGTTCGCGAGGGCCTCGGTGCTGGAGGCGCAGGCCGACACGTCGGTGCGGGCGTAGGCGCGGGAGGGGATGGCCATGCTGATCGCGGCGGCGGCCGCGTTGGGCATGAGCATCGGGATGGTCATCGGCAGGACCCGGCGGGGACCGCGCTCGCGGAGGGTGTCCCACGCGTCGACGAGGGTCCAGAGGCCGCCGATACCGGTCGAGTAGTCGACGCCCACGCGGAGCGGGTCGACGTCGGTGATGCCGGAGTCGGCCCAGGCCTCGCGGGCCGAGATGAGCGCGAACTGGCTGGAGGGGTCGAGGCGCTTCGCCTCGGGGCGGGAGAGCACCTCCTCCGGGCGCACCTTGGCCTGGGCGGCGAAGGTGACCGGGATGTCGTACTGGGCGACCCAGTCCTGCTCGAGGGAGCGGACACCTGATTCGCCGGCGAGGAGTGCGTTCCAGGACTCCCGGGCGGTCCCGCCGAGGGGAGTGCTGGCACCGATTCCGGTGACGACGATCTTCTTGGTCATGACGAGCTTCTCTGTTCCGTGGGGATGGGTGCCGGGCTCACCCCGGCCGACGGTCGCCGGCCGGGGTGTCCGCCACGAGGACGGGGTGCGCGGGCGTCGACTACTCGGACGCCTTGACGATGAAGCGGACCGCGTCGCCGACCGTCTTGAGGTTCTTGACCTCGTCGTCCGGGATCTTCACGTCGAACTTCTCCTCGGCGTTGACGACGATGGTCATCATCGAGATGGAGTCGATGTCGAGGTCGTCGGTGAACGACTTGTCCATCTCGACGGAGTCGGTGGCGATGCCCGTCTCGTCGTTGACAAGCTCGGCCAGGCCGGCGAGGACTTCTTCGTTGGACAGTGCCATGGTTCTCTCCTTGGGGGTTCTTCGGGTGTTCGTCAGTGACCGTAGGTCAGTTTAGGGGTGGGGTCGCGCCGGTCAGGGGAGCACCACGACCTGCGCGCCGAACACCAGTCCGGCGCCGAAGCCGATCTGCAGCGCGAGTCCGCCGTGCAGCTCCGGGTGCTCCTCGAGCAGGCGGTGGGTGGCGAGCGGGATCGACGCGGCGGAGGTGTTGCCGGTGGTCTCGATGTCGCGGCCGATCGCGACGGTCTCGGGCAGCTTCAGCTGCTTCGCGAGCTCGTCGATGATGCGCATGTTCGCCTGGTGCGGGATGAAGGCGGCGAGGTCCTCGGGCTGGACGCCCGCCTCCGCGAGCGCCTGCTTGGCGACCTTGGCCATCTCCCAGACCGCCCAGCGGAAGACCGACGGGCCGTCCTGGCGGAGGGTGGGCCACTCGGCGGTGCCGTCGCGGTAGGCCGCGAGCGGGTTGTCCATGCCGACGGTGTCCCACTTCGAGCCGTCCGATCCCCAGACGGTCTTCGAGATGCCGGCGGAGTCGCTGGGGCCGACGACCGCGGCGCCCGCGCCGTCGCCGAGGAGGAAGGAGATGCTGCGGTCGGTCGGCTTGACCAGCTCGGACAGCTTCTCGGCTCCGACGACGAGCACGTACTCGGCCAGGCCGGAGCGGATGAAGGAGTCCGCCTGGGCGATGCCGTAGGTGTAGCCGGCGCAGGCGGCCGAGATGTCGTAGGCCGGGGCGGGGTTCGCGCCGATGCGGTCGGCGAGGAGCGCGGCCAGCGACGGGGTCTGCACGGTGTTGCTGATCGTGGAGACGAGCACGACGCCGATCTGGTCCGGGCGGATGCCCGCCTTCTCGATCGCTTCGAGGGAGGCGGCGGTCGCGAGGTCGACCGCGTGGACGTCGGCGGAGGCGCGGCGGCGCTCGATGATGCCGGTGCGCTGGCGGATCCACTCGTCGGAGGAGTTGATCGGCTCGATCAGGTCGTCGTTCGGGACGACGAGGTCGCCGCGGGCCGCGCCGATGCCGAGGATCCGGGTGTACGCGCTGCCGCTGGACTGGGTGAGGGAAGGGGTCGTCATGGGGTCTCTCCTGCTAGGCGGCGTGCTCGTCGAGGAAGGCGCGGGCGGCGTCCACGTCGTCGGGGGTCGTGATGGCGATGCTCGGCACGCCCTTGAGGCCGCGCTTGGCGAGGCCGACCAGCGCGCCGGCGGGTGCCAGCTCGATGATCCCGGTGACGCCCGCGTCGGCGAAGGCCGCCATGCAGAGGTCCCAGCGGACGGGGGAGGCGACCTGGCCGACGAGCAGCTCGAGGAACGCGGCGCCGGAGTCGACGACCGACCCGTCGCGGTTCGTCCAGAGCCGGAGCGTCGGGTCGGAGGGGGTCAGCCCGGAGGCGACGCCGGCGAGGGAGTCGCGGGCGGGCGCCATGTAGCGGGTGTGGAAGGCACCGGCCACCTGCAGCGGGATCACGCGGGTCCCGCGCAGCGGCTCCGCCTTGAGGGCCTCGAGCGCGTCGACCGCCCCGGCGACGACGATCTGCCCGCCGCCGTTGTAGTTGGCCGGCTCGAGGCCGAGCTCGTCGAGCCGGGTGATCAGCGCCTGCTCGTCGCCGCCGAGGACCGCGCTCATCGCGGTCGGCTCGGCGGCGGCCGCAGCGGCCATGGCGCGGGCGCGCTCGCGGACGAACACCAGCGCGTCGGCCTCGGTGAGGACTCCGGCTCCGGCGGCCGCGGTGATCTCGCCGACCGAGTGGCCGGCGATGCCCGCGATGCGCTCGCGGCGTCCGCCCTCGAGGAGGGCGGCGAGGCTCACGAGGCCCGCGGAGACGATCAGGGGCTGGGCGACCGCGGTGTCGCGGATGGTGTCCGCGTCCGAGACGGTGCCGTGCGCGGCGAGGTCGATGCCGACCGCCTCCGAGTGTGCGGCGACCTGCTCGGCCACGGAGGGGATCTCGAGCCAGGGCGCGAGGAATCCGGGGGTCTGGGAGCCCTGACCCGGGGCGACGACGACGATCACGGTATCCAGTCTTCCGATCTGCGCCCGCTCGTGCGGCGCGTGGAGCCACTGACAAAGCACAAAGAGCTTGTCGCGGGTCTACAAGTGTTCAGGGGTGGGGGGTTCAGCGAGCAGGGAGCTTCAGTGAGCAGGGAGCTTCAGTGAGCAGAGGGCTTCAGTGAGCAGAGGGGCTCAGCGGCGGGACGGCTTCCGGCGGACGGCGCCGTCCGGGTCGCTCATGGAGCCGAGGATGAGGGCGGACTGGAGGATGAGCGCCTCGCGGGCGCCCGTCGCGTCCCAGCCGATCACCTCGGCGACCCGCTTGAGGCGGTAGCGCACTGTGTTCGGATGCACGAACAGCTCGCGGGCGGTCGCCTCGAGGGAGCGGCCGTTGTCGAGATAGGCCCACAGCGTGGTCAGCAACTCGGTCGAGTGCTTCTGCAGGGGCCGGTAGATCTGCGTGATGAGGCTCTGCCGGGCGAGCGGGTCGCCGGCGAGGGCGCGCTCGGGAAGGAGGTCGTCGGCGTTGACCGGTCGCGGTGCGTTCCGCCAGGAGCGGGCGACCGCGAACCCCGCGAGTGCCGCGCGGGCGCTGCGAGACGCTTCGACCAGGGTCGGCACCTCGTGGCCGAGGACGAGGTGGCCCGTCCCGAAGCCGGGCTCGAGCGCCTCCGCGATCTCGAGGAACGCGACCGGCGGACCGGTCTCCTCCGTCGCGTTCTCGCTCGGCTCGGCGCGGCCGATGACCAGGACGAGACGGCTGCCCTGCACGCCGATCAGCACGTCGGCGTCCATGTGCCGGGCCGTGCGGCGCAGCTGGTCGACGTCGAGCATCTTGGGAGCGGTGCCCACCAGGACGGCGACCTCGCCGTGGCCGTGCCAGCCGAGGGCGGCGATGCGGCTGGGCAGCTCGTCGTCGGCCTCGCCCGTGAGGATCGAGTCGACGACCAGCGCCTCCAGGCGCGCGTCCCAGAGACCGCGGGCCTCGGCGGCGCGCGCGTAGACGTCGGCCGCGGCGAAGGCGATCTCGCGCGAGTAGAGCAGGATCGCCTCGCGGAGGTCCTCGCCGCCGTTCTTGATCCGGTCCTCGACGACCTCGACGGTCACCTTGATCAGCTGCAGCGTCTGCGTCAGCGACACGGAGCGCAATAACTCGCGGGGAGCTGCTCCGAACACATCCGCCGCGATCCACGGCGTGGCCGACGGGTCGTCGAACCACGAGATGAACGACGTGATGCCGGCCTGCGCGACGAGGCCGACCGCCGAGCGCCGGCCGGGGGGCATGCTGCCGTACCAGGGCAGCGTGTCCTCGAGGCGCTTGATCGTCTGGGTCGAGAGCTCCCCGGCGAGGGTGCGCAGCCAGGCGAGGGTCTGCTCCTTCGTGCGGGGAGCGCCCGGCCGGGTGGCCGGACGCTCCGCCGCAGGAGCAGGACCCCGCGCACTCGACGGAGCGGGTTCCTGCGAGAGCACGGACTCGTCCGTCAGATCTCGCCGCCCGCGTTGCCGGTGGTGCCGGCGTTGACGTCGAGGAGGCGGTACTTCTCGATCGCCTGGACCGCGAGCGAGGGGTCGACCTCGCCGCGCTTGGCGAGCAGCTGCAGCGTCCGCACGACGACCGAGGGGCCGTCGATCTGGAAGTAGCGCCGCGCCGCTGCACGGGTGTCCGAGAAGCCGAAGTCGTCCGCGCCGAGCGTCGCGAAGTCGCCCGGGATGAACTGGCGCAGCTGGTCCGGGACCTGGTGCGAGAAGTCCGAGACGGCGACGAAGGGACCCTTCGCGTCCGCCAGCTTCTGCGTCACGTACGGCACCTGCTCGGCGTCCTCGGGGTGGAGGAAGTTGTGCTGCTCGGCCTTGATGCCGTCGCGGCGCAACTCGTTCCACGAGGTGACCGACCAGACGTCCGCCGAGACGCCCCAGTCCTCGGCGAGGAGCTTCTGCGCCTCGATCGCCCAGGGCACCGCGACGCCCGAGGCGAGGAGCTGGGCCTTCGGCCCGTCCCACTGGCCCCAGGAGATGCGGTGGATGCCGCGGACGATGCCCTCGACGTCGACGTCCTCCGGCTCCTTCGGCTGCACGATCGGCTCGTTGTAGACCGTGATGTAGTACATGACGTTCGGGTCGGTGTGCTTCCCGCCGTACATGCGCTCGAGTCCGGACTGCACGATGTGCGCGATCTCGTACCCGTAGGCCGGGTCGTAGCTCACGACGGCCGGGTTGGTCGCCGCGAGGATCGGGGAGTGCCCGTCCGCGTGCTGGAGGCCCTCACCGGTCAGCGTGGTGCGCCCCGCGGTGGCGCCGATCATGAAGCCGCGCGACATCATGTCGCCGGCCGCCCAGATCGCGTCGCCCGTGCGCTGGAACCCGAACATCGAGTAGAAGACGTAGACCGGGATGAGCGGCTCGCCCTGCGTCGAGTAGGAGGTGCCGATCGCGGTGAACGCCGCGAGGGCGCCCGCCTCGTTGATGCCGACGTGGAGGATCTGTCCCTGCGGGCTCTCCTTGTAGGCCAGGAGGAGCTCGCGGTCGACCGACGTGTAGTGCTGGCCGCGGGGGTTGTAGATCTTCGCGTTCGGGAAGAACGCGTCCATGCCGAAGGTGCGCGCCTCGTCCGGGATGATCGGGACGACGCGGTTGCCGAAGTCCTTCGAGCGGAGGATGTCCTTCAAAATGCGGACGAACGCCATGGTGGTGGCGATCTCCTGCGTCCCGGAGCCCTTCTTGCCGACCGCGTACGCCGAGTCCTCGGGGAGGTTCAGCTGCGTGTACTTGGAGCGGCGCTCGGGGAGGTAGCCGCCGAGCGCGCGGCGGCGCTCCTGCAGGTACTCGATCGCCTCGTCGTTCTGACCGGGGTGGTAGTACGGCGGGAGGTACGGGTTCTCCTCGAGCTGCGCGTCCGTGATCGGGATGCGCATCGTGTCGCGGAACGACTTGAGGTTGTCCAGCGTCATCTTCTTCATCTGGTGGGTCGCGTTGCGGCCCTCGAAGCTGCGGCCGAGACCGTAGCCCTTGATGGTGTGGGCGAGGATGACGGTGGGCTGGCCCTTGTGCTCGGTCGCGGCCTTCATGGCCGCGTAGATCTTGCGGTAGTCGTGGCCGCCGCGGCGCAGGCCCCAGATCTGCTCGTCGGAGTAGCCCTCGACGAGCTTCTTGGCGCGGGGGTCGCGGCCGAAGAAGTTCTCGCGGACGTAGGCGCCGTCCTCCGTCTTGTAGGTCTGGAAGTCGCCGTCGGGCGTCTTGTTCATCAGGTCGAGCAGCGCGCCCTCGGTGTCGCGGGCGAGCAGGTCGTCCCACTCGCGGCCCCAGATGAGCTTGATGACGTTCCAGCCCGCGCCGCGGAAGTACGACTCGAGCTCCTGCACGATCTTGCCGTTGCCGCGCACGGGTCCGTCGAGGCGCTGGAGGTTGCAGTTGACGATGAAGTTCAGGTTGTCGAGGCCGTCGTTCGCGGCGACCTGGAGCTGACCGCGCGACTCGACCTCGTCCATCTCGCCGTCGCCGAGGAACGCCCAGACCTGCTGGTCGGAGGCGTCCTTGATGCCGCGGTTGGTGAGGTACTTGTTCGCCTGCGCCTGGTAGATGGCGTTGATCGGGCCGAGGCCCATCGACACCGTGGGGAACTGCCAGAACTCCGGCATGAGGCGCGGGTGCGGGTAGCTGGAGAGCCCGCCCCCCTGGTGCGACTTCTCCTGGCGGAAGCCGTCGAGCTGGTGCTCGCTCAGGCGTCCCTCGAGGAAGGCGCGCGCGTACGGGCCGGGGGAGGCGTGGCCCTGGATGAAGATCTGGTCGCCGCCGCCCGGGTGGTCCTGGCCGCGGAAGAAGTGGTTGAAGCCGACCTCGTATAGCGAGGCGCTCGACGCGTACGTCGAGATGTGGCCGCCGACCCCGATGCCGGGACGCTGCGCGCGGTGCACGAGGATGGCCGCGTTCCAGCGGATCCACGCGCGGTAGCGGCGCTCGACGTCCTCGTCGCCCGGGAAGTCGGGCTCGTTCTCGGGCGCGATGGTGTTGATGTAGTCCGTGGTGGGCACCATCGGCACGCCGAGGTGGAGCTCCTTGGAGCGCTTGAGGAGGCTGAGCATGACGTCGCGCCCGCGACCCCGGCCCCGCTCCTCGACGAGCGCATCGAGCGACTCGTTCCACTCCGACGTTTCCTCGGGGTCCGAGTCCACGTGACCGACGGAATACGGGTCCTGATCGTTAACAGTCACCCTCGACCTCTCTCTGGGGGCAGATCGTGCCCGAGACATCACTCTCATGAAGCGGTGCGGATCCGCGGATCCGGGGCTCGGATGACGAGCCGCGCGCGGGCACCTCCGTCAGCCTAGCGATTCCTGTGCCCCGAACCTGGAACCGCACTGTGGTGATCCACGACGGATGGGCGCCGTCGACTGTAGGAGAGCGCCAGACGGGACGCGTCGACCGGCCCGCGATCGGGCGAGACGGGCTGTTCCTTGGAGTCTGCGCGGAGCGGGTCTAGCATTGCCCCTCGTGCTCGCGCGACTCTCGTGCGCACGGAAGGACATCGGACCGATGGCTCTCGAGAAGCTGACCCTGGCTCCCGACTTCGAACTCGCGAACCAGTACGGCGAGCGCATCCAGCTGGGCGACTTCCACGGGCGGCGCAACGTCGCCCTCGTGTTCTTCCCCCTCGCCTTCTCCGGCACCTGCACCGGCGAGTTCTGCGCGCTGCGCGAGAACCTCTCCCTCTTCGAGCACGCCGACGTGGAGCTGATCGGCATCTCGGTCGACTCCAAGCACACGCTGCGCGCCTGGGGCGAGAAGCAGGGCTACGACTTCACGCTCCTCTCCGACTTCTGGCCGCACGGCGACGTCGCCAAGCAGTACGGCGTGTTCACCGAGGCGAAGGGCTACGCGACCCGCGCGACCTTCCTCATCGACAAGGCCGGCGTCATCCGGGACACGTTCATGACGGCCCCGGGCGAGCCGCGCTCGATCGACGCCTACCGCGCCGCGATCGACGCGCTCGCCCCCGCGCACGTCTGACCCTCCGGAGGCCGATCGCGCCGGTCCTCAGCTGAGGATGTTGACGGCCCGCGAGATCACGAGGGCCAGCAGGACGAAGCCGGTGAACGCCTCGGCGATCATCAGGAGCTTCATCCGGCTCGAGAGCGGCATCGTGTCGGTCGGGCTGAACGCCATGGTGTTCGTCGTCGAGACCGAGAGGTAGTCGACGAAGCCGGGCCGCCAGTCGGCGCGCTCGGAGGAGGTCGCGGCGACCTCGGGCGCGGTGTTTCGGTAGGTGTCCTGCGGGAAGGCGAAGTCGGCCGCCGGCAGCTCGGTGCGGGGGAGCGTTCCGCGGGCGACCGGACCGCCGCGGTCGAGCTCCCAGAACAGCAGCGCGTACGCGACGACGTTGGTGACCCAGACCTGGAGCGCGGTGAGCAGCAGCGGCGGGCCGTCGGCCGTCCCGTCGACGAGGTCGACGACCACGGCGACCACGTTCACCTGGTTCGCGACGGCGAGCACGACCGCCAGGGCGATGGAGACCCCGCGCGACCAGCGCGTCTCGCTGTCGAGGCGGCGCGGGTTGACGACGAACAGGGGCACGAGCAGAGCGAGCGTGATGCCGGCGGCGACGAGGCGGACGACCGAGGTGTCGGCGCTGTGACCGGCCACGTTCAGGGCGACAGCCACGAGGATCGCGGCGGAGGCGGGCCAGCGGCTCTCGGCGCGCCGTCTCGCCCGGGAGTCGCTGTCGGCGGTCATGTGCCGAGGCTAGTGCCCGCAGGGGGCCGCTCCGCCTGCCGTAGGATCGTGTCGATCGTCCGCGGGTGCGCCCGCGACGGGGGCCTTTAGCTCAGTTGGTAGAGCGCCACGTTTACACCGTGGATGTCATCGGTTCGAGCCCGGTAGGGCCCACCCCCTCAGGCGGTCGGAGCTCCGCGTCAGCGGGACTGGCGGCGCTTGTAGGGCTTCGGCTGGCCCTTCACGATCGGGGCCCGGCCGGTCCCCTTGGAGGCCTTGGCCTTGCCTCCCGACTTCGGAGCCGCCTCCGGCTCGTCGCCGAGAGCGGCCAGCTCCTCGCGGGCCGAGGCGAGGCGCTGCCGCCCGGCCGCGGTGAGGGTCGTCGCGGCGGCACCGGGCTCGAAGAGCGGCTTGCCGAGGTCGAGCTCGACCGCGGCGACGGAAGAGTCGAGCTTCTGCCGTGAGATGCCGAGACGCTCGGCGGCGCGCACGAAGTGCAGCTCCTCGGCGACCGCCACGAAATGGTGCAGCTGGCTGATCTTCATCCCGAACCCTTCACGGCCGCTCCCTGCGGCACGACCACGGTACGCGGTCCAGGAGGGGGCGCCGACCGCCGGGAGCGCCGGCGGGAGCCGCGTCGACCCGTCGATCCGCGCCAAACTCCCCGGCGGACATTGCCGGACGGAGGCGGGAGGCCTACGTTCGCGCCCGTGGGCGGTCCCGAAGCCGGCCACGGAGAGAGGCCGACGTGGGCGCGCTCATCTACAGCTCGATCGCGTCGCTCGACGGCTACGTGAACGACGCGGACGGCGGATTCGCCTGGGCGGAGCCGCGACCCGCCGTGCACCGCTTCATCACGGAGCGCGAGGGGCGGGTGCGCACGTACCTGTACGGGCGGCGCATGTACGAGGTGATGCGCGCGTGGGAGCAGACCTGGGCCCTCGCGGAGGAGTTCGCGTTCATCCGCGACTTCCAGGAGATGTGGCGGGCGGCCGACAAAGTCGTGTACTCGACCACGCTGGAGTCGGCCGACACCCGCCGCACCCGCGTCGAGAACGGGTTCGACCCGGTCGTCGTCGCCGCGCAGGTCGGCGCCGCCGACCACGACGTCTCGATCGGCGGGCCGACCCTGGCCCGACACGCGCTGCTCGCCGGGATCGTCGACGAGGTGCAGGTCTACACGGTGCCGGTGGCGGTGGGCGGCGGGACCCACTTCCTCCCGTGCGGGTTCCACGCGCGCCTCGACCTGCGCGAGGAGCACCGCTTCGCCGACGGAACGGTCTTCACGCGCTACAGCGTGCGGCGCTGAGACCGGCTACTCGGCGCCGACCAGCGCGGCGATCCTCGAGGCGAGACGGGCGCCCTGGGCACGTCCGGCGCGGGCGGAGGCGGCGCGGACGGCCGGGTCGAGCGAGTTCGGGCCGAAGGCGCGCACCGACTCCTCGTCGGCGTAGAGCACCTCGACCCGCGAGTCCGCGAGAGCGTCGAGCTCGCCGGTCGGGACGAGGCCCGCGCCGGGCGTGCCGACGCCCGGCAGCGGAGTGACGATCAGGACCCAGTCGGCTCCCGCGGCGAGGTCGGCGTTGCTGCCGGAGCGCACGCCGCCGTCCATGTAGCGGACGCCGTCGATGCTGACGGGAGGCCAGACCCCGGGGACGGCGCAGCTGGCGGAGATCGCGTCGACGAGGCCGACGCCGCTCTCGCGGTCGAACACGCGCAGCTCGCCGGTGGCCGTGTCGACCGCGGTGATGAGCAGACGCTGCTCGGGCCAGTCGGCGTCGCCCACGCGGGCAGAGATGACGGCCCGGCGGGTGTCCTCGGGGAGCGTCTCGGCCTCGAGCGCGAGGGTGCCGATGCGGCGCCGCGCGTCCTGGGGCGAGGTCGCGCCCTCGACGGCCGCGGCGAAGAGGGCCTGGAGGCGCTCGCCGTCGACGTCCGCTCCGATCTCGGCGGACTCCTCCTGGAGCTGGGACTCGTACGACTCGTCGAGGCCGGTCCCGGTGCTCAGCTGCGCGGCGACCGCGGAGCCGGCGGAGGTGCCGATGAAGGTCGTCGACACGTCGAGCAGGAGGCGGGCCGCCTCGGGGGAGGCGTCGGCGAGGCCGCGGAGGACGCCGAGCTCCCAGGCGATTCCGGCGAGGCCGCCGCCGGCGAGGACGAGTGCACCAGGCATGGGGGAGGTCCTTTCGATCAGGATCAGGAGGGGTCGGGCGCTGCGGTGCGCCGCAGCACCAACGCTGTCACATCGTCGTGCGCGTCGTCTGCGAGAGCGTGCAGACGTTCGAAGAGAGCGGGGTCGTCGTTGCTCCGCACCAGCTCGGCGAGGCGGTCGAGCGCGTCGAGCCGCCCGCCGAAGACGTCGAGAAGGCCGTCGCTGCAGGAGAAGAGCGCGTCGCCGGGGGCGAGCACGCGCTGCTCCTCCTCCCAGGAGACGTCGGCGGCGATGCCGAGCGGGACGCCTGTGGAGGCGAGCCGCTCCGTGGTGCCGTCGGCGCGGAGGAGGAGGGTGAGGCCGTGGCCGCTGTCCACGAACGCGACGGCGCCGCTCGCGAGGTCGACCCGGGCGATCAGCGCGGTGGCGAACATCCCGGTCGCGGTCAGATCGGGCAGGAGCTGGCGGTTCACGGCCTCGACGGCCGCCGCGGGGGAGAGCTCCGGCCGAGCCTGGAACGCGGAGCGGATCGCGGAGGCGATGATCGCCGCCGACACTCCCTTGCCCATCACGTCGACCAGCTCGAGGGAGAGGTCGTCCCCGCTGCGGCGCCACGCCGTGTAGTCGCCGGCGACGTCGTGCAGCGGCGTGGTCAGCGAGTCGAGGCTCCACTCGCCGAGGTCGAGGCGCTCGGGCCAGAGCCGCTCCTGCGTCTCGCTCGCGCGTCCGGAGAAGGCGATCTCGCCCAGCTCCCGCTCCGCCCACCGGCCGAGGTCCTCGAGGATCTCGCGCTCCTCCTCCGAGAAGCCGCGCACCTCGCTGTCGATGATGCAGATCGTGCCGACGCGGAGGCCGTCCCCGACGACGAGCGGGCGGCCCGCGTAGAAGCGCACGTGGGGGGATCCGGTGACCACGCCGCGGTCGGCGAACCGCGGATCGGCGGTGGCGTCCTCGACGACGAGGATGTCGCCCTGCTGGACCGTGACGTCGCACATCGAGTCGGCGCGCAGCATCCTGCTCGCCCGCGCCGAGCGCTGGGGCGACTTCGTGAACTGCGTCGTCTCCTCGAGGATGTTGATCTCGGCGAGGGGGACGCGCAGGAGCCGGCGAGCGACGCGGGTGATCCTGTCGAAGCGCTCCTGGGGGGTGCTCAGGCCGACCCCGAGCTCGGCGACCGCAGCGAGGCGGGCGCGCTCGGACGGCCCGCTCACGTGCGGGTCCGGGCGAGCGCCCAGAGGTTCTGCCCATCGACCCTGCGGTAGGAGAACTCGGTGACGAGGGCGTGGATGAACGGGATGCCGCGGCCGGCCTCGTCCCACTCGTCCGGCATGTCGCGGGGGTCGGCGACCTCGGCGGGCGCCTCCTCGGCGGAGTCGTTGAGCGAGGCCCGCAGCTCGGTCGCGTCGACGCGGATCTCGACCAGGCAGATGATGTGCCGGTACGACCGGGCGTGCTGGACGATGTTCGAGGTCAGCTCGACCAGCGCGGTCTCGAACGACATCCGGTCGACCGGCGCGACGCCCGGCTCTTCGAGCCACAGCTCCTCGAGCGCCTCGTGGACGGCGGTGACGCCGTCCTCGGGCGGCGTGCGCACGACGAAGGAGCGCTCAGGCACGGTAGGCCTCCTCGACGGTCTCTGCGCTCCCGAGAAGGCGGTCGAGGTTGGACAGGCCGAGCACCATGGCGGGCTGCTCGCCGGCGGCGGCCACGCGCAGCTCGCCGCCCGCCTTCCGCGCCTCCTTGAGGCCGGCGACGAGGACGCCGAGCCCCGATGAGTCGAGGAACTCGACCGACGCCAGGTCGACGACCACGCGGACCTCTCCCGCCTCGAGCGCGCGCTGGAGGACCGCTTCGAGCTCCCACGCCGTGGACAGGTCGAGCCGGCCGACGGGGCGGATCACCACGATGTCGGGCTCGATCCGCTCGGTGCTGATCCTCGAGCTGGGCTCCATGGTGTCCTCCTGACGGGACGGCACGCGGTTCCGGAGGGCTCGGAGACGCGGTGAGGACGCGGTCGGGGGCGCGACCGAGGGGTTCCGGATCCGATGCGGGAGTGAATCGGGGAGTTCGTCCGCATCCGACCGTACAAGGGAACGGGGCGCCCCGTGGGAGGCGTGACCGGATCCGCGCTGCGATCCGCGATAGGCGGTCCTGCGGAGGAGGCTCCGCTCAGCCCCTCGCGGCGGCGAGAGCGTCGGCGGCGAGCCGCGCGGAGGCCTCCCGGCCGGTCAGCCAGAGCGGCACGGAGCGGGCGCGGAGCCCCGCCGACTCGAGCGCCGGGACCGCGTCCGCGTCCTCCTCGCCGACGAGCCAGGCGTCGAGGAGGCCGCCCTCGCTCCGAGCTCCGTAGTGCCGGCCGACGGCCTCGGCGGAGGTCTCGACGCCGATCGCGGCGAGGCAGGCGTCGGCCATGCCGCGCACGACCGCGCCGCCGATGACGGGGGAGACGCCCACGACGGGTGCGGAGGTCTGGCGGAGGGCGTCCGCGATCCCGGGGACGCCGAGGATGGTGCCGATCGAGACGACGGGATTGGAGGGGGCGACGAGCACCGCGTCGGTGTCGGCGATCGCCTCCAGCACGCCCGGGGCGGGACGGGCGCTCTCCACCCCCTGCTGGACGAAGCGGCGGGCGGGCGCGGACGCGCGCAGCCGCACCCACCACTCCTCGAAGTGGAGGAGCCGCACGCCCTCCCCGGGAAGCTCGACCTCGACGTGGGTCTCGACGTCCTGGTCCGACATCGGCAGCAGGCGGACCCCCAGCGGCCAGCGGGCGGTGATCCGGGCGGTCGCCTCCGAGAGGGTGAGGCCGTCGCGCAGCATCGAGCTGCGGGCGATGTGGGTGCCGAGGTCGAGGTCGCCCAGGGTGAACCACGGCCAGCCGACGCCGAAGGCGGTGAGCTCGGCCGAGACCCGCTCGCTCTCGCCGGCCCGGCCCCAGCCGCGCTCGGTGTCGTTCACTCCGCCGAGCGCGTAGGTGATCGAGTCGAGGTCGGGGCAGACCTTGAGGCCGGTGAGCCACATGTCGTCTCCGGTGTTGACGACGACGGTGATCTCGCTCGCCTCGCCCCCGGCGGCCTCGAGGTCGCGGAGGTGCTCGCGGACCGCCGAGGTGAAGCGGGCGCCGCCGACGCCTCCGGCCAGGATCGTGATGCGCATCCGCCCACGCTAGCGGCACCGACGGATTCCTCCCCCGGCGAGCCTTAATGCTGCGGATCCGCGCCGGAAACACCGGGGAAACGTCGAACCCCGACGATGAAGCCCTGTCCGCGGAGCCGGACGGGCCGTCATTGCCTTCGGGCCCGGCGGGGACCACAGTGGGTCCACGTCCCCGGCTCCTCACCGCCCGGCGGAGCACGACCGGAGCCGGACAGGGACGCCCGAGCATGGAGGTACCGATGACCATCGTCCGCGCAGCGATCACCCAGACGACCTGGACCGGCGACAAGGAGTCGATGCTCGACAAGCACGAGCAGATGGCCCGGGACGCCGCGGCCGACGGCGCGCAGATCGTCTGCTTCCAGGAGCTGTTCTACGGCCCGTACTTCGGCATCACGCAGGACAAGAAGTACTACCGCTACGCCGAGCCCGCCGACGGGCCGATCGTGCAGCGGTTCGCGGCCCTCGCGAAGGAGCTGGGCGTGGTGATGATCCTCCCGATCTACGAGGAGGAGCAGACCGGCGTCTACTACAACACCGCGGTCGTGGTCGACGCCGACGGGACGATCCTCGGCAAGTACCGCAAGCACCACATCCCGCACCTGGACCGCTTCTGGGAGAAGTTCTACTTCCGGCCGGGGAACCTCGGCTTCCCGGTCTTCGACACCGCGGTCGGCAAGGTCGGCGTCCACATCTGCTACGACCGCCACTTCCCGGAGGGCTGGCGGGAGCTGGGCCTGAACGGCGCCCACCTCGTCTTCAACCCCAACGCGACCAAGCCCGGACTGTCGAACCGCCTCTGGGAGGTCGAGGGCCCGGCGGCCGCGGTGGCGAACGGCTACTTCGTGCTGCAGCCCAACCGGGTCGGCCGGGAGGACAACGAGTACGGCGAGCTCGCGGTCGACTTCTACGGCACCAGCCAGATCATCGATCCGCGGGGGGAGTTCGTCGGCGAGCGGGGCTCGGGCGAGGCCGAGGAGATCCTGATCCGCGACCTCGAGATGGACATGGTGCAGGAGATGCGCGACGACTGGCAGTTCTACCGGGACCGCCGGCCGGAGTCCTACACCAGCATCCCGAAGCCGTGACCGCAGTTCGAGACGGGGAAGACCGATGAAGACCCTCATCACCGGCGGGACGGTCGTCAACGCGACCGGCACCGGAGCAGCAGACGTCCTGATCGACGGCGAGACCATCGCCGCGGTCCTCGCCCCCGGCTCCACGCTGCTGGGCTTCGACCTGGCGGCCCACGTGGACCGCGTGATCGACGCGAGCGGCAAGTACGTCATCCCGGGCGGGATCGACGCGCACACGCACATGGAGATGCCCTTCGGCGGCACCTCCGCCTCCGACACCTTCGAGACCGGGACGCGGGCGGCGGCCTGGGGAGGCACGACGTCGATCGTGGACTTCGTGGTGCAGTACCCGGGCGAGAGCGTCGTCGACCGGTTCCAGGCGTGGCAGGAGAAGGCGGCGGGCAACTGCGCGATCGACTACGGCTTCCACCAGATCCTCTCGGACGTGCAGGACTCCTCGCTCGTCGCGATGGACGAGCTGATGCGCGAGGGGGTGACCAGCTTCAAGCTGTTCATGGCCTACAAGGGCGTGTTCCTCTCGGACGACGGGCAGATCCTGCGGGCGTTCCAGAAGGGCGCGGAGAACGGCGCGATGATGATGATGCACGCCGAGAACGGCGCCCTCATCGACGAGCTGGTGAAGCAGACCCTCGCCGCCGGGAACACCGCGCCGTACTTCCACGGCACCTCTCGCCCCTGGCAGGCGGAGGAGGAGGCGACGCACCGGGCGATCATGATCGCCGACCTCACCGGCGCGCCGCTGTACGTGGTGCACGTCTCCGCGAAGCAGGCGGTGGAGCAGATCGCCCAGGCCCGCGACCGCGGCATGAACGTCTTCGGGGAGACCTGCCCGCAGTACCTCTACCTCTCGCTCGAGGAGCAGCTCGGCGCTCCGGGCTTCGAGGGTGCGAAGTGGGTGTGCTCCACGCCGCTGCGCTCGAAGGCGGAGGGGCATCAGCACCACATGTGGCAGTCGCTGCGCACCAACGACATCCAGATGGTCTCGACCGACCACTGCCCCTTCTGTATGAAGGGCCAGAAGGACATGGGGATCGGCGACTTCTCGAAGATCCCCAACGGCATCGGCTCGGTGGAGCACCGGATCGACCTGATGTACCAGGGCGTGGTGTCGGGGCAGATCTCCCTGCCGCGCTGGGTCGAGCTCACCTCGACCACTCCGGCGCGGATGTTCGGGATGTACGGGAGGAAGGGCGTCATCCAGCCCGGGGCCGACGGCGACGTCGTCGTGTACGACCCGAGCGGGCACACCTCGATCGGGATCGGCGAGGGCCGCAGCCACCACATGAACATGGACTACTCGGCCTGGGAGGGCTTCGAGATCGACGGCCACGTCGACACGGTGATCTCCCGCGGCAGGGTCGTCGTCGACGACGGCTCCTACGTCGGCACGAAGGGCGACGGGGCGTACATCCCGCGCGGTCTGAGCCAGTACCTGATCTGAGCCGGCACCCGATCCGAGCCAGCACCTGATCGAGCAGAAGGAACCCCATGGACTTCGGAGTCGTCCTCCAGACCAACCCGCCCGCCTCGCGCACCGTCGCGCTCGCCGTCCTCGCGGAGACGTACGGCTTCGACTACGCGTGGACCTTCGACTCGCACCTGCTCTGGCAGGAGCCCTACGTGATCTACTCGCAGATCCTCGAGAGGACGCACCGGATCACGGTCGGCCCGATGGTCACCAACCCCGCGACGCGCGACTGGACGGTCATCGCCTCGCTGCACGCGACGCTCAACGAGATGTACGGGAACCGCACGGTGTGCGGGATCGGACGCGGCGACTCGGCGGTGAGGGTGACCGGAGGAGCTCCGACGACGCTCAAGACGCTGCGGGAGTCGATCCACGTCATCCGCGAGCTCGCCAACAGCCGGCCGGTCGAGTACAACGGCCAGACGCTGCAGTTCCCGTGGAGCCGGGGCTCGTCCCTGGAGATGTGGGTCGCCGCCTACGGCCCGCTCGCCCTGAAGCTCGCGGGCGAGGTCGGCGACGGCTTCATCCTGCAGCTGGCCGACGTGGACATCGCGCGCTGGATGATCGGGGCCGTCAAGGAGGCGGCGGCGAACGCCGGCCGGGATCCGGAGTCGCTGCAGTTCTGCGTCGCGGCGCCGATGTACATCGGCACCGACCGGGAGCACATGCGCGACCAGTGCCGCTGGTTCGGCGGGATGGTCGGCAACCACGTGGCCGACATCGTGGGCCGCTACGGCGCCTCGGGAGCGGTGCCGCAGGCGCTGACGGACTACATCGCCGGCCGCGAGGGCTACGACTACAACGAGCACGGCCGTGCGGGCAACAGCCACACCGCCTTCGTGCCGGACGAGATCGTGGAGCGCTTCTGCGTGCTGGGCACGGCGGACGAGCACATCGAGAAGCTCCGGGCGCTCGCCGACATCGGCGTGACGCAGTTCGCGGGCTACCTCCAGCACGACAACAAGGAGGAGACGCTGCGCGTGTACGGCGAGCGGGTCATCCCCGAGCTGCGCGAGCACATCGTGGCCCGCGCATGAGACCGGCCCTCGCGCGCGGGCTCGTGCTCGGCGCCGGCGGGCTGCTCCTGCTCGCGCTGGTGTGGGAGGGCTGGAAAGTGCTCGGGCCCGAGGCGGGGGTGGTCGTCGGAGGCGTCACGGTGCTCCCGCGCACGAGCGCGATCGCGATGCCCCACCTCTGGGAGATCGCGGCCCGGCTCGGCGAGCCGGTCACCGGAGCGCGCAACGCTCCGGCGCTCTGGTCGGCCGTCCTGGCGGCGAGCGCCTTCTCTCTGGGGATCGCCGCGGTCGGCTGGGTCGTCGGCACCGTCGTCGGACTGCTCCTCGCCCTCCTGATGCAGCGGTTCCGCACGGCGGAGTCGGCGGTGCTTCCCTGGATCGTGCTGAGCCAGACGGTGCCGCTGATCGCGATCGCCCCGCTGGTCCGGCGCTGGGGGTCGCAGCTCGAGCTCGGACCGGTGACCTGGGAGAACTGGATGTCGGTGGCCCTGATCGCCTCCTACCTCGCGTTCTTCCCCGTCTCGATCGGCGCGCTCCGCGGTCTCGGTTCGCCGACCGCCCACCAGGTGGAGCTGATGCACGTCTACGGCGTGGGCTGGTGGAAGACGCTGGTGCGCCTGAGGCTCCCGGCGAGCGTGCCCTACCTGCTGCCGGCCCTCCGGCTCGGAGCGGTCAGCGCCGTCGTCGGCACGATCGTCGCCGAGGTGTCGATCGGTCTGCGCGGCGGCATCGGCCGCATGATCATCGAGTTCGCCTCCGCCGCTGGAGGCGACCCCGCCAAGCCGTGGGCGCCGATCCTCGGAGCGGTGCTGGTGGGCCTCGCGGCCGCCGGAGCCGTCGCCCTGCTCGGCACCCTCCTCCGTCCGTTCCGCCGAGGGGAGCAGCCCGCATGAGCACTGCAGGATCCGCGGTCGTCGTCGACACCGTCACGAGGACCTTCACCACCGCCAGGGCTGCGAGCGTGACCGCGCTCCAGGACGTGTCGCTCGAGGTCGCCGCGGGGGAGTTCGTCTCGCTGATCGGCCCGTCCGGCTGCGGGAAGTCGACGCTGCTGCGGCTGATCGCCGACCTCGACGAGCCGGACTCCGGCTCGATCGCCGTGTTCGGCAAGACGGCGCGGCAGGCGAGGCTCGACCAGGACTACGGGATCGCCTTCCAGCAGGCGGGCCTCCTGCCCTGGCGGACGATCCGGGCGAACATCGCCCTGCCGCTCGAGCTCCACGGCGTCGCCGCCGCTGTCCGGCGCTCGCGCGTCGACGAGCTGCTGGCGCTGGTCGGGCTCGGCGACTTCGCCGACTCCTACCCGGACCAGCTCTCCGGCGGGATGCAGCAGCGCGTCGCCATCGCCCGCGCGCTCGCCGAGAGCCCGCGGCTGCTGCTGATGGACGAGCCGTTCGGCGCGCTCGACGAGATGACCCGCGAGCGGATGCAGACGGAGCTGCTGCGGATCCGGCGCGAGACCGGCGCGGCCGTCGTCTTCGTCACCCACTCGATCCCGGAGGCGGTGTTCCTCTCGGACCGCGTCGTGGTGATGTCGCCGCGACCCGGCAGGATCCGCGACGTCCTCCCGGTCGGACTCCCCGGAGCGTCCGAGCGCGACGCGGCGGTCCGGGAGGACACGGCGTTCTTCCGCGACGTGAGCGCCGTGCGCGAGCTGCTGCACGGCGACCTCGCGGCCGTGCCGCGCGGGGTGGAGAACCGGTGAGCACGACGGCGCTCGCGCGCAGCGTGCTCGCTCCGCTCGTGCTCGGGATCGCCGCGGTCCTGCTGTGGCAGGCCGGGGTCACCGCTCTGGCGATCCAGCCGTTCGTGCTCCCGTCGCCGCTCGCGATCGGACGGGAGTTCGCCGCCAACCTCGGCTCCGTCGCCGAGGGCAGCGCGGTGACCGGCCGCAACGCGCTGGTCGGCCTGCTGGTCGGCGCGGTGCTGGCGATCGTGGTCGCCGGGCTCTCGGCGCTCGCGAGGGTCTTCGACGGACTGGTCGCGCCGATCGTGGCAGCCGCCGCCGTCGTGCCGATCGTGGCCCTCGCTCCGGTGCTCTACACGATGTTCGGAGCGAACGCCGAGACCGCGCGGCAGCTCGTCGCGGCGCTCGCCGTGTTCGTGCCGGTCTACGTGACGACGCTGCGCGGGCTGCGGCAGGCCGCTCCGGTGCATCGCGACCTGCTGAAGGCCTACGCGGCGACGCCGTGGCAGACCGCCCGCACGATCACGCTGCCGGGCGCGGTGCCCTACGTCTTCACTGGGCTCCGCATCGCCTCCTCGCTGGCGGTGATCTCGGCGCTGGTCGCCGAGTACTTCGGCGGACCCGTCGGCGGGCTCGGCAAGTCGATCACCACGGCGGCCTCGGGCAGCGACTACGCGCTCGCCTACGCCTACGTCCTGGGCGCCGTGCTCGTCGGCCTCGCCTTCTACTGCGTGACGGCCGCACTCGAGGCCTTCGCGCTGCGGCGCAGCCGGATCCGCTGAGCTTCCCCGACTCCACCCGACTCACCACTCGCACCGCCGCACGATCAGCGCCACCTGCACCACAGCACCACCTGCACCGCCTGCACCACAGCACCACCTGCACCGCCGCACCACGGGGCGCGCCGCACCGGCGTCCCCCGCAGACCGCACCAGGAGGACCCGTGACCAGACGCACCCGCATCACCCTGACGACGACCGCCGCCTTCGCGGCCGTGGGCCTCGCGCTCACCGGCTGCAGCGCCTCCGGCGGCTCCGGCTCGGGATCCGACTCCGGCTCCGACGGGCTCACGCCGGTCACCCTGCAGCTGCAGTGGGTGGCCCAGGCGCAGTTCGCCGGGTACTACGCCGCCGTCGACCAGGGCTACTACGAGGACGAGGGCCTCGATGTGACGATCGCCGAGGGCGGCGGCGACATCGTCCCCCAGGACGTGCTCGCCTCGGGCGACGCCGACTACGCGATCTCCTGGGTCCCCAAGGTCCTCGGCTCGATCGAGCAGGGCGCCGAGATCACGGACGTCGCGCAGATCTTCGAGCGCAGCGCCACCACGCAGATCTCCTTCAAGGACAAGGGGATCACCTCGCCCGCCGACCTCGCCGGGAAGAGCGTGGGCAGCTGGGGGTACGGCAACGAGTGGGAGCTGTTCGCCGGCATGCAGAAGGACGGCGTCTCGCTCGACGACATCTCGCTGGTGCAGCAGCAGTTCGACATGAACGGGTTCCTCGCGGGCGACATTGACGCGGCCCAGGCGATGACCTACAACGAGTACGCCCAGGTGCTCGAGACCGTCAACCCCGCCACGGGCGAGCTGTACCAGCCGGACGACCTGAACGTCATCAGCTGGAACGACGTCGGGACCGCGATGCTCCAGGACGCGATCTGGGCCGATGCGGGCAGGCTCGCAGACGACGACGCGTACGCGGAGCAGACCGTCGCGTTCATCAAAGCCTCCATCAAGGGCTGGATCTACGCGAAGGACGACCCGCAGGGGGCGGCCGACATCGTCACCGCGGCCGGCTCGACGCTCGGCACCAGCCACCAGCTCTGGATGACCAACGAGGTCAACAAGCTGATCTGGCCCTCAACGGACGGCGTCGGGATGATCGACGAGGCCGCCTGGCAGCAGACCGTCGACATCGCGAAGGAGACGGAGAACGAGACGGGCGCCACGATCATCAGTGCGGACCCGCCCGCCACGGCCTACTCGAACGAGTACGTCGAGAAGGCGCTCTCCGAGCTCGCCGATGAGGGCGTGGACACGAGCGGAGCGGACTACGCCCCCATCGATGTGACGCTGGAGGCCGGCGGAGCCTGAGCCGGCGGATCCGCGATCCTGCCTCTCCCGGCCCTCCCGCCCCGGGGCGGGCCGGGGGGAGTAGGCTGGACGCTCGTGACTACTTTCAAGAAGACGCCGTTCACCGTGAACGTGCGCGACCTCGTGAGGCGACCGGGCGAGATGCGCGAGCACCGCCTCGAGCTCGAGGCGCCGGAGCAGTTCGGCGAGGGGATCGTCGCGGTCCGCAAGGGATCGGCCGTCGATCTCGACGTCCGGCTCGAGTCCGTGCACGAGGGGATCCTGGCCAGTGTCGAGGTGTCGGCGAGGGCCGACGGCGAGTGCAGCCGGTGCCTGACCGACATCTCCCTGCCTGTCGATGTCGAGTTCCAGGAACTTTTCGCGTACTCTTCTGACGAAGCTTTCGACTATGAGGTTCACGACGACCACGTGGATCTTGAACCTCTGGTCAGGGATGCGGTGGTTCTGTCGCTGCCGTTCCAGCCGGTCTGCCGGCCGGACTGTCCGGGCCTCGACCCCGTCACGGGGGAGCGGCTGGCCGATTCCTCCACGCCTGAACCCGAGGCGCCGCGCGACTCCCGGTGGGCCGCGCTCGCAGGGTTGGGCGAAGGGGACGGCGGGGCCGCAGCGCCCGGAGCTTCCACCGACAGAGCTTCCGCAGACAGCGGTGAGGGCGCGACCGCCCGCACCGAATCCGACTAGAGGTAGAGAAGAGAGAATCATGGCTGTTCCCAAGAGGAAGAAGTCCCGCGCGAACACCCACGCCCGTCGTTCGCAGTGGAAGGCCGAGGTCCCCACCCTCGTCAAGACCATCGAGAACGGCAAGGTCGTCTACAGCCTTCCCCACCGCGCCAAGGTCGTCGAGGACTCCGCGGGCACCGCGCTGTTCCTCGAGTACAAGGGCCGCAAGGTCGCCGACGTCTGATCCCGCTCCTGGTCCGCACGGCGCGGGGCGAACCGCCTCTCGACGAACGGACCGCGGTCCATGGTGAACCAGACCTCCGCACGACCCTCCAGCGACGACCGGTCGCGTCTGGAGGCCACGCTCGGCGTGAGCCTCGACGGTGAGCTCTTCGAGCTCGCCCTGACGCACCGGTCGTTCGCTTTCGAGCACGGCGGCATCCCGCACAACGAGCGCCTCGAGTTCCTCGGCGACTCGATCCTGGGGCAGGCCGTGACCGTCATGCTCTACACCGAGTACCCCGCCCTCAGCGAGGGCGACCTGGCCAAGCGCCGGGCGAGCCTCGTCTCGACCGTCGCGCTGGCCGAGATCGCCCGCGGCATCGGCCTGGGCGAGTTCCTCCGCCTCGGACGCGGCGAGGAGCTGACCGGCGGTCGGGACAAGGCGTCGATCCTCGCCGACACCGTCGAGGCCATCATCGGCGCCGTCTACCTCGGCACCGGGCCCGACGCGGCCCGTGACCTGGTGCTGCGCCTGATCGCCCCCCTCCGGGCCGATCCGCTCCGCTTCGGCGTCTCGATGGACCCGAAGACGAGCCTGCAGGAGGCGGCCGCCGAGCGCGGTGCGCCGGCCCCGCGCTACGAGATCGCCGCCACCGGCCCCGACCACAACAAGGTCTTCGTCGCCACCGTGATCGTCGGCGGACTCGTCACCGCCCGCGGCGAGGGCACCAGCAAGAAGGCGGCCGAGATGGCCGCTGCGCTGGACGCGTGGACCCGTCTGGCGGCTCCCGGCGCACCCGCCGCTCCTGCGGCCTCGGACTGATCGTGCCCGAGCTGCCCGAGGTCGAGGTGGTGCGCGCGGGCCTCGCCCCGGCGGTCACCGGCTCCCTGGTGACCGGCGTCGAGATCGTCGACGAGCGCTCGCTCAAGCGGCACCTGCATCCGCACGGGACCTTCGAGCGCCTGCTCGTCGGGCGCAGGCTGGAAGCGGCGGTGCGGCGCGGGAAGTTCCTCTGGCTGCCGGCCGGCCGCGACGAGGCGCTGCTGGTGCACCTCGGCATGAGTGGGCAGGTGCTGCTGCGCGCGGCGGATGCGGCGCTGCCGCGGCTGGCGCGCATCCGGATCGGGATCGAGCACCCCGAGCACGGCGAGCTGGCCCTGCACTTCGTCGACCAGCGGATCTTCGGCTCGATGGCGGTCGACGCGCTGGTGCCGACGCCGGACGGAGCGCCGGGCGGCTACGCGGGCGAGGAGGCCCGCGGAGGCGGCTGGCTGCGCGCCGTGCCCTCGCAGGTCGCGCACATCGCCCGCGATCCGCTCGACCCCTCCTTCGACCTGGGCTCGGTCGTCGCGGCGCTGGCGAGGAGGAGCAGCGGGATCAAGCGGGCGCTGCTCGACCAGACGCTCGTGAGCGGCATCGGGAACATCTACGCGGACGAGTCGCTGTGGGCGGCGGAGCTGCACCCGGAGCGGCCGAGCTCGTCGCTCGGCGAGGCGCGCATCCGCCGCCTCTTCGCCGAGGTCCGCTCCGTGCTGGAGCGGGCGCTGGCCGAGGGCGGCACCAGCTTCGACGCGCAGTACGTGAACGTGAACGGCGCCTCCGGCTACTTCTCGCACAGCCTGCACGCCTACGGGCGGACGGGGAAGCCGTGCGCCCGGTGCGGCGAGGCGATCGTGCGGGTGCCGTTCATGAACCGCTCCTCGCACCTCTGCCCGCACTGCCAGCAGCTGCCGCGCTGAAGCACCGGGAGGCGTCGCGTCAGGCCGCGGCGTCGGCGGGCGCGGGAGCGTACCGGGAGTGGACGACGAGCTCGCCGAGCAGCGTCGCGACGAGCGTGATGACGGCGGCGATCGCCAGGCCGAGCCAGAGCCCGACCAGCAGGGCGAGCGCGCCGACACCGGCACCCGCGGCGATCAGGACGATCGCGGCGGCGCGGCGGAACCAGGGCTGACCGGACCCTCCCGCCAGGCGCGAATCCGCGGCCAGGCCGGTGATCGTCGAGGTGACGACGACCGTCGTGACGTCCTTGACGGCGAGATGGCGGGCCGTCGCGGCCTGGAGGCCCATCGCCCCGCCCAGCACGCCGGTGACGGTGAAGGCGAGCGGCTCGGGGTGCTCGGGCACGACCGCGAGCACGATCGCCAGGGCGCCGAGCAGGATCCCGACCACCGCGAAGAGCCACGTCGAGCGCGAGGTCCAGCCCTTCTTCACCGGCCGCAGCACTCGGCCGCCGATCACGGCGCCGATCATGAAGGCGCCCAGCGCGATCAAAGGCCCGACCACGGGCAGGTCGGCCGCCCCGGAGAGGGCCATGCCGAGGATGACCACGTTGCCGGTCATGTTGCCGGCGAAGACACGGTCGAGCCCGAGGTACCCGACGGCGTCGATGATGCCGGTCGAGAAGGTGAGGGCGAGCATCAGGCCGAGGGTGGCGCCCTCGGTGCGGGTGCGCAGGCGTCGGAGCACGGGAGTCCTGTCGTCGGGGGCGGGTCTGGAGAATCGTGGCACACGCGTGCACATGCTCGAAACACGGCGCGGTTAGGGTCGGACGGCGCGGACGGGCCGCGCGGGAGGCGGACGCGCATGCGGTGGACGGAGTGGGCGGTGCAGCCCGGCGAGGGAGTGCCGTCGGGGGTCGACTACCTGCCGGCCGAGCCGGGGTCGGTGCTGTGGGGGCGCCTGCCGTGCGCGGCGGACGCGCCCGTGCTCACGGTCGACTCGGGGGCCGAGGTCGTCATCGACACGCTCAGCCACGAGGGAGTGCTGGAGGACCAGGGGCGCGATCCGGTCGCCTTCTTCGGCCGCCACGGGGTCGCTCCGGAGGGGGTGCTGCGCGACGCGGTCGCGCTCGCCGCCGACGGGCCCTTCCGCGACGGCGGGACGGACGGGCCGCACGTGGTCACGGGACCGATCGCGGTCCGGGGGGCGCTGCCGGGGGACCTTCTCCGGATGACCCTCCTCGAGGCCGAGCCGCGCGTGCCGTACGGAGTCGTCTCGAACCGGCACGGCCGCGGGGCGCTGCCGGGCGAGTACCCGCTGCAGGAGGGGCCGTTCAGCGTCTTCGCACGCGTCGACGAGGACGCGCAGGGCGGTCTCCGCGGCGTGATCCCGCTGGTGCCCGGAGGGACGCGAGCCGCCCGGTTCCCGCTCCGGCCGTTCCTCGGCATCATGGGCGTCGCCGTCGCAGGGGAGGAGCGCCCGCACTCGGTGCCGCCCGGTGCGCACGGGGGCAACATCGACATCGCACTGCTGACGGCGGGAACCAGCCTCTACCTTCCCGTGCAGGTCCCGGGCGCCCTCGCCTACGTCGGCGACCCCCACTTCGCGCAGGGCGACGGCGAGGTGGCGCTGACGGCGATGGAGGCGAGCCTGCGCGTCCGGGTGCGCCTGGACGTCGTCCCGCGCGCCGAGGCGCTCGCGGCGTTCGGGGAGCTGCTCGGGCCGATGGCGGAGACCGGCGAGTTCCTCGTGCCCACCGGGATGGACGAGGACCTGGACGTCGCCGTCCAGAAGTGCGTCCGCGCCGCCATCGCGCTGCTGGCCGCCCGATACGGGATGGACCCGGCTCACGCCTACGCCTACCTCAGCGCGGCGACCGACTTCGACATCTCGCAGGTGGTCGACCTGGTGAAGGGCGTGCACGCCCGCGTCCGGACGGCCGACTTCGATGACTGACCCGCGGGTGACGACGCTCGAGGGCGACCTGCCGGACGGGCTGGTGGACGCGGTCCTCGCGTACGAGGCGGCGCTCGGGGCGGACGACGTCAGGGCGCTCGCCGACGCGTTCGTCGACGCGCCGACGACGCTCCGGGGCGACGCCTCCGGACTGCTCGTCGGTCACGCGGCGATCACCGGCTTCCGGGGCCGTCGCGGCGGGGCGCCGGTGCGACAGGTGATCGAGCTGCACGTGCGGGCGGTCGATCGGGACACGGCGCTCGTGGTGAGCGTGAACGCCCCGGCGCGCGGGGGGCGCGGGCTCGTGACGCAGCTGTGGTCGCGAACGGAGGACGGGATCTGGCGGGTGCGCGCCGCGCAGGTGCAGGCGCCCACTCCGCCGCTGGACCCCCGCGTCTGGCGGGCCGTGGGCGCGCCGCTGGTGCCGGCTGCCGGGTCCGGGCCGCTCGACGGACTGGACGTGGCGGTGAAGGACCTCTTCGCGATCGAGGGCCAGCGGATCGGCGCCGGCGTGCCGGCCCTGCTCGCCTCTGCGCCGATCGAGGCGGCGACCGCTCCGGCCGTCGCCCAGCTGCTCGCGGCGGGAGCGTCGGTGCGCGGGATCGCGCAGACCGACGAGTTCGCGTACAGCATCGCGGGCCGGAACTCCGGCTACGGGACGCCGCCGAATCCAGCGGTAGCGGGGGCGATCCCGGGCGGTTCGTCGAGTGGACCGGCGACCGCGGTGTCCCTCGGGCAGGCGGCGGTCGGGCTCGCGACCGACACGGCGGGCTCGATCCGGGTGCCCGCCTCGTACCAGGGGCTGTGGGGGCTGAGGACGACCCACGGCGCGGTGCCTGTCGAGGGGCTGCTGCCGCTGGCGCCGAGCTTCGACACCGTCGGGTGGCTGACGCGGGACCTCGGCACGCTGCGGCGGGTGGCCGAGGTCTGCCTGCCGTCCGGCCCGCCGGTCCGGGGTCTCGCGGTGGCGCCTGCACTGCTGGGCGGAGTGGATGCGGCCGTCCGGGCGGCGTTCCGAGCGGCCGTCGAGGGGCTGAGTGCCGACGAGGTGGTGCTGCCCCCCGTGGCGGAGATGCTCGAGGCGTTCCGGCTGGTGCAGGCCGCCGAGGCGTGGCGGTCGAGCGGCTCGTGGGTCGCGGCGCATCCGGGAGTGCTGGCGGCGGACGTGCAGGCGCGCTTCGACGCGGCGTCGCTCGTCGACGAGCAGACGGAGGCGGCCGCGCGGGCGCGGGTCGCGGGGTTCCGGCAGGCGCTCGACGGCGCGCTCGACGGGCGGGTGCTGCTCCTGCCGTCGGCGTCGTCGGTCGCGCCGGCCCTCGACGCGTCGGCCGAGGCGATCGACGCGGCGCGGACGGCGACGCTCGGCCTGACCTGCGTCGCCGGGATCGGCGGGTATCCGGCGCTGTCGGTGCCGCGCCTGAGCGTGGACGGCGCACCGGCGGGTCTCTGCCTGGTGGGACCGCGGGGGTCGGATCTCGCGCTGCTGGAGCTGGCCGGCACGCTCTGAGGGCGCGCTCTGAGGGCGGGTGAGGGGCATCCCGCCCGCAGGCACGCAGCATGCCCCGCGGTCAGAACGGGGGAGGCGCATCGCTGAAGCTCGGCCTGAGCGGTGGCCGTGAGGACGCAGGCGGATCGGATGGACGGGTGACCACGCGGCGCCCCCCTGTGGAGGAGCGCTGCGCCGCCGGAGGGGTCCCGAGACCCCGACACGGCTCAGGAGGGTCCGCGGAGGACCGACGTCAGCGTGAGCAGGATCACGACGACGCCGACGACGACGAGGAGGGCGCCTCCCGCGGCCATCACGACGGGCGACTGCGTCCTCGGCCCGACCCTCTGCCCCCGCCGGCGCATCTGGTCACGGGCCCGCGCGGAGATCCACTCGCGCCGGCCGATGAACACCGCTCCGAAGACGATCGCGATCGGCGCCCAGACGAGAGCGACGATCTGGTCCTCGGTCACCGGCCGGCGACCGTTCCGTGCGGCGCTGTCCTCATGCCGACCAGTGTCCCGCGGACCTCCCCGGCGCGACCCGCCGCACCCCGTGAAACACCGGCGAAACGTCCGTCCCATAGGCTCTCCGAGTGAAACAGCTGTTTCTCTCCCGTACGCGAAGAGGTGGCCCCATGACCGCGCCCGCACCGTTCCTCCCCGTCGATCCGCCGCCGCGCCTGCTCATGGGCCCGGGCCCGATCAACGCCGATCCGCGCGTCCTGCGCGCGATGTCGGCGCAGCTCGTCGGGCAGTACGACCCGTTCATGACGGCGACGATGACCGAGACGCAGGAGCTGTACCGGCAGGTGTTCCGCACCCGCAACGAGAAGACGATGCTCGTCGACGGCACGAGCCGTGCCGGCATCGAGGCGGCCCTGGTCTCGATGCTGGAGCCGGGCGACCGCGTGCTCGTGCCGGTCTTCGGGCGGTTCGGGCACCTCCTCCGCGAGATCGCGGAGCGCTGCGGCGCGGAGGTGCACGTGATCGAGGCCGAGTGGGGGCAGGTCTTCCCCGTCTCGGCGATCGCGGAGGCCCTGGCCCGGGTGAAGCCGAAGATGCTGGCCGTGGTCCACGGCGACACGTCGACCACCATGGCGCAGCCGCTGGAGGAGCTCGGCGCCCTCTGCGAGAAGCACGGCGCCCTCTTCTACACCGACGTCACCGCCTCCCTCGCGGGCAACGCCTTCGCGACCGACGAGCTCGGGCTCGACGCGGTCACCGCGGGGCTCCAGAAGTGCCTGGGCGGCCCGTCCGGATCGGCGCCGGTCACCTTCTCGGAGAAGGCCGTCGCGGTGATCGAGTCGCGCAAGAGCATCGAGGCCGGGATCCGCGACGAGGGCGACGCCGTCAGCGCCCGCCGCGTCCGCTCCAACTACTTCGACCTCGGCATGGTCTTCGACTACTGGGGGCCGCGGCGCCTCAACCACCACACCGAGGCGACCACGATGCTCTACGGCGCGCGCGAGTGCGCCCGCATCGTCGTCGAGGAGGGCCTGGACGAGACGGTCGCCCGCCACGCGCTTCACGGCTCGGCGATGCTCGCCGGCGTCCGCGGCCTCGGCCTCGAGGTGTTCGGCGACGTCGGGCACAAGATGACGAACGTCGTCGCGGTGCACATCCCGCAGGGCGTGAACGGGGACGCGGTGCGCGGGGAGATGCTCTCCGACTTCGGCATCGAGATCGGAACGTCCTTCGGCCCGCTGCACGGGAAGGTCTGGCGCATCGGCACGATGGGCTACAACGCCCGGACGGACGCGGTGCTGACCACCCTGGCGACGCTGGAGGCGGTGCTGCGCCGCGCGGGTGCCTCCGTGCCGGTGGGCGGCGGAGTCGCAGGAGCCTACGAGGTCTACGGGGCGGCACGGGCATGACCGGCACCACCACGGACCCCACCACCACGGACCCCGCCGCCACGACCGCGGCCCCCGTCGCGACCGCCCTCGATGCCGCCGCAATCATGGCCCGCTGCGACGAGCTCGCCGCGGTCTCCTCCAGCCGCGACGGCATCGAGCGGGTCTACCTCTCGCCCGAGCACGCCCGGGTGAACGCGATGGCCGCGCGCTGGATGACCGAGGCCGGCATGCGCACCTGGCAGGACGCGGCCGGCAACCAGTGCGGCCGCTACGAGGGCGCCACTCCGGGACTCCCGGCGCTCCTGCTCGGCTCGCACCTCGACACCGTCCCCGACGCGGGCCGCTACGACGGGATCCTCGGCGTGATGCTCGCGATCGCCGTGGTCTCGCGTCTGCACGGGGCGGGCCGGCGCCTGCCGTTCGCCGTCGAGGTCGTCGCGTTCGGCGACGAGGAGGGCACCCGCTTCGGCACGGCGCTCCTCGGCTCCCGCGCCCTCGCCGGCACCTGGGACGAGCACTGGTGGGAGCTCGCGGACGCCGACGGGACGACGCTCGTCGAGGCGTTCCACGAGTTCGGGCTGGACCCCTCGCGCATCCGCACCGCCGCGCGCGACGCGCAGGACGTGCTCGCCTACCTCGAAGCGCACATCGAGCAGGGCCCCTACCTGGAGGAGGCGGACCGCGCCCTCGCCGTGGTCTCCTCGATCGCGGGCGCCCGCCGCTTCGCGCTCACCCTCACCGGCAAGGCCGGGCACGCGGGCGGAGTCCCGCTCGACCGCCGCCGCGACGCGCTCACCGGAGCGGCCGAGGCCGTGCTCGCGGTGGAGCGGATCGCACGGGAGCAGGGCGTGATCGCCACCGTCGGCCGGCTCGAGACCTTCCCGGGCGCGGTCAACGTCATCCCGGGCCGGGTCGAGTTCAGCCTCGACCTCCGCGCCGAGACCGACGCCCAGCGCGACGCGGCGTGGGACGCCGTCGAGCACGCGATGTCGGAGTCGGCGTCGCGCCGCCGTCTCGCGCTGACGGTGGAGGAGACGCACTCGGCCCCCGCGGTCGTCGCCTCCTCGCGGCTCCAGGACGTCGTGCGCGCGGGCATCCGCGCGACCGGGGACGCGGAGCCGATGGTGCTGTTCTCCAAGGCAGGCCACGACGCGATGGCGGTCGCCGACCTCGCCGAGTACGCGATGCTCTTCCTCCGCTGCGAGGGCGGCGTCAGCCACCACCCGGACGAGAACGTGACGGAGGCCGACGTCGCGACGGCGCTCGACGCGTTCGAGGCGGCCGTCCTGGCGCTCGCCGACGGGACGCCGACCGCGTGACTCCCGCCCCCGCCCCCTCGACGAGCATCGGCCACCGCATCGATGCCGGCTACGCCGCGCTCACGCGGCAGGAGCAGCGGGCGGCCGACTTCATCCTCGACCACCTCGGCGACCTGGCCGTCTACACGGCGACCGAGCTCGCCCAGCACAGCGGAGTGTCCAAGGCCACGGTCTCGCGGCTGTTCCGCCGCCTGGGGTTCTCGAACTCGCAGGAGGTGCGCGAGCACGCCCGGGCGCTCCGGTCCTCCGGTGTCCCGGTCGGTCCCGCGCAGGGTCAGGGGGATCCGCTCGCCGCGCACCTCGAGGGCGAGCGGGCGAACCTGGCCCGGCTGGCCTCCGCGTTCGGCGGCGGGCGGCTGGAGGACGCGGTGCGGCTGATCGCGGGAGCGCGCGAGGTCGTCGTGATCGGACTGCGCAACAGCTACCCGGTGGCGCTGCACCTGCGCCAGCAGCTCGCGCAGGCGCGCGGACGCGTCCGGATCGCCCCGCAGCCCGGCCAGTCGCTCGGCGAGGAGCTCGAGGGCCTCGGAGCCGACGACGTCGTGGTGCTGGTCGGCTTCCGCCGCCGCCCCGCCTCCTTCGCCGCCCTGATCGGGACGCTCGCCGCGCGCGAGGTGCCCGTGGTGCTCCTCGCGGATCCGCCCGCTCGGCGCTACGCGGAGCACGCGGCGGTCTGGCTGGAGTGCCCGGTCGACAGCGGCACGGCGCTGGACAGCTACGCGGCGGCGATGAGCGCGGTCGCGCTCGTGGCCTCCGGAGTGCTCGGCGCGTCCCCGAGGGAGTCGCGCGAGCGGATCGCCGGGATCAGCACGGCCTACGCGGAGCTCGCGGAGCTGGAGGACCGGCCGTGAGCGAGGCCGCGGAGCTGATCCGCGCGCACGCCAAGGATCCCGTCGGGCAGGCCGACCCGACTCCGTCCCTCGGCCGGGCCGAGCTGATCACCCCCACCTGCGGCGACCGGATCGAGCTGCGCGTCGACGGCGGCGCGGAGCAGGTGCGCCTCGCCTGGAGCGGACGGGGGTGCGAGGTCTCTCGGGGATCTGCGTCGCTGCTCGTGGACGGTCTCGACGGGCTGCCGGCGTCGGCGGTGCGGGAGCGGATCGACGCGTTCCTCGCGGCGATGGCGCACCGGGAGGGCGCTCTCGCCGGCGAGGAGCAGGCGTTGCTCGCGGTGGCGGCCAACCCCGTCCGCTCGGTCTGCGCGACCCTGGCCTGGCGGGCGCTGACCGCCGCTCTCGACGATGCGGGCCTGGTGTGAGCGGCTCAGTGCGGCCGCCCGTCGCGGTCGGCTCCCGACCACAGGTCGCCGCACTCGACTCCGAGCGCGCCCCTCGCGCGCAGCAGGTCGCGCGCGCCGGAGTCGCCGTGCACGCCCTCGAGGAGCTCCGGCCAGTGGTCTCGTCCCAGCAGCACCGGATGACCGGGCCGACCGCGGAAGACCGCGCGGGCGAGCACGTCCGGCGCGACCGGCGCCTCCACGAGCAGCCGCGCCCCCACGCTCGGCGGCTCCTCGGGCAGGTCGACCAGGGCGACCAGCGCGGCGACGCCCTCGGCGGCGGCGAGACCCGCGCGGAGGGACGCCGACAGGCCGGTCTCCCACTCCGCCGCGACGACCACGTCAGCGGACGGCGGCACCAGGAGGCGCGCCCGTCCGGCCTCCGCGCCCAGGACGACGAGCACCCGCCCGCAGCCGACCGCGCGGAGCCTCTCGACGGCCCGCTCCACCCAGGGCACTCCCCCCGCGTCGCGCCGCAGCGCCTTCGGGCCGCCCGCCCGGCGCCCCGCGCCCGCCGCGAGCACCAGCCCGACGAGGTCCCGACTCCCGACCAGATCCATCCGACCATCGTGCCGCAGGCCGAGCCCCTGCTCCGCCGGACGAAGGAGACCGCATGACCGACACCCGATCCGAGACCGCCCGCGACGTGCTGCTCGCGTGCCTCGCCGTCCCGCGCTGGGCCGACGAGGTCGCCTCCGGCGCGCCCTACCCGTCGGCCGACGCGCTGGCCGACGCGGCCGAGCGGGCCGCGCGCACGCTCACCGAGGAGGAGGTGGAGGCGGCGCTGGCCGACCACCCTCGGATCGGGGAGCGGCACGCGGGCGCGGGGCGCTCCTCCGCGTTCTCGGCCGCGGAGCAGGCGGCGAGCCGCACCGGCGACGAGGAGCTGACCCGGCGGCTGCTGGCCGGCAACCGCGCCTACGAGGAGCGGTTCGGGCGCGTGTTCCTCCTCCGCGCGGCCGGTCGCAACCGGGCCGAGGTCGTCGCGGAGCTGGAGCGGAGGCTCGGGCTCGACGACGAGACGGAGGCGCGCATCGTCGCGGAGCAGCTGAGGGAGATCACGGTGCTGCGGGTCCGCGGGCTCGACGACGGGCGCCTGGTCCGGGCGGAGGCGGCACGATGAGCGGGCACGCCAGCCGCGTCACCACCCACGTGCTGGACGCCGTCCACGGCCGCCCCGCGCGCGGCGTCCCAGTGGCACTCGACGTCCGCGTCGGATCGGGCTGGGAGCGCCTCGCCGAGGCCCGCACCGACGACGACGGCCGCGTCGCGGCCTTCGGCCCGGAGCGGCTGGCGGCCGGGGTCCACCGGGTCGTCTTCGACACCGGCGCCTGGTTCGCCGCCTCGGGCACCGAGACGTTCTACCCCGAGGTCGTCGTCGCGTTCCGCCTCGACGACGAGGACGCGCACTTCCACATCCCGCTCCTGCTCAGCCCCTTCGCCTACTCGACCTACCGGGGCAGCTGATGCAGCTCCAGGACGTCCTCGACGCGCCGCAGCTGCGGCTGCACGTGCTGGTCGCCGGCGACGGAGCGCTCGCGCGGCCGGTCGACGGCATCTTCACGACCGATCTCCTCGATCCGCGCCGCTACATCTCGCGCGACCAGCTGGTGCTGACCGGTCTGGTCTGGCGCCGGGACGCCCAGGACAGCGCGGCCTTCGTCGCCGCGGTCGCGGACTCCGGCGCCAGCGCTCTGCTCGCGGGCGAGGGGCTGCTGGGCTTCGTGCCGGACGACCTCGTCGTCGCCTGCCGCGCGCACGACGTCCCGCTGATCGCCGTGCCGGCCGACGTGTCGTTCGGAGCGATCACGGCGCACCTCTCGAACGCCCTCGCCGGCGACCGCGTGGCCCGGCTGACGGCCGCGCTCGCCCGCCAGCGGGAGCTGCTGACCGAGGTCTACCGGGGGCAGCGGCTCGACGAGCTCGTCGCGCGCACCTCCCGAGAGCTCGGACTCCCGGTGTCGGTGCTGACCGCCACCGGCCGGACCGCGGCCTCCGCCTCGCCCCTCGGGCTGGGCGAGATCGAGCGGGTCGTCCACGCGGCGCTCACGGCCCGGCGCAGCCCGGTTGTGGTCCCGGACGCCCGCGGCGGCGCGCTGTCGGTCCTCACCGTCGCCGGCGCGGGCGAGCACCGCGCCACCTCCTGGCTGGTCGTCGTCGGGGGCGACTGGAACGACTGGCCCGCCGCGGTCCTCGACGCCGTGACCGAGCTCGCCGGAGTCGTGGGGGTCTACCGGCTGCAGCGGGAGGCGGCGCTCTCGGCCGACTCCGCTCTCGCCGACCGCCTGCTCGAGCTCGTGGAGGAGGACAGCGAGCAGCCGGAGGCAGCGGTGTACCTGCGGCAGCTCGGACTCGGCGGCGCCGGGCGGTGCGCCGTGGTCGCCGCCGAGTTCGAGGGGGACGCGCCCCCGGACCTGGCGCGCCGGGTGCTGGTGGACGCCGCCGCGCACCTGGGTCGAGCCGTGGTCGGACGCGACGCCCAGGGCTGCGCGGTCGCGGTGCTGCCCACCGAGGCGACCGACGCGATCCCGACCGGCGCGGATCCGCTCGCCGTCGTCACCTCGGCGCTCCGACGAGCGGGAGCCGCGTGGCCGGGCGCCGTGCTGCGCGTCGGGACGAGTGCTGCGACTCCGCTGCCCGCGCTCGGCGGCGCCCTGCGCTCGGCGCGCTACGGGATGCTGCTGCCGGGCTCTCCGGGCGACGACGCGCCCGTGCGGATCAGCGACTCCGGAGAGGTCACCTCCGCCGTGCAGCTGCTGAGCGCGGTCCCCGACCACCTGCGCTCGGTTTTCGTCGAGCTGGTGCTCGGGCGGCTGGTGGAGCACGACGCTCGGTACGGCTCGCAGCTGGTCGCCACGCTCGCCGCGTTCCTCGACTGCGGCGGCTCGTGGGTGCGCACGGCGGAGCAGACGCACCTGCACCTGAACACCGTGCGGTACCGCATCGCGCGGGTGGAGGAGCTGACGCAGCGGGATCTGTCCGACACGGCGGACCGCGCCGACCTGTTCCTGGCGCTGCGGCTGCGCTGACGGCCGGGTGCGCGCGGTCCGCACCGCGCCGCCCCGGCCGGCCCCGTCACTCCGGAGCCGCGATCCGCCTGCCCCGGACGTGCACCGCGGCGATCGCCGGCTCGCGCAGGGTCATCAGCAGGGCGAAGAGCAGCTGGGCCGTCGCCTCCTCCTCGTCGTCCGCGCGGATCCCGTGGGCGAGGACGTCGGCGAGCGGCTCCCACCGGTCGGGCTCGATGCGGAGGAAGTCGGCGTCCTTCCCGGGGTCGAGGCTGCCGAAGCGGTCCTCCTGGTCGAGCGCCCGCGCTCCGGCGAGCGTCGCCGTGAACAGGAGCTCGGCCGGATGCAGGGCGACGGCCGCGTCGCCGGGCTCCGAGAGGTGCACCTTGAAGGCGTCGTTCGCCACTCGCGCCAGCAGCCATTCGTCGCCCGCGCCCACGTCCGTGCCGAGAGCGACGGTGACTCCGGAGGCGACGGTCCGGCGCCAGGGCATGGTGCCGGAGCCGAGGAACTGCTGCGAGGTCGGGCAGTGGGCGATCGAGGTGCCGGTCTCCGCCATCCGGTGCAGCTCCGCGTCCTGGCAGTGCACGGCGTGGGCGAGGATCGTGCGCGGCCCGAGGAGCGAGGAGCCGCCGCGCGCGGAGCCGGGCAGGAAGAGCCCGTCGTAGGTGTCGAGGTAGCTTCGGGTGCCGTACGAGCCGAGGACCGCGGCGATCTCGCCGTCCCCGGGCCGGTCGTTCTCGTTGAGGTGGCTGTGCACGTAGACGCCGAGCCCTCGGACGTCGTCGTAGAGGTCGCCGAGCGCACCGAGGGTCCGAGGAGTGACGGACAGCGAGAACCGCGGGACGAGTGCGACTTGCAGGAGCGGGTCCCTCCCGTGCCAGCGGGCGATCTCCTCCGACGCGAGCGTCAGCGCCTCGTCCTCCGACGTGATCAGGGGAGCCGCCGAGGCCGGCCCCGTGGTCTGGATGCCGCGCCCCGACACGATCCGCAGCCCCGCCTCGCGGGTGCGCTCGAAGAGGGCGTCCTGCGCCGCCGGGAACGCGGAGCCGAAGACCATCGCGGCGGTCGTGCCCGCAGCCACCCGCCGCCGGGTGAAGGCGCGCGCGACGACGTCGGCGAAGTCCGGGTCGGCGAGCCGCGCCTCCGCCGGGAACACCGTCCGGTCGAGCCACTCGAGCAGCTGGCCGCCGCCGAAGCCGTCGGTCGAGAACGTCTGGGGGAAGTGCACGTGCGCGTCGACGAAGCCGGGCAGCAGGATCGACGCCGCGTCGCCGGAGACCGGCAGGAGCGCGTAGCGGCCCGGCAGCTCGCCGTACGGACCGACCCAGGCGATCGTGCCGTCGTCGTCCACCGCGAGTGCGCCGTCCGGGATCGACACCAGCGACTCCTGCGCGGTCTCGAGAGTCGCGCTCCCGGAGACGTGCAGGACGTGCCCCCGGTGGACGCCCCCGGCGCCGGTCACACCAGGCCCGTGTAGGCGGTCCAGGCGGATCCCGCGGGCGGCGCGTCGTCGCGGGTGACACTCGCCTGGATCAGCCCGTAGGGGCGGTCGTCGGCGTGGAAGACCTCGTTGTCGTTCTCGATGCCGAAGGGCGAGAGGTCGTAGACGAAGTGGTGCTTGTTCGGCGCGGAGAGCCGGATCTCGACGATCTGCGGGTACTCCTCCAGCACCGCCCTCCCCATCTCGAAGAGCGTCTGCTGGAGGGCGAGCGAGTGCACGGTCGCGAAGCGGCTGGTCATCAGCGCCTTGACGCCCGCGTAGACCGCCTCCCAGTCCATCGCCGCGATCTCGCCCTCGGTCAGGGCGAAGCGCCACTTCGCGACCAGCGACGTCGCCATCACCCGGTCGTTCGTCGGCTGGAGGACCGTGTAGGGGTCGGTGAGGAAGCCGTGGAACTCGCTCCCCGTGGACTTGAGGATCGTGAGGTCCTTGAAGCCGCCGGTGATCCAGATCCGCCGCTCGTCGCCCGAGCCCTCGACCGTCACCGACGCGATCCGCGTCTCCTGGCCCTTCCGGACCCAGGTGTGGTCGTGCTCGCGCCCGTCCACCAGCACGCGCTCCCAGGCGAACTCCTCGATCTCGATGCGGGCGCCGTGGACGGGCTCGTACCCGTCGACGAAGTGGCGGGCGAGCTCGAGACCGTAGGGCTCGATCGAGCGCAGGCCCTTCTCCTTCGCGAAGGCGTACGCGGTCTGCTTCTGCGTGTCCGTGGGCAGGACGGCCGACTGGTCGCCCTCGCGGTGCGCGGCCTCGAAGTCGCCGCGGAGGGCGGTGGAGACGTTGACGTCGTGGATCTCGTGCCGCGGGGTCTCGCGGTAGATCCGCACGACGCGGTTCTCGGCTTTCCCGTACTGGTGGTCCCCGAGGATGATCGACATGTCCGCTCCTGTCCGTTCACTGCGGCCGGGCCGCGCGTGGTTCCCGTCCGGCTCGAGGCTCCTTCGAGCCCGTCCGCCAGCTTCGCGCCTGACGGACGCTCCGCGCATCGGCGGAGCGACCCGAGTCGCCGTCTCCGCGTCCCCGAGTCTTGTGCGATCCGCCCGCTCCGCGGCTCCGACCCGCCTCCGTTCACATACTGGAAACGTGCCGATGACACGGGGTCGCCGATGAGCGGCGGGCCTCCCCGAGGTGTCGTCGCCAGGGGTGCAGGGATCGCCAGGGGTGCAGGGATGGGCGGTCGAGGTCAGGGGCGGGTGAGGAGGCGCCCGGCGGGCGGGACCGTCTCGGCGGTGACGCGGCGGCCGCCGACCCAGGTGGCGGCGACGGTGCCGCGGAGGACGCGGCCCTCGTAGGCCGAGACGGGGTTCCGGTGCGAGAGGGCATCGACGTCCACGCGCCATTGCGCCTCCGGGTCGAAGGCGACCAGGTCGGCGTCGGAGCCCGCGTGCAGCAGCCCCTTCTGGCCGAGCCCGGCGAACGCGGCGGTCGCCGTGGACATCCAGGCGACGACCTGCTCGAGCGGGATGCCCCGCTCGCGGGCCCCGGTCCAGACCGCGCGGAAGCTCAGCTCGAGCCCGGAGATCCCGCCCCAGGCGATGCCGAAGTCGCCGCCCGCGGGGAGCTTCAGCTCGGCGGTGGCGGGGGAGTGGTCCGACGCGATGATGTCGATCGTCCCGTCGAGCAGCCCCTTCCAGAGCAGCTCGCGGTTGCGCTCGTCGCGGATCGGCGGGCAGCACTTGAACTGCGTGCCGCCGTCGGGGATCGAGCCGGCGTCGAAGGTGAGGTAGTGCGGGCAGGTCTCGGCGGTGATCGGCAGCCCCTCGGCCTTCGCCTCGCGCAGGAGCGGCAGTGCATCGGCGGAGGAGAGGTGCAGGATGTGCGCGCGGCAGCCGGTCTCGCGGACGGCCTCGATCACGTGCAGGATCGCGCTGCGCTCGGAGGCGGGCGGGCGGGAGTCGACGAATGCGCCGTAGGAGGCGCCGGGCTCCAGCGCGCTCGCCTCCAGCTCGGCCGGGTCCTCGGCGTGCACGATCAGCAGTCCGTCGAATCCGGCGATCTCGCGCATCGCCTCGACGAGCTGCTCCCGGCTCAAGTGCGGGAACTCGTCCACGCCGCTCGGTGAGAGGAAGCACTTGAAGCCGAAGACGCCCGCGTCGTGCAGCTCGCGCAGCGTGCCGAGGTTCGAGGGGATCGCCCCGCCCCAGAAGCCGACGTCCACCTGCGCTTGCGGCCCGGCCGCCGCGCGCTTGGCCTCGAGCCCCGCCACCGTGGTGGTCGGCGGGATCGAGTTCAGCGGCATGTCGATGATCGTGGTGACGCCCCCGGCAGCGGCCGCGCGGGTGGCGGAGGCGAAGCCCTCCCACTCCGTGCGGCCCGGCTCGTTGACGTGCACGTGGGTGTCGACGATCCCCGGGATCAGGACCTGGCCCTCGGGGAGGACGATCTCCTCCGTGGTGCGCCAGGGGGCGTCCCGCTCGCCGACCGCGACGATCAGGCCCTCGGCGATCGCGATGCTGGCCGGACGCCGGCCGTTCTCGGTCAGCACGTCGGAGGCGCGGATCACGAGGTCGAGGAAGGGAGCGTCGTCAGGCATGGATCGACCCTATACTCGGCATGTTTCCTGCGTGTGAGCGCCCGTCGGCGGCTCCGCTCGGCCGCGTTGCGGCTCCGGCGCCGTCGCCTCCCGTCCGTGCCGCAGCCGTGGCGCCGTCGCCCTCCGTCCCTGCTGCAGCCGTGGCGCCGTCGCCCTCCGTCCGCATCGCAGCCCCGGCGCCGTCGCCTCCCGTCCGAGAAGAGGAGACCGTCGTGCTCGACATCGCCGCCGCCCTGCTCGATCGCGTCGAGGCGGGCGGGAGCGTCGCGGTCGTCACCGTGACCCACGTCTTCGGCTCGGCTCCGCGTGCCCTGGGCTCCTCCATGGCGGTCGACGCCGACGGGCACGCGATCGGCTCGATCTCGGGCGGTTGCGTGGAGGCGCAGGCGTACGCGCTGGCCCAGGAGGTGCTCGGCTCCGCGGGCACCGCCGCCGAGCACTTCGGCTTCGACGACGAGGCCGCCTTCGCCGCGGGGCTCTCCTGCGGAGGGCAGCTGCGCGTGTTCGGCCAGGTCGTCGACTCCGGCTCCATCGCGGTCCTCGCCGAGCTGCGCGCCGCCCGTGCCGGCCGCTCGGCCGCGCTGGCCGTCGTCGTCGGCGGTCCGGAGGAGCTGGTCGGCCTCGTCCTCACCGGAGCGACGCGCCTCCAGGACGTCGTCGGCCCGCACCTGGACGAGGACACCGCCCGTCGGATCCTCGCCGAGCGCGAGGCGCGCCTCGCCTCCGGTCGCTCGGCCACGGTCGAGACCGCCTGCCGGGGCGCGGAGCTGGAGGTCGCCTACGTCGTGCACGCCGAGCGGCCGCGCCTGCTGATCTTCGGCGCCGTCGACTTCTCCGCTGCGCTCTGCTCCGCCGGGTCCCTGCTCGGCTACCGCGTGACCGTCTGCGACGCACGTCCGGTGTTCGCGACCGCCGAGCGCTTCCCCGGCGCCGACGAGGTCGTCGTCGAGTGGCCGTCCGACCACCTCGCCCGCACCGAAGTTGACTCCCGCACGGTGATCGCGGTGCTCACCCACGACGAGAAGTTCGACATCCCGCTGCTCGAGACCGCGCTCGCGCTCCCGGTCGCCTACGTCGGCGCGATGGGATCGCGGCGCACCCACGAGCGGCGGCTGCGGCTGCTGCGCGAGGCGGGAGTGACGGAGGAGGCGCTCGCCCGCCTGCACTCGCCGATCGGCCTGGACATCGGGGCGTCGACTCCGGAGGAGACGGCCGTGTCGATCCTCGCGGAGGTCCTCGCCGCGCGCACGGGGACGTCGGGGGAGCCGCTCGCGGGGCGCTCGGGGCCGATCCACGCTGCGCGCTGAGCGGTGGCCCTGAGCGGTGGCCCTGAGCGGTCTGCAGGCCCCCGCGCGATCTGCAGGGGTGAGTGCCGTGTGCAGGGGTATGTGCGATTTGCAGGGGTATGTGCGATCTGCAGGGGTATGTGCGATTTGCAGGGGATGCTGCTCGTTCTCGACCGATCGCGCGGAAGGATGGGCCTTGAGGCGCGCATCCCCTGCAAATCGCACGCGCCCGTCCTGCAGACGGAACTTCCTCCTGCGAATCGCACACTCCGCCCCTGCACACGGCGCACACTCCTGCAGATCGCACACCCTCCTGCAGACGGCACGCGCTCCTGCAGATCGCACGCGCCCCCTCCTGCAGACGGCACGCGCTCCTGCAGATCGCGCGCCCCTGGGGTAACGGCCGCGAAACACCGCGGTGCCATGCTCGGGGCATGCAGCGCCACGTCCTCACCGGAGCCCATGTCGCCACCGTCGACGCGCACGGGACCGAGCACCCTGTCGGCCACGTCGTCGTCGACGACTCCCGCATCGTCGCGGTCGGAGCCGGCGACCCTCCGGCGTGGGCCCTCGACGGGCGCTCTCCCACCGGCGGGCCCGCCCACGAGCCGATCACGCTCACGCGGATCGACGGCCGTGGCCACCTCCTCACGCCCGGCCTCGTCAACACGCACCACCACCTCTACCAGTGGCTCACCCGCGGCTGGGCGCAGGACTCGATCCTCTTCGACTGGCTGGTCGCGCTCTACCCCGCGTGGTCTCGGATCGACGCCGATCTGACCCGCTCCGCCGCCCTCGGCGCGATGGGCGTCCTCGCCCGGTCCGGCTGCAGCACCGTCGCCGACCACCACTACGTCTTCCCGCGGGGCTCCGGCGACATCGTCGGCGGCATCGTGGACGCGGCCGCCACCCTCGGGCTCCGGCTGCACGCGACCCGCGGGTCGATGGACCTCGGCGAGTCGAGGGGCGGCCTCCCGCCGGACTTCGCCGTCGAGACCACCGCTGCCGCGCTGCAGGCGAGCGGAGAGGCGGTCCAGCGGTACCACGACGCCTCCGCCGACGCGATGGTGCGGGTCGCGATCGCACCGTGCTCGCCCTTCTCGGTGACCACCGACCTGCTTCGGGAGTCGGCCGTCCTCGCCCGTCAGCTCGGGGTCCGGCTGCACACCCACGGCTCCGAGACCGTGGAGGAGGACGCCTACACGCGGGAGGCGTTCGGCCTCTCGCCCACCGACCACCTGGAGTCGCTCGGCTGGCTCGGCGACGACGTCTGGATGGCGCACTGCGTCCACCTCGATTCCGATGCGATCGCGAAGTTCGCGGCCACGGGCACCGGAGTCGCGCACTGCCCGTCCTCGAACGGCCGGCTCGCGGCGGGCATCGCGCCGATCCCGCAGCTGCTGGCCGCGGGAGCACCGGTCGGCCTCGGCGTGGACGGCGCGGCGTCGAACGAGTCCGGGCAGCTCGGCTCCGAGATCCGCGCCGCGGTGCTGATGAACCGCCTGCGCGCCGGCGCCGACCGGATGAGCGCCCGCCAGGCCCTCTCGGTCGCCACGATCGGCGGGGCGCGGGTCCTGGGCCGTCAGGACGAGATCGGCTCGATCGAGGTGGGCAAGCTCGCCGATCTCGCCCTCTGGCGGATCGACGGGATCGAGCACGCGGGCATCGCGGATCCGGTCGCGGCGCTGGCGCTCGGTGCGCAGCCCCCGCTGAGCCTGCTCCTGGTGCAGGGCCGCCCGACGGTGCGGGAGGGCCGGCTGGTGAACGCGGACGAGGACGCGATCGCCCGCGAGGTGGCCCGGGCGAGCGCGGAGCTCGCGTCGCGGGTCTGAGCGGCGGATCACAGCAGGCGGGCCTCACCGGGTCGCGCCGCGCATCCGCTTCGTCGCCCTCAGCCGGGAGGCGCCCCCGCCTCGACGGTCGCGACCGGTGCCGCATCCGGATGGAGGAGCCGCCAGACGCGGTCGCGGGACAGCGGCAGCTCGGTGGGCCGGACGCCGATCGCGTCCCGGACGGCGTTCGCGAGCGCGGGGGCGACCGGGTTGTAGGGCGCCTCGCTCATCGACTTCGCCCCGAACGGCCCGAGGTCGTCGGCCGTGTCCGCGAAGTAGACCTCGGTCTCGGGCACGTCCGCCATCTGCGGGATGTGGTAGTTCCGCAGGATGGCCGTGGTGACGGTGCCCTCGCCGTCGAGGATCACCTCCTCGTAGAGCGCCGAGCCGATCGCCTGCGCCACTCCGCCCTCGACCTGCCCGCGGCACTGCGCGGGGTTGATCACGAAGCCGGCGTCGGCCGCCTGCACCGACTGCAGGATGCGGACCTCGCCCGTCGGCTCGTGCACCGCGACGCGGAAGCCCTGGACGTTGAACGCGAGCGAGCGCTGAGCCCCGTCCTCGGTGCCGGTCGCCGTGACGGGCCCGCCTGCGGCGCGCACCAGGTCGGCGAATCCGACGCGGGTGCCATCGGGGGCGAGCAGGCCCTCGTCGTCGGGCTCGAAGGTCTCGTCGTGCCCGGTCAGCCGCTTGGCGAGCGCCTGCAGGTCGGCCAGGAGGCGCGTCGCGGCCGAGTACACGGCCTTTCCCGCGACGACCGTTCCCGCGCTGCCGAACGCTCCGGTGTCGTAGCGCGCCGCGTCCGTGTCGGACTGCCGGATGCGCACGCGGTCGGCGGAGGCGCGGAAGGCGCTCGCCACCAGCTGCGTGTGCACGGTGGTCGTCCCGTTGCCGAACTCGGCCGTGCCGACGCCGATGGTCAGCACTCCCTCGGCGTCGACGGTGACGGTCGCCTCCGAGAAGTGGCCCCTCGGAGGGATGGTGGCGATCATCGCCAGTGCGGTGCCCTGCCCCGTCCGCCACCCCGGTCCGACGGGGGCGGGGGAGCCGCCGCCGCCGGCCAGAGCCGCCTCGGTGAGGTCGAGGCACTGGTCGAGCCCGTAGGAGGCGAAGCCGATGTCGTCGCCCTCGACGTGCGTGACCACCAGCGGCTCGCCGGGGCGCACCGCGTTGATCCGCCGCAGCTCGAACGGGTCGATCCCGAGCTCACGCGCCAGTTCGTCCATCGCCGATTCGATGCCGAAGATCACCTGCCCGAGGCCGTAGCCGCGGAACGCTCCCGAGGGGAGGTTGTTCGTGTAGACGGCCTGCGCGTCGACGCGTTTGCTGGGCGCGCTGTAGACGGCGACCGACTCGGAGGTGCCGTGGAACATCACGCCCGGTCCGTGGTTGCCGTAGGCGCCGGTGTCCGAGAGCACGTCCACGGCGAGGGCGGTCAGCCGTCCGTCGCGCCGGGCGCCGAGCGTGACGCCGACCCGCATCGGGTGTCGGCAGGGGGCCATCGTGAACTCGTCGCTCCGGGTGAACTCGAACTGCACAGGCCGACCGGTGGCGAGCACGGCGAGGGCGACGACGTCCTCCGTCAGGATCTCCTGCTTGCCGCCGAAGCCGCCGCCCACCCGTGCCGTGAAGACGCGGACGGTCGACGGATCGCGGTCGAACAGGCGCGCGATCTCGTCGCGCACGAGGAAGGGCACCTGCGTCGAGGTCCGCAGCACCAGCTCTCCGCCCTCCATCCAGCCGATGGTCCCGTGAGTCTCCAGCGCCGTGTGCGCGACGCGGGAGGTCGAGTAGCGGCCCTCGACGACCACGTCGGCCTCCGCGAGTCCGGCGGCCACGTCCCCGTACTCGCCGTGGAGCTCCGCGACGACGTTCGCCTCCGGCCGGGCGATGCGCGAGGCGATCGGGTCCTTGTCGGCGTGCAGGAGCGGCGCACCGGGGGAGCGCGCCTCCTCCGGGTCGAAGACGGCGGGCAGCACCTCGTAGTCGATTTCGACGGCGCGGCAGGCCGCCTCCGCCTCGGCCACCGACTCCGCGACCACCACGGCGACACGCTGCCCGCGGAACCGGACGACCGTGTCGAGCATGCGGGTGTCGTCCGGGTCGTCGAGCCGGGACTCGTGGCGGGCGGTGGAGTAGAGGACGTCCGGAACGTCCTCGGCGGTCAGGACCGCGACGACGCCCGGCATCGCGCGGGCGGTGGTCGTGTCGATCGAGCGGAGGCGCGCGTGGGCGTGCGGGCTCTGGACGACCTTCAGGTGCAGCAGGCCGGGCACGGCGATGTCGAGGGTGAACGGCTCGCGGCCCTGGACGATCCGGCGGCCGGCGGGCGCGCCGAGCGAGCGGCCGACCCGCGACTCCTCGGCCGACGGGCGACCCGTGCGGCGGACGGGCGTGAGACCCGACGGCGGGGCCGCGTGCCGCCCGTGACCCGGCGCCTCTCCGCGGTCGGAACCGGACGGCCCGGCCGCGTGCGCGCCGTGCCCGGACGCGCAGGCGCCCGTCACGGCCTCGCGGATGGGACGGTAGCCCGTGCACCGGCACAGGTTCCCCTTCATCAGCCGCGGCACGTCCTCGGGGCGGACCCCGTCCATCGCCGTCGCCGTGACCACCATGCCGGCCGTGCAGAAGCCGCACTGGAACGCGCCGGCCTCGACGAACGCCTCCTGCACCGCGCTCGGCTCCTCACCCGTGCCGAGGCCGGCCGCAGTCGTCACCTCGCGCCCTTCGACGCGGTGGGCGGGGTAGAGGCAGGAGTGGAACGGCGTCCCGTCGACCAGGACGGAGCAGGCGCCGCAGTCGCCGGCGTCGCACCCCTTCTTCACCTCGAAGTGCTCGTGATCGCGGAGGAGGGTGCGCAGCACCTGGCCCGGGCGGGGGGAGGCGTCGACCGGCTCCCCGTTGACGGTGAACCTCATCGGGCACCTCCGGTCAGCTCGGCGCGGATCTCCTCGGCGAGCACGCGGACGACGGCGTGGCGCCAGTCGGCGGCTCCGTGCGGGTCGGTGAACCAGGTCGCGACGCCGTCGACGGCCGCGGCGAGCTCGGCGGCGGACGGGGCGGTGGCGAAGCGGAGCAGCTCCGGCCGGACGGTCGCCGCGGAGATCGTGAGGACGAACGCGCCGTCGGTGTCGAGGCGGCCGATGACGACGGCGCCGGAGCGTCCGAGAGGCGAGAGCGCCGTCTTGCGGAACGCGGTGCGCGCCCGGAGGGAGGAGAGCGGGAACTCGATCGAGCGGATCACGTCGTCCCGGGCGAGCGTGGTGGTCATGTTGCCGGTCACGAGCTCGGCGACCGGCACGGAGACGTCCGAGCCGTCGGCCCGCCAGACGAGCGCAGTGGCGTCGAGCGCGGCGGCGAGGCTGATCATCGGTCCGGCGGGCAGGGCGTTGGCGATGTTGCCGCCGACGGTGGCGACGTTCCAGATCTTGAAGGAGCCCAGCAGCGCCGTGCAGCACTGGAAGAAGAGCGGATGCGCGGCGTCGCCCGCATCGGGCATCGCGGCGAGCTCGCTGAGCGTGCAGGTCGCCGCGATCGAGAGGCCGTCGGGGGTCCTCGTGATCGGCTCCCAGCCGAAGCCCTGGAGGTCGAGCAGTTCGTCGAGGTGGTCGTGGGGGAGGGAGAAGACCCAGGAGCCGCCTCCGATGACCGCCGAGCGCGGCCCGCGGTCGGCCAGCTCGGAGCGGTCGCGCACCACCCGGACGCGCCGGATCGTGTTCAGGTCCATGCCGCGCCTCCGTCCCTGCGCCGGTCCGGCGCCTCCCCCCGCCCGGGCCAGGTGCTGCGCACCCTCCTCCGCGATCACGAGCACTTCGAGGTGAAGAAGGGGTGCGACGCCGGCGA
>NZ_PSWM01000060.1:0-505 GCF_002932795.1 Rathayibacter sp. AY1B5
CGGGCCGTCGGGGCTGAGTCGTCCGGACAGGGGCGGCTGGGGGAGCGCATGCGATCAGCGTGCGGCCGGTGTCAGGAAGCCCAGTACCCTCCGGAACCTCCGAGCACGACCTTCCCCTGTCGGACCGCATCGTCGATGGACGCCGCGACGAGACCGCGGATGTTGTCGGTCATTCGGAGGATGCCGAGATAGGTCATCGTCGCCCTGACCAGGGCGTAGTGATCGATCCCGGGGGTCGCCCGGGCGCACCGCGACACGGCGTTCGCGGCCTCGAAGGGGTCGATGTGCTCGTAGATCCGGTCGACTCCGAGGTAGGCACTCGTCCGAGCGCCGTCGTAGTCGTCGGGTCCGAGATCAGCGGGCCAGAGGAACCCCGGATCCGCTGGGCGCCGGAAGTGATCGGGGAAGCAGTCGACGATGCTCTCGACCCGGGCTCCGCTGACCTTGCTCAGGTCGAAGGCCCCGGCGATCAGCTTGGCCGCGCGCGTCTCGTGGATGGGCCCCT
>NZ_PSWM01000013.1:0-92495 GCF_002932795.1 Rathayibacter sp. AY1B5
CCCCCCGCCCCCTCGCCTCCGGGCTGATCGCGCTCGTCGCGACCGGTGCCCTGCTCTTCGGCGCGACCCCGGCCCTCGCCGCGGAGAACCCGCAGAAGCCCCTCTCCTCCTCCGAGGAGGCGCCGGCCGGCCTCGCCCCCGCGAGCGAGTCGCCCGAGGCCGCCCAGCAGACCGCCCGCGCGGCCGTCAGCTACTACAACGCCCTCGTCGGCGGTGAGGAGCTGGCCGCCGGCCAGCGGATCGTCTCGGGCACGAACGGCTACTCGTTCCGGATGCAGACCGACGGCAACGCCGTGGTCTACGACCCGCAGGGCCGCCCCACGTTCGCCACGAACACCCAGGGCCGCGGCGACCACCTGGTGATGCAGACCGACGGCAACATGGTCGTCTACTCCGCCAAGGGCGGCCCCGTGTGGAGCACCAACACGATCAACGAGGCGGGCGCCTCCGTGATCATGCAGCCCGACGGCAACCTCGTCGTCTACCGCGAGAACGGCTCGCCCGCCTGGGCGAGCAGCGTCCGCCGCGTCATCGCCGAGCCGGTGACCGACACGCTGTTCACGGAGCAGACCCTCCGCCCCGTCCACCAGCTCACCTCCGCCGACGGCCGCTTCAGCGCCGTCATGCAGAACGACGGCAACTTCGTCGGCTACGGCCCCCAGGGCGCCGTCTGGGGCACCGGCACCGGCGGCTCCGGCAACCGCATCACCATGCAGAAGGACGGCAACGCCGTCATCTACGGCTCCGACGGCTCCGTCAAGTGGTTCTCGGGCACGCGCGGCAAGGACCTCCGCCTGGGCATCAACAACGCCGGCTCGCTGATCATCGTGAACTCGTCCGACGACGTGATCTGGACCAGCCAGGCCGCCTTCCCCTCGACCACGCTCTACGCGGCGAACTCGCTCGAGGCGGGCAGCTTCCTCCGCTCCGCGAACGGCGTCTACCGGGCGGTGATGCAGGCGGACGGCAATTTCGTCGTCTACGGCAAGAACGGCCCGATCTGGGCGTCGAAGACCACCCGCGCCGGCGGCTTCTTCGCCATCGACACCAGCGGGCAGATCGCCGTGGGCACCGAGACGACGAGCGGATGGTCGGTCGTCCCGCCCGCCGCGTCGGTCGGCCCGTACAAGCTCGTCATGCAGGACGACGGCAACCTCGTCGAGTACGACAGCCGCCGCGCGGTCTGGGCCAGCCGCGGCTGACGCCCGTCCGCCACGACGCCCCCTGGTCCCCGGACCGGGGGGCGTCGTGGTCTCCCCCGCCGTGGGACGATCCCCCCGACCCCGCCGCCCTCCTCGACAGGACCCCTGCGATGACGCACCTCCCCTCCGGCCGCTCCCTGGCCGTCTCCCTCGCGGCGATCGCCGCCACAGGCGCCCTCCTGCTGGGGTCGCTGTCCGCCTCCGCGCTCGAGGTCCCGCCCTCGGCGCCCTCCGCCGTCGCCTCCGCCGCGGTCCTCCGCGCCGGCGAGCAGCTCGCGCGCGGCGAGCGCCTGGTGTCCCCCGACGGCGCCTCCTCCCTCGTGATGCAGAACGACGGCAACGCCGTGGTCTACGCCGCCGGCGGCCGTCCCACCTGGGCGTCGGGCACGCAGGGGCGCGGCGACAGCCTGCGGATGCAGGACGACGGCAACCTCGTCGTGTACGCCGCGGACGGGCGCCCCGTCTGGGCGAGCGGCACGGTGGCCGACCCGGGCGGCGAGCTGCGGATGCAGGACGACGGCAATCTCGTGATCTACCGCCGCAGCGGCTCGGCCGCCTGGGCCAGCAGCATCGGCGGGCGGATCGACGAGCCGCGCACCGACACCCTCCGCCGCGGGAGCACCCTCTACGCGGGGAACCGGCTCGCCACCCAGGGAGGCACCACGGCGGTGATGCAGGCGGACGGCAACCTCGTCGTCTACGGGCAGGGCGGAGCTCTCTGGGCGAGCGGCACCCGCGGCCGGGGCAACGTCCTCCGGATGCAGGACGACGGGAACGCCGTGGTCTACGCCGCGGACGGCGCACCCCTGTGGGCCTCGGACACGTCCGGCGAGCCGGGCGCCACGATGGTCCTCCGCGAGGGCGATCTCCGGATCGCGGACGACTTCGGCGTCCTCTGGAGCAGTGCTGCGCTCGTCGTGCGCGACTCGCTCTCCCCGAGCGGCCTCGTCGTCGCGGGCTCGCGGCTGACCTCGGCGAGCGGGCAGTGGCGGGCCGAGATGCAGCGCGACGGCAACTTCGTCGTCTACGGGCCGAACGGCGCGGACTGGGCGACGAACACCTCCTCCGCCTCCGGTGCCGCCTTCTCGATGAGCTCCGAGGGCCGGCTCGACGTGGCCGACTCCCGGATCCTCTGGCTGCGGTTCCCGAGGATCTCGTTCGGCATCGGCCAGAGCGGCGTCGCCCTGCCCTACCGCCTGGTGCTGCAGAACGACGGCCGCCTCGTCGAGTACGACGGCCTCGGACGGGCCGTCTGGGCCAGCCGGGGCTGACGCGCGACGCATGATGGAGGGGTGAGCGACCCCGGCGACTTCATCCGCTCGGCCCTGGAGTACGAGGGCGACGTCTGGCGCGCGCAGGACGTGCGCGAGCGCCTGGGCGCGGGGCTGGACTCGACGGGAGCCTCCGTCGGGGCGGTCCGCGGCACCGTCCGCGACGCGCTGAGGAAGTTCCGCTCGCTCGAGCACGACGACCTGACCGCCCTCTCCTCCGAGCTCTGGGAGACGGCGGTGTTCGAGCCGCGGCTGGCGGCCGTCGTGCTGCTGCAGTCGCGGGCCGAGTGGCTGCGAGGCTCCGACCTCACCCGGCTCGAGGGCTTCGTCCGCGACTCCCGCGTGGACGAGCTGAGCGACCCGCTGGCCCGCGACGTCGTCGCTCCGCTCCTGGCCGGGCTGCGCGGTGCGGCGCGGACCCGGGCGGACGCGGTACTCGACCGCTGGGAGGCGGAGGGCGGGCGCCTGGCGCGCGCGGCCTCCCTGGCGCGGGCGCCAGCCCGGTCGGACCGCGGCTGAGGGCCCCTCGACCCGATCGCCCTCGCGGAGCCGGACCCCTGCTCAGGCGGCCCCGTGCTCCTGGATCGCCGTGCCGTCCGCCACCCGGATCCGCGTGTCGAACACCAGGCCGGGATCGACGCGGTGCGCGATCAGGACCACCGTCCGCCCCTCGGCGGCGCGGAGCAGATCCGCGAGCAGCGCATCGGCCACGGGAGCGTCCACCGACGCCGTCGGCTCGTCCAGCACCAGCACGCGGAAGTCGGCCAGGAGTGCGCGCGCGAGCGCGATCCGCTGCGCCTGGCCGCCCGAGACGAGCGTGCCCCGCTCCCCCACCCGCGCGTCGAGACCGCCCCGCGCAGCGGCCCAGGGCCCGAGCCCGACCCGCTCCAGCACCGCCTCGAGCACGGCGTCGGCGGCGTCGGGCCGTGCGAAGAGGAGGTTCTGCCGGATCGTGTCGTCGAAGAGGTACGGCTGCTGCTCCACGAGCCCGACCCGCTTCCGCACTTCCGCCTGCGGCAGCGTGCGCGCCTCGACTCCGCCCAGCACGTAGCTGCCGGTGTGGTCGAGGAAGCGCACCAGAGCGTGCGCGAGCGTGGTCTTCCCGGAGCCGCTGCCGCCGGTGACGAGCACGCGGGAACCCTCCAGCAGGTCGAGCGAGACGCCGCTGAGCGCCGGCGAGTGCGCACCGGGCCAGCTCACCGACAGGTCGCGCAGGACGATGCCGGCACCCCGGGGGGCCGGCGCGTGCGGGTCCACCTCCGCATCGGTCGCGAGCGCCGGCGACGCCGCCTCCGCGTCCAGGTCGGCCAGGCGCTGAGCGCTCGAGAGCGCGGTGCGCGCCGCCTGCACGGCGAGCGGCGCGGCGGCGGCGACCTCGAAGACCGCGAGCGGCACGAGCGCGACGACTCCGAGGGCCGGACCGCCGAGGTCGCCGATCGCCGGGATCCCCAGCGCGAGGCCCGCCCAGACCGCACCGCCCGAGCAGAGGGCGAGGACGGCCGCGGCCAGTCCGGCGGACGCGGCCCGTCGTCGCGCCGCCCGGGCGAGCGACTCCTCCGCGCGCGCGACGTCCGCCAGAGCGTCACCGGCCGCATCGAAGGCGATGAGCACGTCGAGGCGGGTGACCAGCAGGTTCAGGCGCTCGGCGAGCTCCCCGCGCAGCGGCGCCAGCTCGCGGTCCGCCTGCGCGGAGAGCCGGCCGGCGCCCAGCGCCCCGCCGGCGAAGGCGAGGACGAGCAGCGCCAGCAGCACGGCGCCCATCGCCGGCAGCAGCAGCCAGACGCCGACCACGGAGACCGTCGCGACCAGCGCCGCGACGATCAGCGGCTGCACGACGCGAAGCGGCACGTCCTGCTGGGCGTCGACGTCCGACACCACCCGTGAGATCAGATCGCCGCGGCGCACGCGGCCCAGCCCGTCCGGCGCGACCGGCACCAGGCGCCCGTAGACGCCCGCCCGGAGCTCTGCGAGCGCGCGGAAGGCGGCGTCGTGGCCGGTCAGCCGCTCGAGGTAGCGGAAGAAGGCCCGCGCCAGTGCGAAGGCCCGCACGCCCACGACGGCCATCGAGAGGAACAGGATCGGCGGCTGCTCGGCCGCGCGGACGATCAGCCAGGCCGAGCAGGCCAGCAGCGCCACGACGGAGGCGGAGGAGAGCAGCCCGAACGACAGGCCCGGCAGGAAGCGGCGCGGCCCCGGCATCGCGGCGCGGAGGACGTCGGAGCGGTTCACCTCGCGACCACCCCCGACGGCGCCAGGGCGATCACGGCGTCGGCCGCCGCGACGGTCGCGGGCCGGTGGCTGGCGATGACCACGATCGTCCCGCTCTCCGCCAGCGTCCTGAGCCCGGCGAGCAGGGCCCGCTCCGACTCCTCGTCGAGGGCGGCGGTCGGCTCGTCCAGGGCCAGCACGGCGCACTCGCGCTCGAGCAGGCGGTGCACGGCGCGGGCGACGGCGACACGGGCGCTCTGCCCGCCCGAGAGGCCTGTCCCCTCGGCGTCGAGCCGGCGCTCGGGGTCGACGTCGGCCGCGGCGATCGCCAGGGCCCGCCGCACGCGCTCGGGGTCCGGCGAGAGCGCTCCGAGCCCGACCGCGGACGCGACGCTCCCCGCGAGCAGGTCGGGCCGCTGGCCCGCCCAGGCGAGCGTCGACCGCAGATCCGCGACCGGCGACCCGCCGAGCAGCAGCGTGCCCGAGAAGGGCACGAAGCCCGCGAGCGCGGCGAGCAGCGTCGACTTCCCGGATCCGCTGGGCCCGGTCACCACGGTGATCGACCCGACGGGGAGCACCGCGTCGACAGGAGCGAGCGTCCGCCCGCGTCCGTCGTCGACCGCGAGTCCCCGCAGCTCGAGCGCCCCTCTCGCCGCCGGGGCCTTCCCGCGAGGGGGCAGGGCCGCCGCGCGCTCGAGGACGGCGAAGGCGCGGTCCGCCGCCTGCACCCCGTCGGCCGCCGCGTGGAACTCGGCACCGACCTGGCGCACCGGCAGGAACACGTCGGGCGCCAGCACCAGGACGAACAGCCCGACGGCCAGCCCCAGCGAGCCGTCGACGAGCCGCAGCCCGATCGAGACGGCGACCAGTGCGACCGAGAGCGAGCCGGCGAGCTCGAGCACGAAACCGCTGACGAAGGTCACCCGCAGCACCTTCATCGTGTGCACGCGGTAGTCCTCGGTCAGCGCGCGGATCCGCGTCGCCTGCCGCTCGGCCCGCCCGAAGATCTTGAGGGTCGCGAGGCCGCCGACGGTGTCGACGAAGCCGGACGCGAGGGCCTGCAGCCGCTCCCACTGCCGCGCCTGCACGGCCTGCGTCGCCCAGCCGATCAGCACCATGAAGACCGGGATGAGCGGCAGGGTCACCACCAGGAACAGCGCGCTGAGCGGATCGGCGAGGAAGACCGCGAGCGTCAGGAGCGGCGTCGCCACCGCGGTGGCGATCAGCTGCGGGAGGTAGCGGGCGAAGTAGCCGTCGAGGGCGTCCAGACCGCCGCCCAGCAGCGCGACGACCCCGCCCGAGCCGCCCTCGGAGCGGCCCGCCGGGCCGAGCTCGACCAGCGCGGCGAGGACCGCCTGCCGCAGCTGGGCCTTCGCTCCTGCTCCGTGGCGCACCGCGTTCACCTCGGTCGCCCAGGCGAGACCCGCCCGCACCGCGACGACCGCGAGCAGGGCGGCCAGCAGCGGCGCGAGGTCGTCGGCGCTCCTTGCGTCCACCGCACCGGCCACCAGCTGCGCCACCAGCCACGCGAAGGCGACGATCGCGAGAGTCCTGGCCAGCGCGAGCGCCCCGCCGAGCAGGAGGAACACGCGGGCCGCCCGGGCGTAGCGGAGCAGGCGCGGATCGAGGGGCTTCACGTCAGTGGGCGTCGACTGGGATGTGCGCGCGGCTGATGCGCTTGCGGAAGATCCAGTAGGTCCAGGCCTGGTAGCCGACGATGAGCGGCACGAACACCAGCGCGGTCCAGCTCATGACGGTCAGCGTATAGGGCGTGCTGGAGGCGTTCTCGATCGTCAGCCCGTAGGCGGGGACGTTCGAGGCGGGCATCACCGCGGGGAACAGCGTCGCGAAGAGGGCGAGCACGGCCAGCGCTGTGGTGCCGGCCAGCAGCGCGAAGGCGCGTCCCTCCCGGCCCCGCGTGAGGGCGAGCCAGCCGCCGACGAGGGTGGCGGCCGCCCCCGCCGAGAGCGCCCAGGAGGCGGTGCTCCCCTGGCCGAGGTTGGTCCAGGCCAGGAAGACCGCGGCGACGACCACGGTGAGCAGCCCCGCGCGGGTCGCCAGGCGGCGCGCCCGCTCGCGGATCTCCCCCTCCGTCTTCAGCGCGACGAAGACGACTCCGTGCGTGAAGAAGAGCAGGAGGGTCGTCGCTCCGCCCAGGAGCGCGTAGGGGTTCAGCAGGTCCAGGACGGTGCCGATGTAGTTGTGGTCGGCGTCCATCGGGACGCCCTGCACGATGTTCGCGAAGGCCACGCCCCAGAGGAAGGCGGGCACCGCGGAGCCGACGACGATCATCGTGTCGAAGCGCCGCTTCCACTGCGCCTCCGGACGCTGGTGCCGGTACTCGAACGAGACACCGCGGGCGATCAGCGCGAGCAGGATGAGCAGCAGCGGCAGGTAGAACCCGCTGAAGAGCGTGGCGTACCACTCCGGGAACGCGGCGAACAGGGCGGCGCCGGCGACGATCACCCACGTCTCGTTGAGGTCCCACACCGGGCCGATCGTGTTGATCAGCACGCGGCGGTCGGTGTCGTCGCGCCCGAGGAAGGGGAGCGACATGCCGACGCCGAAGTCGAACCCGTCGAGGACGAAGTAGCCGATGAAGAAGAACGCGACGATCCAGAACCAGAGAACGGCGAGATCCATGGAGGTGCCTCCTAGTAGACGGTGCCGACGAGCTGCGGGCGACCGCTCTCCTCGTCGACCTCGGGAGCGTCGTCGGGGCCGGCCTGCGCGGCCCGCTTGATCAGGCGGAACTCGACCACGGCGAGAGTGCCGTAGATCGCGGTGAAGGCGAGCAGCGAGATCAGGACTTCGACGCCGCTCACTCCGGGCGAGACTCCGTCGGCGGTCTTCAGCAGCCCGAACACGAGCCACGGCTGGCGGCCCATCTCGGTGAAGACCCAGCCCACGATCATCGCCATCAGGGGCAGCGGGGCGGCCCAGATCGCGACCTTCCACATCCACTGCTTCGGCTCGCGGCCCTTCCGGGTGAACCACAGACCCGCCGCGGCGACCCCGATGGCGAGGACGCCGAGCGCCATCATCCAGCGGAACGACCAGTACGTGACCCAGATGATCGGCGTGTAGTCGCCGGGTCCGTAGACCCGGGTGTACTGCGCCTGGAGGTCGTCGATGCCCTCGACCGTGCCGGTGAAGGTGTGCGTCGAGAGGAACGAGAGCAGGTAGGGGATGCGGATCGAGAACAGCTCGCTCGAACCGTCCGGCGTTCCCCAGGTGAAGACGGAGAAGGAGGCGTCGACGCCCGTGGAGGTCCGGTAGAGCGCCTCCGCGGCCGCCATCTTCATCGGCTGCGTGTCGACCATCGCCAGGCCGAGCGAGTCTCCGGTGAACAGGGTCAGGCCGCCGCTGACGAGCATCATCCAGGCGCCGAATCTCAGGGCCGGACGCATGGTCTCGAGGTGCTGGTTCCGCGAGAGGTGGTAGGCCGCGACGCTGATGATCACGGCCGCGGAGACCATGAAGCAGGCGAAGATCGTGTGCGGGAAGGCGGCGAGCGCGACCTTGTTGGTCAGGAGCGCCCAGATGTCGGTGAGCTCCGCACGGCCCTTGGTCTCGTTGATGCGGAAGCCGACCGGGTTCTGCATGAACGCGTTCGCCGCGATGATGAAGTAGGCCGAGAGCGTGGTGCCCAGCGTGGTCAGCCAGATGGTGGCCAGGTGCAGCTTCTCGGGGAGCTTGTCCCAGCCGAAGATCCAGAGGCCGATGAAGGTGGCCTCGAGGAAGAAGGCGAGCAGGCCCTCGAACGCGAGGGGCGCCCCGAAGACGTCGCCGACGAAGCGGGAGTAGTCGCTCCAGTTCATCCCGAACTGGAACTCCTGGACGATCCCCGTCACGACGCCCATCGCGAAGTTGATCAGGAAGAGCTTCCCGAAGAACTTCGTCAGCTGCAGGTAGTGCACCTTCCCGGTGCGCACCCAGCAGGTCTGGAAGATCGCGACGGTGAGCGCCATGCCGATCGTGAGCGGCACGAACAGGAAGTGGTAGATCGTCGTCAGACCGAACTGCCATCTCGACAGCAGGAGCGGATCCAGGAGTTCGTTCACAGCTCCGAGAGTAGGTCGGCGGGAGAGGTCCGACGGCCTCCGATCCCAGTACTGGGGCGGATGTGCGGCCTTCCACGAGCTCCTGACGACACCCTTTCCGGGGTGGCCCCGGGAGCCCCGCCGAGCACTCCCACCGACCGGTCGCTCGACGTCGAGACGGACCCTCTCGACGTCGAGGGAGTCTTCCGTGCGGCGACTGCCGAGCAGGGCTCGCCTCCGTCGGACGTGCTGCCGCCGATTTCTCGACGCCGAGCGATCGGGCGGACGGCGACCCGCTGAGGGATCGTCTCACCCACCTTCAGTGGATTCTCAGTCGCACATCCGCGAGATCGGCGGTGGGAATCCGTTCAGGGCGCGCCGTCGGCGACGGACACACCCGCAGCAGGCGCTCGAGGAGGCCCGTGCGGAGGCGCCGCCGGTGGGCGACCCGCGGTCAGCCCGCGTCGACGCGCGAGCGGGAGCCGGAGAACCAGGCGGGCGCCTGGAAGCCGTACTTCAGGACGGGCAGATCGCGCGTGAGGCGCCAGTAGCCCAGCGCCGCCGCGACGCCGGACCCGCAGACCAGGAGCGGCACGACCGGCCCGATGACGTCGAGCCAGCGCTGTCCCTGGAAGAGCAGCAGGGCGCTCGTGGCGAGCGAGACGAAGAGGACGTGCACCACGTACACCGGGAGCGTGTTGCGACCGATGAAGGTGATCCAGCCCGCGCCGCGCCGGTTCGAGAGGAAGCGGGCGACCACGAGCCCGGCGAGGACCGCCAGCACGCTCACCACGACCAGCCCGATCGTCAGCAGCGGGAAGCGGACGCGGGCGGCGAGGATCACGCCGGCGAGCACGAGGAAGAGCACGCCGAAGCCGAGTCCGCTGACGATCCCGCGGCGCTCCACGAACGCGATCACCGCGTTCCGCAGGTACAGGCCGAGCAGGAAGAACATCAGGTAGCGGGCCATGCCGTCCCAGGCGATGTTCCCGGTGCCCTCGGAGGTGCTGGAGCGGACGGCGTACCAGACCACGGCGATCGCAGTCGCGATGCCGATCTGCACTCGCCAGTCGATCCGGCCCTGCGCGAGCTTGGCGGCCACGAAGAAGATCGTGAGGGCGTAGAGGAACCAGAGCCCGTTGTGCGGCATCACCGGCTGGAGGAGCAGCGCCAGCGGGTCGGACTCGTCGGTACCGCCCGGGTTGGGCACCACCAGGAAGAAGAGGAACCGCACCACGGACCAGAGCAGGAAGGCCCAGACCAGCAGGCTCAGCCGCGAGCGCCAGAGCTCCGACCACGACCGGGTGAGCACCGAACCGGCGAACAGCCCCGAGGCGAGGAAGAACAGTGGCATCCGGAAGGTGATGAGGAGCAGGTTGATGTCGTTCCACGAGTCGGGGGCGATCCCGGCGGTCGTGGTCCACTGCACGGAGTGGGCCAGGGCGACCAGGATGATCGCGATGCCCTTCGCCGTGTCCACCCAGGTGATGCGTGCGCGTGCCATGAGTCCTCGTCGTGATCGTCCATCGGAAGTCGGCCGGCGGCGACGATGACGATGGCGATGTGCAAGTGTGGCACGGCTGTGCATCCTCTGTGACGTTCTGGACGGATCCGATCTCGGCGATCCGGTGACGCGGAGACGGCCATCGGGTGCTCCGATCCTCGGCCGGCCTCCTCGTGCACGACGCGCGCCCGCCGATGCCCGAAGATCGAGCCATGACTCGAGCGACGACCTCCGGCTCCGCGCCCGGCCCCCGCCGCATCCGCCTCCGCCTCCTGGTCGCGCTGCTGGTGCTCGCGCTGATCCTCGCCGGCGCAGGCATTGCCCTCTCGCTCGCCTCCCGGAGCGGTAGCGCGGGCGCCCCGGCCGCGGGCTCCCCCGAGCCCGGACCGACCTCCTCCGTCGACATGGCCGAGCGCGTCGCCGGTCTCGAGAAGCGCTTCGCCGCCGGGTTCCCGCAGCACAGCATCGTCCTCACGGGCAGCTCCACGATCGGCCGCTGGACGACCTCCAAGGAGGACCTGCGCCCGCTCGAGACCTACAACATCGGGATCGGCGGCACGACGGTCGCCGACCACCTCGCGTGGCTGGACCGCATGGTCGCCCCCTTCGATCCCCGCGCCGTGATCGTGTACGTGGGAGCGAACGACATCAGTGGCGAGGAGGGCTCGCGGACCGGCGCGCAGACCGCCGACTCGGTCGTCGAGTACCTCCAGCGCGTCGAGGAGGTCGCCCCCGACGCCGAGCTGTTCTACGTCGAGATCGCGGAGACGCCCGCCCGCGCCTCCGTCGGCGCCGAGGTCCGCGCCGCGAACACCGCGGTCAGCGCCTACGCCGAGACGGACGACCGCGTCACCTTCGTCCCCACCGCCGACGCGCTCGTCACCTCCGACGGCGCGGTCGACCCCTCCCTCTTCGTCGACGACGGCCTGCACTTCGACGAGGCCGGCTACGCCCGGTTCTCAGAGGCGGTCCGCGCGGTGGTCCTGCCCGCTCTGGAGTGAGCAGGCGGACCGCCGTACTGCGGCCCGCTCCGCGTGAGCGGTCCGGGGACACCGCGCCCGGAGCCCCCAGTGTTGACCCTGAAGGGGGACACGGCCACTCCCTCGCGCGCGCCTATCCTGGCCCCGCGTCATCGCCGACAGCGCCCTCTGCACCGCCGCAGACCGCCGCTCGCTCAGCAGCGCCGACCGTCTCGGAGTCACCGATGCCCCGCTCGAGGATCCGCCCCCGTGGTCTCGCCCTGCTCGCCGTCCTGGCGGTCACGGCCGCCGCGCTCGTCGCCGGGCCCGCGGCTCCGGCGTCCGCCGCTCCCGTCGTCCCCGCCGGCTTCACCGACTCGCGGGTGGCGGCCGTCCCCGCACCGACAGCCCTCGCCTTCACGACCGACGGGCGCACCCTCGTCTCCTCGCAGACCGGCGCGATCCGGGTGATCCGCGGAGGCAGCCTGGTCCCCACCCCGGCCCTCGACCTGCGCTCGAAGATCTGCGCCAACGGCGAGCGCGGTGTGCTCGGCCTCGCGGTCGACCCGGCGCCGGGATCCCGGACCGTCGTCGTCTACTACACCGCGAAGGGCTCCGACTCCTCGTGCCCGACCAACGCCGGCGGCACGGTGAATCCCGCGGGAGCTCCGCGCAATCGCGTCTCCTCGTTCCAGCTCGGCACCGACGACCGCATCGACCCGGCCTCCGAGCGCGTCCTCCTCGACGGCATCTACTCCCCCGCGAGCAACCACAACGGCGGCGACCTCGCCATCGGCAAGGACGGGCTGCTCTACGTCAGCGTCGGCGACGGCGGCTGCGACTACCGCGGCGGAGTCGGCTCGCCGGGCGGCAGCGGCTGCGGCGGCCGGAACGACGCCGCCCGCGACCCGAACATCCTGAACGGCAAGATCCTCCGGGTCACCCTCACCGGCGGCGTCCCGGCCGGCAACCCGTACCTGGGCACCGGGACCGCCTCCTGCCGACTCGCCCCGGCCGCCGCGGGCGTGCGCTGCCGCGAGACGTTCGCGAGCGGCCTGCGCAATCCGTTCCGGATGGCGTTCGACCCGAACGCGACCGGCACCGTCTTCCGCATCAACGACGTGGGCCAGGACGCCTGGGAGGAGATCGACCAGGGCGTCGCCGGCGCCGACTACGGCTGGAACACCCGCGAGGGCCACTGCGCGAAGACCGGCTCGTCCTCGAACTGCGGAACCGCGGTGCCCGCCGGGCTCACCGACCCCGTCTTCGACTACCCGCACAGCAGCGGCTGCGCCTCGATCACGGGCGGCGCCTACGTCCCCCGCGGCGTCTGGCCGGCCGCCTACGACGGCGCGTACCTCTTCGGCGACTACGTGTGCGGGAAGATCCGGACCCTCGGCCGCACCGGCGCGGCCGGCGACCTGGTGACCGGCCTCGGCGGCAGCAGCGCCGTCGCCATGGCCTTCGGCCCCTCGCGCGGGACCCAGGACCTCTTCTACACGAGCTACGCGAACGGCGGTGAGGTCCGGCGCCTCGCCTACACCGCCGCGGCGAACCGCGCCCCGACCGCGGCCCTCTCCGCCGCCCCCTCCTCCGGTGCGGCTCCTCTCGCCGCGCGGCTGAACGGCTCCGGCAGCAGCGACCCGGAGGGCGGGGCCCTGACCTACCTGTGGTCGTTCGGCGACGGCACCCCCGACCGCATCACGACCGGCCCGACCTTCACCCACAGCTACGCCGCCGGCAGCTGGACCGCGTCCCTCCGCGTCCGCGATCCGAAGGGAGTCGTCTCCGCACCCGCGACGACGAGGATCACCTCGGGAGACAGCGCGCCGACCGTGAGCATCACCGCACCCGCCGACGGAGGGGTGTTCGTCACGGGCCGGAGCTACGGCCTCCGCGCCACGGCGACCGACGCCGAGGACGGGGCCCTGCCCGCCTCGGCGCTCACGTGGACCGTCCAGCGCCGCCACGCGCAGCACACGCACCCCTTCCTCGGCCCGCTGACGGGGAACGACCTCTCCTTCGTCGCCCCCGGCCCGGAGGACCTCGCCGCCGCCGCGGACAGCGACCTCCTGATCAGCGTCACGGCGACGGACTCGAGCGGAGTGTCGACCACGGCGACGCGGACGTTCTCGCCGCAGAAGGTCTCCGTCACCCTGGCCACCGCTCCCGTCGGCCGGACGGTCGTCGTCAACGGCACCGAGGTCGCCGGCGGCACGACGGTCGTCTCGTGGGCGGGCTCGGCACTCCAGCTGGAGGTCCCGGACCAGACCGACGCCTCGGGCACGGCCTACCGGTTCTCCTCCTGGTCCGACGGCGGCGCCGCCTCGCACAGCGTCGTCACTCCCGGGAGCAGCACCACGCTGACGGCGACCCTCGCCGCCACCGGGCTCCCCGGCGCTCCGACCGCGGTCACCGCCACGGCGGGCTCGGACGGCACGGCGACGCTCGCGTGGTCGCCCCCCGCGGGCACCGGGGGCTCGGCGGTCACCGGCTACCGGGTGTCGCGCGACGGGTCCGACACGAGCGGAGCCGGAGCCTGGAGCGCCGTGGTCGCCGCGACCAAGCGGTCGCAGACCTTCACGAAGCTGGTCCCGGGCAGCAGCTACACCCTCTCCGTGCAGGCGGTCACGGCGAACGGCACCGGCCCCGCCGCCTCCGCACGGGTCGCCGTCCCCTGAGCGCTCCACGCCCACCGGCCTCCCGGGCGCAGCCCTGCCGCCGCCCAGCCGTGCGCCCCTACGATCGAGCCATGCCGAGCATCCGGAGCCGCTGTCGGCCCCAGCCCCCGATCGAGTCCGCGGCGGGCGGGGGCGCCCGGTGAACGACACCCTCACCGGGATCCTGGACTTCGTGGTCGGCGTCCCCCCGGTCTGGCGGACGCTCCTCGCCGGGCTCGCGATCTTCTTCGAGACCACGATCCTGGCGGGCCTCGTCGTCCCCGGCGACACGATCGTGATCGTCAGCGCGACCGGCGTCACCAGCCCGCTGCAGTTCGTGGCGCTGGCCGTCACCGTCGTCATCGGCGCGCTCTGCGGCGAGTCCGTCGGCTTCTGGCTCGGCCGCTGGTTCGGGCCGCGGATCCGCGCATCGCGTCTGGGACGCCGACTCGGCGAGAAGAACTGGCTGAAGGCCGAGCGCTACCTCGCACGGCGCGGCGGGTTCGCCGTGTTCCTCTCGCGCTTCCTGCCGGTGCTGCACTCGCTGATCCCGCTGACGGTGGGGATGAGCGGGATGCGCTACCGGACCTTCATGGCCTGGACGATCCCGGCGTGCGTGCTCTGGTCGTCCGCCTACGTCGGCGTCGGCGCCGCGGCGGCCGGCAGCTACCGGGAGCTCTCGGAGAGCCTGCACGGCGCCGGCTACGTCTTCGTGGGGGTCATCGTCGTCTTCGCCCTGCTCGTGCTCCTCGGGAAGAAGCTCCTGAACAGAGCGGAGGCGCGCCACCTCGACGAGTGACGCGCCTCCGGGCGTGGATCCGGGGAGGATCAGTCGACGAGACCCGCCGACTTCAGCCACTCGCCCGCGATCGCGGACGCGGACTTCTGCTCGTTGACGCTCTCGGAGTTGAGGGCGACCAGGTCGTCCGCGGTGAGCTTCGCGCTGACCGCGTTCAGCACCTCGGCCGCGTCGTCCGTGATCTTGCTGGAGACGATCGGCACGACGTTGTCGGCGACGAACAGTCCGTCCGGGTCCTCGAGAGCGACGAGGTCGTTCTTCTGGATGTTCGGGTCGGCCGTGTAGACGTTCGCCAGCTGGATCTGGTCGCTGGTGAGCGCGTCGACGGTGGTCGATCCGCCGCTGTCCTCGATCGCCTGGAAGGTGGTCGTGATGCCGTACTTCGACTGCAGGGTGTCGGGCCCGTAGGGACGCGTCTGCAGCTCGGAGTTGCCGCCGACCACGATCGGGTCGGTGACGTTCTTGAGCGACGCGATGTCGGTCAGGTCCCACTTGTCGGCGAAGGCCTGGGTGACGGTGTAGGAGTTCTGGTCGCTGGCCTCGGCGGCGTCGAGGGCGCGGAGACCGTCGGGCAGCGCGTCGCCGAGCGCGGAGTACACGTCGTCGGCGGTGGTGGCCGTCGCGTCCGGCTCGAGCGCCTGCAGGAGGCTGCCGTCGTACTCCGGGAAGACGTCGATGGATCCGCTCTCGATCTCGGGCAGGTAGATCTCGCGCTGGCCGATGCGCAGCTGGCGGTCGACGGTGAAGCCGTCGTTCTCCAGAGCCTGCGCGTAGATCTCGGCGAGGATCTCGTTCGAGTAGTAGTCCTGCGAGCCGACCACGATGGTCTCGCTGCCCGCAGTCGCACCCGATCCCTCATCGAGCGGATCGCTCGAGGAACACCCTGCCAGTGCCACGACGGCACCGACCGCGAGTGCGCTCAGCGCGACACGGCCCTTCGTGAAATGTGCTGTGAACATTGCTATTTCCCTTCTTCGATGGGGATTCCCACCACCGCGCGTCGTCGGGGCGACGACGTGCGGGAACCTGTGCGGCCGGCGGTGCCGGCCAGGCCGAGCACGACTCCGCGCGGCACGGCGAGCCGCTGGAGGAGGGCGAAGAGGACCTCGCTGAGGAGCGTCAGCACGATCACCAGGATCGAGCCGGCGAGCATCTGCGGGTAGTCCCCCGACTTCACTCCGCGGAAGATGTACTGGCCGAGTCCGCCCGCGCCGATGTAGTCGGCGAGCGTGGCGGTCGCGATGATCTGCAGCGCGGCCGAGCGGAGTCCGCCGATCAGCAGCGGCAGCCCCAGCGGGATCTCGACCTTCGTCAGGATCTGCCACTCGGTCATGCCCATCGAGCGCGCCGCGTCGACCGTGCGGCGGTCGACCGCCTCCAGTCCGGAGTACGCGCCGGCGAGCACCGATGGGATCGCGAGCACGACGAGGGCGATCACCGGAGCGCCGAGTCCGAGCCCGAGGCTCATCGCCGCGAGGACGAGCACGCCCAGCGTCGGCAGGGCTCGCAGACCACCGGCGACGGGCACCGCGATGCCCTTGCCGCGCCCGGTGTGCCCGATCAGGTACCCGATCGGGATAGCGATCGCGGCGGCGATGACGAGCACCAGCAGGCTGATGCCGACGTGCTGGGCGACGCGGGTCGGGATCGCGTAGACCCCGGTCCAGTGCGCGGGATCGGCGATCCAGGCGAAGGCCTCGGCGATGAGGTTCACGACGTCACCGCCCTCTCGACCGCGAGCGGCCTGCGCGAGCGGCGCGTGCGGTCCAGGGCCGTCCAGGGCATGAGGAGACGGCCGATCAGCACCAGCAGCCCGTCGAGCACCAGCGCGAGGACGATCGTGAGGACGATGCCCGTGACGATCTCACCGGTGATGCCGCGCTGGAAGCCGTCGGTGAAGAGCAGGCCGAGGCTCTGGATCCCGAGCACCGCGCCGACCGTCACCAGGCTGACCGTGCTGACCGTGACCACCCGCAGGCCCGAGAGCAGGACCGGACCCGCCAGCGGGAACTCGACCCGCCAGAAGCGCGCCCAGCCCGAGTAGCCCATCGCGGTCGCCGACTGGCGGACGTCGTCCGACACCGCGCCCAGTGCGTCCGAGGTGGTGCGGACCATCAGCGCGACTCCGTAGAGGGTGAGGCCCGTGATCACGTTGGCGGTCGAGCGGAGCGGGATGCCCAGCAGGACCGGCAGCAGGATGAACATGGCCAGCGACGGGATGGCGTAGAGCACGCCGAGCCCCGTCAGCAGGGTTCCGCGGCTCCAGCGGTAGCGGTTCGCGAACCAGCCGAACGGCAGCGAGACGAGGAAGCTGAGCAGGATCGGCGGAACCGACAGGGCCAGGTGCGCCAGCAGGTTCGCGACGATCGCGTCCGTGTTGTTGACGACCCAGTTCACGCGGCGGGGCCGTCCTGCGAGCGCAGCACGCCGGTCGGGCGCCCGTCGCCGTCGACCACGATGCGGGCGCCGTCGCGCTCCTCGATCCGGAGCGAGCGCTTGCCGCGGTCGGCGCCGACGAAGCCGGCGACGAACTCGCTCGCGGGGTTCGCCAGGATCTCGGCGGGCGAGCCCTTCTGCGCGATCCGGCCGCCCTTCTCGAGGATGACGACCTGGTCGCCGAGCAGGAACGCCTCGTCGATGTCGTGGGTGACGAAGACCACGGTCTTGTCGAGCTCGTCCTGGAGCCGCAGGGTCTCGCGCTGCAGGTCGGCGCGCACGAGCGGGTCGACCGCTCCGAACGGCTCGTCCATCAGCAGGATGTTCGGGTCCACCGCGAGGCCGCGCGCCACGCCGACGCGCTGCTGCTGGCCGCCGGAGAGCTGGCTGGGGTACCGGGCGGCGAGCCCGCGGTCCAGTCCGACCGTGTCCATCAGCTCGAGCGCGCGGGAGTGCGCCTGCTTCTTGGCGACCCCGTTCAGCCGCGGCACGGTCGCGATGTTGTCGATGACCTTGCGGTGCGGCAGGAGTCCGGAGTTCTGCATCACGTAGCCGATTCGGCGGCGGAGGGCGACGGCGGGCAGAGAGGAGATGTCCTCGCCGTCGATCTCGATGGTGCCGGACGTCGGCTCGATCATCCGGTTGATCATGCGGAGGATCGTGGTCTTCCCGCAGCCGGAGGAGCCGACGAAGACGGTCGTCTGCCGGGAGGGCAGCACGAGCGAGAAGTCGTCGACCGCCCGGGTGCCGTCCGGGTACTGCTTGCTGACGTTGCGGAACTCGATCACGAGGCCGCCCGCCGTCCGGCGGTGTGCGCGCCGATCTGTCCCTGGTCCACGACTGTGCCCGCTCTCGCTCCGCGCGTCCGGCCGCTGCGCGGCCCGCGGCCCCGAACGGGGCCAGGCGGCAAGGAAAACACCAATAGCAGCCGCCTGCCAACCCGGACCGCGAAGTGTTGCGGGATGTTCCGGGAGCGACTAGGGCCTTGACAGCCCGGGCGGGTCAGGACTCCTCGACGGCTCCGTAGTGCGAGGTCATGTAGTGGCGCAGCAGCGAACGGCTCTCGTCGATGAAGCGCTGGTCGCCGTGGGGGTCGATGAGGAACGCGCGGGTGAGCAGCGCGTCCGCGACCTCGATGGTCACCTCGAGGCGGAAGGACAGCTGCGCGCCGCCCGGGAGGCCGTACTCGGACGCGAGGATCTCGGCGAAGCGGCGCGCGAAGAAGCCGGCCTCGAACGCCTCGCCCGCGACCTCGGGGGCGTGGATCGTGTCGACGAAGCGGATGGAGCGGAAGCCCGGCTCGTTGCGGTGCATCTCGCAGAAGGCGTCGATCGCGCAGTCGACCGCGCCCCACCAGTTGCCCGGGTGGGTGTCGCGGATCTCGGTGATGACGCGTCGGCGGAAGCGCTCGAGGGCCCGCTCGCGCAGCGCCTGGAGGACGGCGATGCGGTCGGGGAAGTAGCGGTAGACCGTGCCGATCGCCGCTCCCGCGCGCTCGGCCACCATCGCCGTGGTCAGGCGGTCGAAGCCGACCTCGTCGACGACGGCGGCCGCCGCGTCGAGCAGCGAGGCGAGACGGGCGGCGCTGCGCACCTGCACCGGCTCGTTGCGGACCTGGGACGATTCACCGAACGGTCGGTCGACGAGGTTTCCAAGAGGCACGGCGGGCTCCTTCGGTCGTGGTTCCTACAATCGTACGCACGCCGACCGCCGGTCGGGGTCGTTTCATCGAAAGTCCCTCGTGTTTCGCGCCCCCGGACGGGCGACGGCTCCGCGGGTCCGATCCACCCGGGAGAAACCATGTGCGGACGCTTTGTCCTCTCGCAGACCACCGCCGACCTGGTGGCGCTCTTCGACATCGACGAGCCGGGCGCCGACCTGCCGGAGCCGTCCTGGAACATCGCGCCGACCCAGCGGATCGCCGTCGTCGCGGAGTCGATGAAGGGGGTCGAGGAGGGCAGCCCGCCGCGGCGCCGGCTCGCCGGGGCCCGCTGGGGCCTGGTGCCCCGCTCCGCCGCCGACCCGTCCGCCGGGCCGCCGCTGTTCAACGCCCGGATCGAGTCCGTCGCCGAGAAGCCGTCGTTCCGGGAGTCCTACGCCTCCCGGCGCGCGATCGTGCCCGCCTCGGGCTGGTACGAGTGGCGGGTCGGCGCGGACGGGGCGAAGGCCCCCGTCTACGTCTCGCCGGGCGAGGGCTCCCTCCTCCTCTTCGCCGGTCTCTACGAGTGGTGGCGCTCGGCTCAGCCGGGCGCTCCCTGGCTGCTCTCGGCGACGATCCTCACCCGCCCCTCCGCCGGGCCGCTCGCCGAGGTGCACGAGCGGATGCCGGTGCTGCTGCAGCCGGAGCTGATCGAGGACTGGCTGGACCCGGCCTCCCCCGGGGACGGCGAGCTGCTGCGCGCGGCCGCCGAGGGCGCGGCCGAGCTGGCCGAGGAGCTCGAGGTGCACGGCGTCGGGGCGGCCGTGGGCTCCGTCTCGGCGAACGGCCCCGAGCTGATCGAGCCCGCCGACGCCTGACGATCGCGTGAGAGCGCGATCCGCGGTCCGGCATCGGGTCTGACAGACTGGGCGGATGCCGCTGACGCCCGAGAGCAAGCCCCTGAGCGCAGGCAAGGCCGAGGTCATGCACCGCGCCGCCCGCCTCGAGGACCGACTCCACTCCTTCCGGATGAGGCGCGTCAAGCGCAAGGGCTACGTCCCGCGGGTCATCCCCTACACCGGCTACGGCTCGACCACGCAGCTGCGCGTCCTGGCCCGTGTCCTCTACACGCGGCCGACCCCTCCCGGGGCCGAGGAGGTCCGCCCCGTCGAGGGCGTGCGCGGCTGGCGGAGCTTCACCAGCGTCTTCGTGAGCGGGGCCGTCGTGACCGTCGAGGCCGACGGGCAGACCCATCGGGTCACGGCCGACCGAGGCGGAGTCGTCGACGCGGACCTCCCGATCACGCTCGAGCCCGGCTGGCACACCATCACCTTCTCGACCGCGGGCTCGAAGCCCGTCGAGGCGCCCGTCCTCATCGTGCGTCCGGAGTCGCGGCTCGGAGTCGTCTCGGACGTCGACGACACGGTGATGGTCACCGCGCTCCCCCGCCCCTTCGTCGCCGCCTGGAACACCTTCGTGCTCGACGAGCACGCCCGGATGCCCACGCCCGGCATGGCGGTCTTCCTCGACCGCTTCGCCCGGCAGTACGAGGGCTCCCCCGTCATCTACCTCTCCACGGGCGCGTGGAACGTCGCCCCGGCGCTCACCCGCTTCCTCTCGCGGCACCTGTACCCGGCCGGAGCGCTGCTCCTGACCGACTGGGGCCCCACGCACGACCGCTGGTTCCGCAGCGGCAAGCAGCACAAGGAGATGAACCTCCGCCGACTCGCGGCCGAGTTCCCGGACGTGCGCTGGCTGCTGGTCGGCGACGACGGGCAGCACGACGAGGAGATCTACTCCGACTTCGCGGACGAGCACCCCGACAAGGTCGCGGCGATCGCGATCCGCCAGCTCTCCACCGGCGAGGCGGTGCTCGCGGGCGGCCGCTCCAAGGCCGAGGACCGCTCGCTGACCAGCGGCACGACCTGGGTCTTCGCGCCCGACGGCGCGGGCATCTCCGAGCAGCTGACGGAGCTCGGCATCCTCTGATCCCGCACCGGCTCCGGGAACGACGGAGCCGTCCGCTCCCCGGAGGGAGGGACGGCTCCGGTCGATCGGCTCGGACTACGCCTGGTGGGCGGCCTGCAGGTCGAGGGTGATGGTGACCTTCTCGCCGATGAGCACGCCACCGGTCTCGAGGGCCGCGTTGTAGGTCAGACCGAAGTCGGTGCGGTCGATGGTGGCCTTGGCGGTGAGGCCGGCCTTGTAGTTGCCGTACGGGTCGGTGCCGAAGCCGCCGAACTCCACCTCGAAGGTGACGGGCTTGGTGGTGCCCTTGATGGTGAGCTCGCCGTCGACGAGGAAGTCGTCGCCGTTCGGGCGGACGGCGGTGGAGACGAAGTGGATCTCCGGGTACTGCTCGGCCTCGAAGAAGTCGCCGGTGCGGAGGTGGCCGTCGCGGTTGGGCTCGTTGGTGTTGACGGAGGCGACCTCGGCGGTGGCCTCGACCTTGGAGTCGAGCGGGTTCTCGCCGGTGGTGAACGTGGCGGTGAAGCGCTCGAACTTGCCCTTGACCTTGCTGATCATCAGGTGGCGGACGCTGAACGCGACCTCGCTGTGGGTGGGGTCGATGACCCAGGTGCCGGCCTTGTAGCCGGGGATGGTGACGGTGTCGGTCATGGTTTCTCCTCGAGTGTGACGGTCGTCGCGGGGAGAGCGTCCCCGTCCGATGTATGCAAGCGCATCGACGTCGATCAGTATTCCATGTAGCGACAACTATTTCATCCACGTTCCGTCGAAGGATCGGCGGACGCTGCGTGAACACGGGGCGCCGCACCCCCGGGCGGGGGTCGATCCCGCTCCCCGGAGCGGCCGTCAGCGGTCGGCGGGAGCGGGGTTGCGGATGCCGAGGAGGGAGACGACGCCGCCGGCGACCAGGAGGACGGAGGTCGCCACGGCGGCGCGGGAGAAGCCCTCGACGTCGAGCGAGTCGCCGACCACGAGCGAGGTGGCGGCGATGGCGACCAGCCCGGCGATGCGCGAGACCGCGTTGTTCACAGCGGAGCCGACTCCGCTGTGCCCGTCCTCGACCGCGCCGAGGATCGTCGAGGTCAGCGGGGCGACCGTCACCGCGAGGCCGAAGCCGAACAGGAGGATCCCCGGCAGCAGCTGCGTGGCGTAGTCCGCGCCCTCGTCGACGAAGGAGAGCAGGAGGAACCCGGCCGCGGCGATCAGCGGTCCGACGCCCATGAAGAGCCTGGGGCCGAACCGCGCCGACAGCGACCCGGAGACCTGCGAGAGCAGGAGCAGCAGGATCGTCGGCGGGAGCGTCGCGAGCCCGGCCAGGGTCGCCGAGAAGCCGAGGGTCTGCTGCAGGAACAGGCCCAGCGCGAAGAAGCCGAAGGAGAGCGCTCCGTAGACGAACGCCGTCGAGACGTTGCCGACGGTGAAGTTCCGCGAGGCGAAGAGCGAGAGCGGGAGCATCGGGTGCGCCGCGCGCCGCTCCCACACGACGAACGCGACGAGCGCGGCGACTCCCCCGATCAGGGCGGTCAGCACGAGCGGATCCCGGATCCCGAGCCGCTCCTGCTCGATCAGCGCGAACACCGGCCCTCCCAGGCCGATCACCCCGAGCACCGCGCCGACGCCGTCGATCGGCACCCGGGTCCCCGAGTCGACCGCGCCGAGCCTGCGCAGCAGCACGAGCGTCACCGCGATCGGCAGCAGGTTGAGCGCGAAGACGTACCGCCACGATCCCGCGTCCACCAGCAGGCCGCCGAGCACGGGCCCGGCGATCGTCGCCGTGCCGGTCCAGGCCGTCCACGCGCCGATGGTCCGGGCCTGCGCGGCGCCGTGGACGGTCGCGATGATGAGGGCGAGCGAGCTGGGCACGAGGATCGCCCCGGCGGCGCCCTGGAGCATCCGCGCCACGATGAGGACCTCGGCGGTGGGGGCCAGCGCGCACAGCAGCGAGGTGACGCCGAAGCCGATCAGGCCGATCGTCATGCTGCGGGCTCGGCCGATGCGGTCGGCGAGCGAGCCGGCGACCAGGATCAGCGCGCCGAGCGTGATCAGGTACCCGTCGACCACCCACTGCTGCACCGCGAGCCCGCCGCCGAGCTCGCGGGTGATCGCGGGCAGGGCGACGTTGACGACGGTGCCGTCGAGGAAGGCGACGAAGGAGGCGAGGACGGCCACCACGAGCACCGCGCGGCGGCGCGTCTCAGCGGGGTCGGCGGAGGTGGTCATGCTCGGGCTCTGCTCACTCGATCACCGTACCGGCGGCCGCCGCTCCCGGGACCGGGAGGGCGGGCATCCGGGCCCCCGAGCGCGGCCGCACGACGGATCCAGACTCGTCGCCTACTCTCGTAGCCATGTCTGCGCAAGGAACCGCCCGCGGCGGCGTGCTCGCCCGGGTCCTCGGGATCGTCGGAGCCAGCCTCGCCGGGGGCCTGCTGATCACGGTCGGGGTCACCCCCGCCCTCGCCGTCACCGGGCTCGCCGAGAACAACCCGATCGGGCTGTTCGAGACGGTGCCCGAGTACCTCGAGCTCGGCCAGCTGGCCCAGAAGACGGAGATCTACGCGAAGCGCACCGACGGCTCGGACGAGCTTCTCGCCTCCTTCTACGCGCAGAACCGCGAGGAGGTGGCCTTCGACCAGGTCAGCCAGTCCGTGAAGGACGCGGCGGTCTCGACCGAGGACCCGCGCTTCTACGACCACGGCGGCGTCGACCTGCAGGGCACGATCCGCGCGGTGCTCAGCAACCTCGTCGGCGGGGACCTCCAGGGCGGCTCCTCGATCACCCAGCAGTACGTCAAGAACGTCCTCGTGCAGAAGGCGGAGTCGCTGAGCGCGACCGACGAGGCCGCCTCGGAGGCCGCCTACGAGGAGGCGACCGCGACCACTCCGAGCCGCAAGCTCAAGGAGATGAAGCTCGCCGTCGACCTCGAGAAGAAGTACAGCAAGGACGACATCCTCCTCGGCTACCTCAACATCGCCGGCTTCGGCGGGCAGGTCTACGGGATCCAGGCGGCGGCCGAGTACTACTTCTCGACCACCGCGGCCGACCTGAGCCTGGCGCAGGCCGCGAGCCTGATCGCCACGGTCAACAACCCCAACGGCCTCAGGATCGATCAGCCCGAGAACATCCCGGACAACACGGTCCGCCGCGACTACGTCCTCGGCCAGATGCTGAAGGAGGGGAAGATCTCGCAGGCCGACCACGACGCCGCCGTCGCCGAGGAGGTCGTCCCCGCGATCACGCAGACGCCGACCGGCTGCCAGACGGCCGGCAACGCGGCCTTCTTCTGCGACTACATCACCCGCATCGTCCAGAACGACCCGGCCTTCGGCGACGACGTGGACACCCGCCTCGCGAACTTCCAGCGCGGCGGCTACAAGATCTACACGACGCTCGACCGCGACCTGCAGGACACCGCGGCCAACGCGACGAACAACGCCGTCCCCAAGGTGCCGACCCTCGACACCAACATCGGCAGCGCGACCGTCTCGATGGAGGTCGGCACCGGCCGCATCCTGGCGATGGTGCAGAACAAGGACTACGACGCGGCCGGTGCCGTGAACGGCGCCAACTTCTCCGCCGTCAACTTCAACACCGACACGGCCTACGGCGGCTCCGCCGGGTTCCAGGTCGGATCGACGTACAAGGTGTTCACGCTTGCGCAGTGGCTGGCGAGCGGACGCACCCTGAACGAGACGATCAACGGCCGCGAGCGCACCTTCTCGGGCTTCCCCGCCAGCTGTGCGCCGGGCGGAGAGCTCGACACCTCGTACGAGGTCAACAACGACGACGGCGAGAACGGCAGCTACAGCGTGCTGACCGGCACGATGCAGTCGATCAACACCGTCTACGTCTCGATGGCGCAGCAGCTCGACCTCTGCGCCATCCGCGACCGCGCGGTCGGCTTCGGCGTGAAGGCGGCCGACGGCGGCGAGGTCGACTACAAGCCGTCCGCCGTCCTCGGCTCGGACACGCTCATCTCCCCGCTCTCGATGGTCACCGCCTTCGCCGGCTTCGCCAACAACGGCACCGCCTGCTCCGCGATCGCCATCGACTCGATCACCGACGCGACCGGTGCCGCCGTCCAGCCGCCGACCTCCACCTGCAACCAGGCCCTCAGCCCCGAGCTGACGGCGGTCGCGAACTACGCTCTGCAGCGCGTCGTCACCAGCGGCACGGCCGCTCAGTCCGACCCGGACGACGGCATCGAGCACATCGGCAAGACGGGCACCACCGACAACGCGGAGTCGACCTGGATGGACGGCGCGAGCTCGCGCGTCGCGACCGTGGTCTGGGTGGGCAACATCGACGGCCACACCTCGATGCGCGAGGTCCGCTTCCCGAACTCCGAGCTCGAGAGCCGCCCCTACGCCTCCAACATCCGCCACTACATCTGGAACTCGGTGATGACCCGCGCCGACCAGAAGTACGGCGGAGACGACTTCGAGGAGCCCAGCAGCGCCCTGCTGAACGGCCGCCAGATCGCCGTGCCGACCGTCTCGGGCCGCTCGATCGACGACGCCACGGAGGCGCTGGAGGACCTCGGCTTCGACGTCGAGGAGGGGGCGACCATCGACTCGTCGCTCCCCGCCGGCGTGGTGGCGGGCACCGACCCGGCCGCGGGCACGACCGTCGCGCGCTACTCCGACATCGCCCTGCTGATCAGCAACGGCTCGCAGGTCCCGGCCCCCGCCACCGAGGCACCGGCTCCGGCGCCGTCCGGCACGGGAGTGCCGGCGACCGAGGCTCCCCCGGCGACGCCCACCGCGACACCGACAGCGACGCCCACGGCGACTCCGACGGCGGAGGTCGAGGAGTGAGCTTCGACGCGGACTTCCTCGGCGTCCCCGCGGCGGCACCTCGCCTGAGGGTCGAGCGCCCCGTGCGGCTCCTGCCGTACACGCACTTCCAGGTGATGCTGGACCCGGAGCGGCGCCTGGCGGTCTCGACGGCCGTGAACATCGACGGCGCGCGCCTCGTCGAGCTCGGCCGCGGCGACGACTGGCACCTCGACGACCGCATCCCCGCCGACGAGCAGACGGGTCCGGAGGTGTACGCCCGCAACGACCTCGACCGCGGCCACCTCGTCCGCCGCCGCGACCCCGTCTGGGGCGACCGGGTCGAGGCCGCCGCGGCCAACCGCGACAGCTTCTGCTACACGAACGCCGCGCCCCAGGCGAGCGGCTTCAACCAGTCGCAGGAACTGTGGCTCGGGCTCGAGACGCTGGTGCTCGACTACGCGCAGACCTGGCGCACCCGCCTGAGCGTCTTCACCGGGCCCGTGCTCGCGGACGACGACCCGGTCTACCGCGGCACGGGCATCCCCCGCCGCTTCTGGAAGATCGCGGCGTGGAGCCCGGACGGATCGACGCTCGCGACGAGCGCGTACCTGCTCGATCAGAGCGAGCTCGTGGAGCGGGTGCGCGAGGGCCTGGTGCCGCTCGGCGGCTTCAGGACGTTCCAGCTGCCCGTCGCCGCGATCGGCGAGCTGACCGGTCTCGATGTGGACCTCCTCGCCGAGGCCGACGTGCTCGGCGCGGCAGGACTCCGGCCGGAGCCGTGGCGCGAGCTCGTGGAGCCGTCCGACGTGGCGAGCGGCCTCCTCCCCCGCTGAGACCCCGCCGGGGGCAGGATGGGCGGATGAGCACCCCCGTCCTCGTCGAGATCGCCTCCCGCACTGTCGTCCTCCGCGACCCGGAGGGTCCGCTCGTCCGCGTGGACGAGGCGGGCTACCTCCGCGGCGACGGCGTCTTCGAGACCCTCGCGGTCCTCGACGGACGTCCCCGCGCACTCCCCGAGCACCTCGAGCGGCTGGCCGGGTCGGCCCGGGCCGTCGGGCTGGCGATCCCGGAGGCGTCGCTCTGGTCCCGAGCGGTCGACCTCGCCGTGGCGGAGCACGACCGGGTCGACGACCTGACGATCCGCTTCATCGCCGCGCACGGCTCGGGCGACGCCGCCCGGTGCACCGTCCGCGCGGCTCCGACTCCCGACTCGAGCGCGCTCCGGGAGAAGGGCGCGGCTGTCGTCGTGCTCGACCGCGGCTACGCGAGCGGTCCGCTCGCTCCGTGGCTGCTCCCGGGCGTCAAGACGACCTCGGGCGCCGTCACCCGGGCAGCGCTGCGCGAGGCGGCCTCGCGGGGCGCGGACGACGTTCTCTGGCGCACGAGCGACGGGCTGCTCCTCGAGGGGGCGACGTCCAGCCTGGTGCTCCTCGCCGACGGGGCGCTCACGACCCCGCTCTCGGGCAGCGTGCTCGCCGGCACGACGGTCGAGCGGATCCTCGCGCTGGGCGAGCACTGCGGTCTCGCGTCCTCGCGTCGCGAGCTGCCGGTCTCGGCGCTCACCGGCGCCGATGCGGCCTGGCTGGTGTCGAGCACCCGGCGGGCGATCCCCGTCCGCTCGGTCGACGGGGCACCGCTCGCGATCGACGCCGGCCTGACAGCGGCGTTCGAGGCGGGGCTGCTCGCCGACTGACCGCGGCGGCGGCTCGGACTCCCGGCGCCTCAGGCCGCTGCGGCCAGCGCGTGGGAGGTGTGCGGGCCGACGCCGGCCTCCTCCGCGTCGCCGAGGTCGGCGAGCGTGTCGACGTCCAGCCGCAGCGTCGACGAGCCGGGCAGCACGACGACGGTGCAGCCCCCGTCGCGGTGCCGGGAGAGAGAGCCCGGGCCGAACGCCGGAGCGACGAGGGCTCCGGCCGCCAGCAGGAGCGCGGTGGTGCCGCTCCCCTCGCGGTCCGGGACGACGGCCGGGAGCGACCGCGTCGCGAGCGCCTCGGAGAGGTCCGACGGCAGCAGGGCGGGCAGGTCCCCGGTCAGCACGATCACCGGGGCGCTGGGCCGGCGGTGCAGGGCGGCCTCGGCTCCCGCGGACACCGAGGCGTCGAGGGTCCCCGGGTCGGGCACCACCACCAGCTGGGGGTGCTCCGCCCGGGCGCGGTCGGCCGCACCGGCGTCGGAGGTGACCAGGAGCAGGCTCGCCACAGGCTCCGCGGCGGCCACGGCGGCGAGCGTGTCCAGGAGGAACGCCTCGGCCAGCGCCGCGCGGCCCGGCACGTCGAGGCGCGTCTTCGAGCCGCCGCGCCCCTTGAAGACGACGACCGCACTCCAGCCGGTCACGCGCGCTCCTCGCGCGCGGCGGCTCCGGCCGCGAAGCCCTCGGCGTAGGCCTCGTCGGCGCCGAGGCGGAACATGTCCTCGGGACCCGTGCGGGTCAGCGTGCGGGCGCCGGGGCTCCCGACCCCCGTCACCAGGCGTGCGAGCCCGCGGACGACGGCGACGGGTCGACCGCTCGCCTTGCCCTTCACCAGGTCGCCGAGCGCGGCGATCTCGTCCGCCACGGCCGGCATGGTCACTCCGAGCGTGCGCCCCAGGGCGTCGACACCGCCGCGGAGGTCGTCGATCACGAGGACTCCCGCGGCTCCGATGGCCGCGTCGGTCTGCCCGACCCGCCAGGCGCGGCCGAGGGTGTCGCTGACCAGCACGCCCACCTCCACGCCGAGCCGCTCCCGGAGGCCCGCGCAGAGGGCCCGCGCCGAGGCGTCCGGGTCGACGGGGAGGAGGAGGACCGTCCCCTCCGCGACGTTGCTGGCGTCGACTCCGGCCGCTGCCTGCACGATCCCGAGTCGGTTCTCCACGATGCGGGTGACGCCGGATCCGTGCGCCCGGGTGGCGACGACGCGGACGGTCTCGGCCGTGATCGCGTCCTCGCGGTCGGTCGCGGCGACGACGCGCCCCTCCGCCTTCGAGACGATCTTGCTCGTGACGACGAGGATGTCGCCGTCCGCGGGCCGGTCCTCCTCCTCGGCGGCGGCGACGGCCGCGAGGATCAGCTCGAGCAGGTCGTCGCCGGGAGTCACCTCCGGGATGCCGTCGAGGGCCCAGGCCTGCACGCGCGTCTCGCTCACCGGTCCATTCTCCCGGCTGCCGCGGGCGCACGGGTCCACGGCCGGAGATCGCCCGGGTGGACGATCGGCGGCGCCTCAGCCGGCGGCGAGGTACGCGGCGACCGCGGGCGGCACGTAGGGGGCCACGTCGCCGCCGAGGGAGGAGACCTGCCGCACCAGCGAGCTCGACACGTGGGCGTGCGCGGGATCGGGCAGGAGGAACACCGTCTCGACATGCGCGAGGTTGCGGTTCACGATCGCCATCGGGGTCTCGTACGCCACGTCGACCTGCGAGCGGATGCCCTTCACCAGGATGCTCGCACCGACGTCGGTGCAGTAGTCGACGAGCAGTCCCATGCTCCACGAGGCGACGACGATCCGCCCCTCGACCCCCGCCTCCGCTATCGACTGCTCGATGAGCGAGACGCGCTGGGCGATCGGCAGCAGCGCCGTCTTGGCGGGGTTGTGCACCACCACCACGTGCAGCTCGTCGACCAGGCGCGCGGCCCGCTCGATCACGTCGAGATGACCGAGGGTCACGGGGTCGAAGGAGCCGGGGACGACGGCGATGCGGGCCATGCCGACAGAGTAGCGGGCGGGCACCGCCTAGCTCTTGGCGAGGAACTCCCGGTCGCGGTCCTGCACGCGGCGCTCGAGCGCGGCACGGAGCCGGTCGTGCGCGGCGAGCGACGGGTCCTCCGCGAGGAGCCGCTCGGCCAGCGCCCGCGCCTCCACGATGACGTCGGCGTCCTGCACCACCCGCAGCAGGCGGAGCGACGATCGCCCGCCGGACTGCGAGTCGCCCAGCACGTCGCCCTCGCGGCGCAGCTCCAGGTCGACCTCGGCGAGCGCGAAGCCGTCGAGCGTCGCGGCGACCGCCTCCACCCGCTCGCGCGCGACCGTCCCCGCCTCCGCCGCCGTCACGAACAGGCACACCCCCGCGACGCCGCCGCGCCCGATGCGCCCGCGGAGCTGGTGCAGCTGCGAGACCCCGAACCGCTCCGCGTCGAGCACGACCATCATCGAGGCGTTCGGCACGTCCACGCCGACCTCGATGACCGTCGTCGACACCAGGACGTCGATCTCCCCCGCGGCGAAGGAGCGCATCACGGCGTCCTTCTCCTCCGTCGTCATCCGCCCGTGCAGCGCGGCCGACCGCCGCTTCCCGAGCAGCGGATGCGCGCGCACGCCCTCCAGCGTGGCCGCGACGGTCGTGAGCGGCGCGGCGGCGTCCTCCTCGGGCGGCTGCGCGCCCTCGGCGGGCTCCCCCGGCTCGATCGCCGGGCAGACGAGGTAGACCTGGTGGCCCGAGCGGATCTCCTCCTCGGCGCGCTCCCACGCCCGCGCGATCCACGCGGGATGGTCGGCGAGCGGCACCACGTGGCTCGTGATGCCGGGGCGCCCCGCGGGGAGCTCGCGGATGGTCGAGGTGTCGAGATCGCCGAAGACCGTCATGGCCACGGTGCGCGGGATGGGCGTGGCCGTCAGCACCAGCACGTGCGGCGGGGTGGCGCCCTTCCGGCGCAGGGCGTCGCGCTGGTCGACGCCGAAGCGGTGCTGCTCGTCGATCACGACGAGGCCCAGGTCGTAGAAGGAGACCGCGTCGCCGAGGAGGGCGTGCGTGCCGACGACGATCTTCGCCGTGCCCGAGACGATCCGGAGGAGGGCCGCGCGTCGCTGCGCCGCCCCCAGTCCGCCGGTGAGGAGGGTCGGCACCAGCTCGGCCGCGAGCTCCGGACCGAGCGTCCTCGCGATCGAGCGGAGGTGCTGCCCCGCGAGCACCTCGGTGGGAGCGAGCAGCGCCGCCTGACCTCCGCTCTCGGCCGTGGCGAGCATCGCCCGGAGCGCGACGAGGGTCTTGCCGGAGCCCACCTCGCCCTGCACCAACCGCGTCATCGGGCTCTCGGCGGCCAGGTCGACGGCGATCTCGTGCCCCACCGCGGTCTGGTCGCCGGTGAGGGCGAACGGCAGCGCCGCGTCGAAGCGCTCGAGCAGCCCGCCGGGGCCGGGCACGCGGGCGGTGGCAGGGCTGCTCCGCGCCGACGCCCGGCGCTCGAGCAGCGCGAGCTGCAGGAGGAACGCCTCGTGGAAGCGCAGCGTCTCGCGCGCCTGCGACTCCTCGCCCTCCCGCTGCGGGCGGTGGATCAGCTCCAGCGCCTCGCCGAGGCCCAGCAGCGAGCGCCCGGCGCGCACCTGCTCGGGCATCGGGTCCGGCACGTCGCGCAGGCCGTCCAGCAGCACGCCGATCGCAGCCTGGAGCTGCCAGCTCGAGATCGCGCTGGTCGCCGGGTAGATCGGGATCGGCCGCTCCGCCCAGTCCTTCGCGAGCTCACCGCCTCCCGTCTCCGTCGCGGCGGCCTCCTCGTCGTCGAACAGGCGGTAGTCGGGATGAGTGAGCTGCGGGGTGTCGCGGAACATCGAGACCGTGCCCGCGAAGATCCCGCGCACACCGCGGTGCAGCTTGGCCGCGCGCCAGGGCTGTCCGAAGAACGTCAGCGAGAGCGTGCCCGAGCCGTCCGAGATGACGACCTCGAGCAGGGTGCCGCGCCGGTTGCGCATCGGGCGCTCGCGCACCTCGCGCACCTCCGCCACGATCGTCACGCTCTCGCCCACCGGGAGGCGCGAGAGCGCCGTCAGCTCGCCCCGCTTCGCGTAGCGGCGCGGGTAGTGGCCCAGGAGCTCGCCGACCGTGCGGTACCCGAAGGCCTTCTCGACCGCGCTCGCCGTGCGCGGCCCGATCAGCGGCGCGAGCGAGGCGTCGAGAGGGTCCGGGATCACCTAGCGATCATAGGTCGGACCTCGGACGCGCGAGCCGGGCGACCGGGTCCAGCGCCGAGCGGGGCACGACCGTTGCGAGCAGCCGCCGACCGGGACCCGCGGAGCCGCGGAGAGCGGCGGCCACAGCGGTCGCGTCGTCCCACGCCTCCGACTCGCTCGCGGACGGCGAGTAGCGCCGGCGCTCGACGCGCTCCCGGAGCCCCTGCAGACGTGCCGCTGCTCCGGGGTCGAGGGCGGGAGCCATGCGGGCCTCCTGCGCGCGCGGCGACTCCGTGTCCTCCACGGGGACGCCCAGGTCGCGGGCGGTCGCCAGCAGCTCGGCCCACGCGGCCTCGACGGAGCCGGAGCGCGCGGACCGGCGCCGCAGCGCCCGCTGGACGGCGCGCATCAGCCAGGGGACGAGCACGAGCAGCAGGAGGAGCACCCAGAGCGTCGCCGCGGGAGCCGCCGTGGTGCTGGAGGCGCCGACGGCGCCGGGGGTCGGCGTGGCCGACGCGGCGGTCGGAGTGGGCGTCGCGGCGGGAGCGCTGGTCGCACCGGGCGCGGTGGTCGCGGTCGAGCCCGGGGCGGTGGGGCCCGAGGACGCCGTGGCGCTCGGCAGGGTGTACGAGGCCGGGGCCCCGCGGCTGGGCGTCGGCTCGAAGGGCAGCCAGCCGACCCCCTCGAAGTAGAGCTCGGGCCAGGCGTGCAGGTCGGAGGAGAGGACGCGGTAGGTGGTCAGGTCGCTGCCGCCGGAGGGCACGACGGAGCCGGGCTGGTAGCCGATGGCGAGCCGCGACGGGATCCCGAGCTCGCGCGCCATCACCGCCATCGCCGAGGCGAAGTGAACGCAGTAGCCCTCCTTCGTCGTCAGGAAGGCCGAGAGCACGCCGACTCCGTCGCCGTCGTAGCCCTCCTCCACCGGGGTGTCCTCGGAGTAGCGGAACTCGGACGAGCGGAAGTACGTCTGCAGCGCGCGCGCCCGGTCGTAGGCGGTCGGAGCCTCCGCGGTGACCTCCTCCGCCGTGGTGCGGACGATCTCCGGCACGTCGTCGGGGAGCGAGAGGTACCGGTCGACGCCGGACGGCGCGGGAGCGGCCAGCAGCTGCTGCGGGTCGGGCTCGAGGCGCAGCGCCTGCACCTGGTAGTCGTCGCCGGAGCGGGTCACAGCGTCACCTCGGATCGAGCCGTCCTGCACGTCCTGCAGCCAGCCCCCGCCCACGCCCGTCAGCGACGAGACCGGGTACGGCACGGGGAGCCACCGGCTCCGCAGCGTCTCCACCGAGACGTCGACCTCCTCCGCCTCCCGCGGCACGCTCTCGGAGAGCCCCTCGGGCGCGATCGGGGCGTCGATCGGCGCGGTCTGCTCCGTCTCGCTCGGCGCCCAGTCGTCGCCGTCGAAGTCGGAGACGGTCAGCACGCGGAGGTAGACGGGCAGGTCGGAGTCGGTGGCGTAGCGCAGCACCGTCACGGGGTTCGGGCGGCGCAGGTCCGCGCCGAGGGCGACCACCGGGTCGATCGCCCCGTTGAAGAGGCTGCCGGAGACGCCCGAGGGAGCGGTGGTGCGCGCGTAGCCGGCCGCCGACCCGGCGACGACTCCCGCGCCCAGGACGACCACGGTCACGGCCGCGAACGCGGGCAGCACGGCCGAGGCCGCGCTCGGGCCGCTCGAGCGGCGCGGAGCGGCAGTGGCGGCGAGCACGCCCGCGTAGGCGAGCGCGGTGACGACGAGGCTCGCCCAGGACACCTCGGAGGGGTCCACGATCGCCGGCACCGCCAGCAGAGCCGCGGGGAACAGCCCGGCCAGGGCGGGGAGGCGGACGGAGAAGGCGAACAGGTCGGCCGCCCAGGCGAGCACGACCACCCCGCCGATCAGGAGGAACGAGATGCCGTCGTCGGCGACGGCCGGGAGCCCCTGCTGGGCGATGGACTCGAAGCCGCCCTGCGCGAGCGCCTCCGCCTGCGCGACGGCGCCGGGCGTGGGGATCACGAACAGCAGGGCCCGACCGGGCACGAACATCGCGGTCAGCACGCCGACCATCGTCAGCGTGCCGAGGATCGGCGGGACGACAGGATGCACGCGCAGAGCCCGGGCGGCGGCCGGGACGCCGAGCACCACGGCGACCGCGCACGCGAGGAGCACCAGCCAGTCGACGCCGACGAGGAGCCGGCCGATCCCGGCGGCCGCGGCCGTGATCGCGAGGAAGAGCAGACCGCTCAGGGCAGCCGACCCGGCGCGCGGATCGATCTCGGCGCGGCGGCTCACGCGACCACCCGCAGAGCGAGGGCCTGCGCCCACGCCTCCTCGACGGAGGCGCTCGGGTCGACGGGCACCGCGTACCAGCCGAGCGAGGCGAGAGCCGCCTCCTCCTCAGCGGTGCCGGCGACGACGAAGGCGATCGCGGGGCGCGACTGCGCGGCCAGGGAGCCGAGGGCGTCGAGGTCCGACTCGAGGAGGCGGGTGAGCACGGCGAAGACCGGGCGCACTCCCCCGGTGTCGCGCATGTCGGCCGAGATCCGGGTCACCGCGTCGACCGACTCGCGCGAGGGCGCCAGCTCGGCCAGGCGCAGCAGCACGTCGTGCGCCACCTCGCGCTCGTCCTCCGAGTGCTCCGGCTCGCCGTCCGCACCGGTCTCGACGAGGTGGGTCTCGAAGCCGCGGTCGAGCAGGTGGACCGCGAGGGAGGCCGTCATCGACACCGCCCACTCGAGCCGGTCGTCACCGCGCCGCTCGAGCACGCGCTCGGCGCGGGTCTCGAGGAGGATCCACGCGTGGGGATCCGTGTTCTGCTCGTCCTGGCGGACCATGAGCTCGCCGGAGCGGGCGCTCGCCCGCCAGTGCACCCGGCGCATCGCGTCGCCCGGGCGGTAGTCGCGGGGGATCACGTCGTCCGTGCCGGCGCCGGCCGTCGCGTGCGCGACCGGGCTCGATCCGCCTGCTCCGTGCGCGTCCAGCACGTCGCTCTGGAGCGGTACGACCCGCGGAGTCACGACGAACGGCTGCACCGCCCCCACGACGCTCTCCCGGAGCGCGAGCCCGAGGCCGTCGCCGCGCACCAGGCGCAGCGGGCCGATGCGGTGGATCCCGCGCCGCTCGGCGAGCAGACGGTAGCGGGCGCGCACACGCCCGCCCGACGGGACGCCCGGGAGCCCGAAGACCCCCTCGGCGACCGGCCGGCCGACGACGACCCCGCGCTCCACGCGCTCGAGCCGGTCGTGGGCGCGCGCCCCGCTGCGGACGGCGCGGCCGCGGTTCTCGAGCAGCACGTCGACCTCCACCACGTCGCCGGCCGCGACGGTCTGGGGAGCGAAGCGGCGCTGCACCCGGAACGACGCCGGCGCCAGGAGCAGGGAGACGAGCGCGCCCAGGGGCAGGCCCAGCAGCACCAGGCCGACGAACAGCAGCTCGCGGAACTCCGACAGCGGCGCGATCACCACTCCCGCGACGCCCAGCAGAACGAGCGCCCAGCCGCGCAGCGTCAGCGCGACCCCGCGGAGCGCGGGCAGACCGCCGAGACGGGACGACGGCGTCTCGGTCGGGCGGGCCTCAGTCGCCACGGTTGCCGAAGGGGACGGGGGTGGCAGCGACGATGCGCTGCACGATCTCGGTGACCGAGTGCGAGGATCCGGCGCCGGAGCGGCCGGGGAGGCGCGTCGCGGGCAGGAGGCGGTGGCCGAGGACGGTGACGGCGAGCGCGTCGACGTCGTCCGGCACGACGAAGTCGCGGTCGCTGAGGGCGGCGAGCGCTTTCGCGGCGGCGATCAGCTGGAGCGTGGCGCGCGGGCTCCCCCCGAGCCGCAGCTCGGGGTCGACGCGGGTCGCCTGCATGATCGCCACCACGTACTCCTGCACGGGCGGTGCGACGTACACGGAGCGCACGTAGGCCATCATCCGCTCGAGCTCGGCGAGGCCGACGACGGGCCGCAGCTCCTCGAGCGGGCTGGCCGAGTCGCGGGTGCGGATCATCTCGAGCTCGGCGCGCTCGTCGGGGTAGCCGAGCGAGAGGCGGGCCATGAAGCGGTCGCGCTGGGCCTCGGGCAGCGAGTAGGTGCCCTCCATCTCGACCGGGTTCTGCGTCGCGATCACGGCGAAGGGGCGCGGGAGGAGGTGGGTGGTGCCGTCGACCGAGACCTGGCGCTCCTCCATGCACTCCAGCAGCGCCGACTGCGTCTTGGGCGAGGCCCGGTTGATCTCGTCGCCGATCAGGATGTTCGCGAAGACCGGGCCCGGCTTGAACTCGAAGTCGCGGGTCGCCTGGTTGTAGACCGAGACCCCCGTGACGTCGGAGGGGAGCAGGTCGGGCGTGAACTGGATGCGCGCGACGCTGCCGCCGACCGAGGCCGCCAGCGACTTCGCCAGGACCGTCTTGCCGGTGCCGGGGACGTCCTCCATCAGGAGGTGCCCACCGGCGAGGAACACCGTCAGCGCCATCGAGACCTCGGCCGACTTGCCGTCGATCACGCGGGTGAGGTTCCCGAGGACGGCGCCGCAGTGCGCCGTGAACTCCTCGCGGGTCAGGGGCGTCTCGGGTGCCGCTCGGCGGCCGACAGCGGAGCGGGTGTCTTCGAGCGACGTCATAGCTACGGATTCTCGCAGTCTTGACGGGAAAAGGGTCCAGGTTCCGCGAGTTCGCAGTGTGCCGCCAGGCGGGAGCCGCGCGGCGGCCACCGGACGCCGCAGGCAGGGGTGCCGCCCTATGCTCGGTCCGGTGACCAGGATCATCGCCGGATTCGCCGGCTCGCTCACCCTCCGGGTCCCGCGCGCGGGCACCCGCCCCACCAGCGACCGCGTGCGCGAGGCCGTCTTCTCGGCCCTCGAGGCCCGGGACGCCCTCGACGGCGCGACAGTGGTCGACCTCTACGCGGGCTCCGGCGCCCTCGGGCTCGAGTCGGCCAGCCGCGGAGCGAGCGCGGTCGTCCTGGTCGAGCGCGACCCGAAGGCCGCGCGGACCGCGGGCGAGAACGCACGGGCGATCGCGACCGCGGCGGCCAAGAACAAGCGGCCCGCCCCGCGGATCGAGGTGGTGACCGGCTCCGTCCGCTCCTTCCTCGACGGCTCTCCGGCCCTCAACACCGACACGGTGTTCCTCGACCCGCCCTACGACCTCGGCGAGGACGACCTGGCCGCCGATCTCGCCGGCGTGCTGCCTCTGCTGCGCGAGGACGCGGTGGTCGTCGTGGAGCGGAGCTCCCGCAGCCCGGAGCCGCGCTGGCCCTCGGGCCTGGAGCGGGAGCGGAGGAAGGACTACGGCGAGACCACGATCTGGTGGGCTTCGCCTGCTTCGCCTGCTTCGCCTGCTCCGCCTGCTCCGCCTGCTTCGCCTGCTTCGCCTGCTCCGCCTGCTCCGCCTGCTCCGCCTGCTTCTCCCGCTTCTCCCGCGGCCGGCTGACCGGCCTCAGCCCGCCGCGCCGTCCCAGCCGAGGTACGGGTCCCAGCCCCCGCGCCCCTCGAGCGCGACCCCGCCCAGGCGCACCTCCGGGTCCCCCTCGCGGACGACCCCGAGCGGGACGAAGCCCTCCGGCAGCGCCGCGGCGGGCGGGAAGCACGCGAGCATCGCGTGGTCCTCGCCGCCTCCCAGCACCAACGCCCTCGCCAGGTCGAGGTCCACGCCCTCCACGCCCGTGAGCCCGCGCGCGTGCACGTCGACCGCCGCGGCATCGAGGTCGATCGCCACTCCGCTCGCACGCGCCATCCGACGGGCGTCGAGCACCACGCCGTCCGAGACGTCCATCATCGCGGTGGCGGTCCCGCCCGCGGCCTCGCCCGCGGAGATCGGCGCGGTCGGGCGCAGCTGCGCCTCGAGGAGGGACGGATGCCGCTCGCGGAGCCGGGCGGCGAGGTCGGCCGACGGCTCCCCGTCCCGCCGCGCCTGCTCGAACAAGAGGCGCAGCCCGAGTCCCGCTCGTCCCAGCGGACCGGCCACGGCCAGCACGTCCCCCGGCCTCGCACCGCTGCGGAGCACCGGCGGCCGTCCGTCGAGCGAGCCGAACGCCGTGATCGAGAGCGTGAGCGTCGCCGAGGCGGAGAGGTCTCCCCCGACGACTCCGCACCCCGGCGCCATCGCGGCGCAGCCGGCCGCGAGCCCGCCCGCGATCCCCTCCAGCACGTCGACGCCCAGCGACTGCGGCGCCGCGAGCGCGACGACGAGCCCGGTGGGCCGGGCCCCCATCGCCGCGACGTCGGCGAGGTTCGAGGCCGCCGCCTTCCAGCCCAGGTCCGCCGGGCTCGACCAGGCCAGCCGGAAGTCGGGGCCGTGCACCATCATGTCCGTGGTCACCACGAAGCGGCCGTCGGGAGCGCGCAGCACCGCGCAGTCGTCGCCGGGCCCGACCAGGGTCTCCGCTCCCGGGCCGCCGAGCCGGGCCAGCACCCTCGCGAGCACCTCGCCCTCGCTGAGCTCGGCCAGGGTGGGACTCCGATCCTCTGCCATGGTTCACACGCTAGCGTTGACGGCGATGTCCCCCCGCCGACTCCGCTCCCCCCTCCTCGCTGCTGCCGCCGTCCTGCTGCTCTCGGGCTGCTCGGCCGCCGTGGCCCTCGAGCCCGCCGCCGACGCGACGAGCACGGGCTGCGCGGAGGTGTCCGTCCGCCTGCCCGACGTGGTGGCGGAGCAGCCCGAGCGCGAGACGAACGCGCAGGGCACCGCCGCCTGGGGTACGCCGGCCGCGGTCATCCTGCACTGCGGAGTCGAGGTGCCCGGCCCGACGACGGACCTCTGCGTGAACGTCAGCGGCGTCGACTGGATCATCGACGAGACGCAGAAGGACGAGGACATCTACACGCTGACCACTTACGGGCGCGATCCCGCGGTGCAGATCACGGTCGACCAGAGCCGCGCGTCGGGGTCCTCCGCCGCGCTCGACCTGGCGAACGCCGTCTCCTACGTCCCGCAGACGCGCGAGTGCACCGACGTCTCGGACGCCGACACCCTCGATCCGACGGATACGCCCACCGGCTGAGCTTCAGCGTCAGACGCCGAGGGCTCGACTCGCTGCGGTGAGCGCACCATCGGAGGTCGCCCCGAGCTCGCGCGCGCGGGACGCGTACACGGCGGCCGCGGCCTGCAGCTCGCGCTCCAGCGCGTCGACACCGCCCGCGACGACCGTGCCCGCCCGGCCGCGCGTCTCGACCAGGCCCGCCGACTCCAGCTCCCGGTAGGAGCGGGCGACCGTCCCCGCGGCGACGCCCAGCGTCTCGGCCAGCGCGCGCACCGGCGGCAGCCGCGTGCCGACCGGCAGCTCGCCCGCGGCGATCAGAGCGGTGATCTGCTCACGGATCTGCTCGAAGGGCGCCGCGGCCGCGCCCGCCTCGACGCGGAGCGCGAGCGCCGACGTCATCGGGCGGCGACCGGGACGCGGTCGAGCGCCGAGTCGAGCAGCTCGCTGATCAGGTCCGGGTAGTCCACGCCGCTCGCGCCCCACATGCGCGGGAACATCGAGACCGGCGTGAAGCCGGGCATGGTGTTGATCTCGTTGACGACGAAGCCGTCGGCGGTGAGGAAGAAGTCGACCCGGGCGAGGCCCTCGGCTCCGATCACGTCGAAGGCGCGGATCGCGAGGGACCGCATCTCGGCGAGCTCACCGTCGGTCAGGTCGGCCGGGCAGACCAGCTCGATGCCGGACGCCCCGAGGTACTTCGCCTCGAAGTCGTAGAAGCCGCGGCCGGAGACGACCACCTCGCCGGCGACGGAGGCGCGGGCCGGAGCACCGCGGCGGCCGCCGAGCACGCCGATCTCGACCTCGCGGCCGACGATGCCCGACTCGATCAGCACCCGCGAGTCGTGCGCGAACGCCTCCTCCAGCGCGGCCTCGAGCTGCTCGCGCTCGTCGATCCGGCTGACGCCCACGCTCGAGCCGGCCCGCGCCGGCTTCACGAACGCGGGCAGGCCCAGCTCGTCGAGGGCCGAGGAGGCGTCGCCCGGGTCGGCGCGCCACTCCGCCTCGGTCACGAGGTACCAGGGCGCCACCGCGAGGCCCGCGGCCCGCAGCACCGTCTTGGTGAAGTGCTTGTCCATGCCGAGCGCCGACGCGAGCACGCCCGAGCCGACGTAGGGCAGCCCGACGAGCTCGAGCATCCCCTGGACGGTGCCGTCCTCGCCCCACGGGCCGTGCAGGATCGGCAGCACCACGTCGACCTCGCCGAGCGAGCGCGTCGCGCCGTCCTCGGTCGTCACGGTGAGCTCTCGCGAGAGGGCCGACTCCGGCCAGCGCACACGGGAGCCGTCGTCCTCGACGCGGGGCAGCGACGCGGCGTCGAGAGCGAACTTCTCAGGACGGTCCTCCTCGAGCACGAAGGCGCCGTCGGAGGTGATCCCGACGGGGATCACCTCGAAGCGGTCACGGTCGATCGCCCGCAGCACCCCGGCCGCCGTTGCGCAGCTGATCGAGTGCTCGCTGGAGCGCCCCCCGAACAGAACGGCCACGCGGAGCTTGCTGGTCATCGAGGTTCCTCTCACCCTGTGGCTCGTCCGAATCCGTGGTCAGGTGCGGCGCGATGTCCTTCGGATCGAGCGTACCGGCGAGCACCTGCGACACCTGCTCGACGATGGGCATGTCGACTCCCCTGGCGCGCGCCAGCTCGAGGACCGGCGCGACGGAGGCGAGCCCCTCCGCCGTCTGCTGCATCGACTTCACCACGTCGGTGAAGCTGTAGCCCTGGCCGAGCAGGCGTCCGGCCGTGTTGTTGCGCGAGAGCGAGGAGCTCGACGTCGCGATGAGGTCGCCGAGCCCCGCGAGCCCGGCCATCGTCTCGGCCCGTCCGCCGTAGGCCACCGCGAAGTCGGTCATCTCGGCGAGGCCGCGCGTGATGATCGACGCCTTCGTGTTCTCGCCGTAGCCGACGCCGTCGACGATGCCGATGGCCACGGCGATGAGGTTCTTCAGCACGCCGCCGAACTCGGTCCCGATCACGTCGGTGTTCACGTAGGAGCGGAAGTAGCGGTTGGTCGCCGCGAGAGCCACCTCCTGCGCGGTGACGAGGCTCTCGGAGGCGATGACCGCCGCGGTCGGCTGCTCCTTCGCGATCTCGAGGGCGAGGTTGGGCCCGGAGGCGACGGCGATCCGGTCGGGCGAGACGGGCAGCATCTGCGCGATCACCTCGCTCATCCGCTGGCCGGTGCCCTTCTCGACTCCCTTCATCAGGCTCACCAGCACCGTGCGCTCGGTGAGGAACGGCGTGATCGCCTCGAGGTTGCTCCGCAGCGACTGCGACGGGATGGAGAGGTAGACGTGGTCCGCGCCCTCCAGCGCCTCCTCGATGCGCGGCGTGGCCCGGATGTTGCGCGGGAGGTTGATGCCGGGGAGGTAGTCGCTGTTGCGCTTGGCCTCGGTGATCTCGCGCGCGAGCTCGGCCCGGCGCGCCCACATCACGACGTCGGAGCCGCCGTCGGCGAGGATCTTCGCGAACGTGGTGCCCCAGCTGCCGGCGCCGAGCACGGCGACGCGGCGAGGCACGGGGAGGGGCGCCTTCCTACTGCTCGGACTCAAAGCGACCCGTGCCCTTCTGGTTGTGCTCGGAGGGGTTCCAGCGCTTCTCGGGCGCCGCCTCGCCGCGCAGCTCCTCGAGCAGGGCGGTGATCGCGGCCATCACGACCGCGGAGGCCTCGGTGAGAGTGGCGGAGTCGAGGCTGCGGCCCCGGAAGGCGGACAGGTCGACGGGGTCGCCGACGAGGACGTCGACGCGCTTGCGGCGGAAGAGGGTGATCCGCTTGGAGTAGCGGCCCATCAGCTGCTGGGCGCCCCAGTGCGCGACGGGGACGACGGGCAGGCCGTACTGCAGCGCCATCCGCACGGCCCCCGTCTTGCCGCGCATCGGCCAGAGCTCGGGGTCGCGGGTGAGGGTACCCTCCGGGTAGATGATGACCGACCCTCCCTCGTCCACGAGCGCCTTGGCGGTCTTCAGCGGCTCGCTGCCGCGGACCGAGCCCGAACGCTCGACGGGGATCTGGCCGGAGCGGCGCAGGATCGCTCCGAGCACGGGCACCGAGAACAGCGAGGCCTTGGCGAGGAACCGCGGTGCGCGGCCGGAGCGCCACAGCGTCCAGCCCGTGATGATCGGATCGATCTCGCTGTAGTGGTTCGGCGCGAACACGAAGGCCCCGGTGCTCGGGATCTTCTCCGCGTCGCGGATCCGGAGGTCGACCGAGGCGGTCATCACGGGGATCACCGCCGCCGCGAGGAACCAGAAGATGGACGGACGGCTTCGCTCAGACACCCGCCCATCCTCGCATCCCGGCTCCCGTGCCCGAAGCCGAGGGAACCCCGACCCGTCGAGGGAGCCTGCTGGTGCAGGTTCCCTCGACGGTCCGGGGTTCCCTCGATCAGGCGTCGAGCGAGAAGTCGGCGCCCAGCAGCTCGAGCTTGGTGAGGAAGTTCTCGTAGCCGCGGCTGATGATGCCGACGTTCGAGACCGTGGAGGTCCCCTCGGCCGAGAGAGCAGCGATCAGGTGCGAGAAGCCGCCGCGGAGGTCCGGCACGACGATGTCGGCGCCGTGCAGCTTCGAGGGTCCCGAGATCACGGCCGAGTGCATGAAGTTGCGCTGCCCGAAGCGGCAGGCCTGCCCGCCGAGGCACTCGCGGTGGATCTGGATGGTCGCGCCCATCTCGACGAGCGCGTCGACGAAGCCGAAGCGCTGCTCGTAGACGGTCTCGTGCACGATCGAGACGCCCTTGGCCTTCGTGAGCGCCACGACCAGCGGCTGCTGCCAGTCGGTCATGAAGCCGGGGTGCACGTCGGTCTCGATGATGACCGGCTTGAGCTCGCCGCCCGGGTGGTAGAAGCGGATGCCGTCCTCGGCGATCTCGAACGCGCCGCCGACCTTGCGGAAGACGTTGAGGAAGGTGGTCATCTCCTGCTGGCGGGCGCCGCCGACGAAGATGTCGCCGTCGGTCGCGAGGGCCGCGGCCGCCCAGGAGGCCGCCTCGTTGCGGTCGAAGAGCGCGCGGTGGGAGTAGCCGGTGAGCCGGTCCACGCCCTCGATGCGGATCACGCGGTCGGTGTCGACCGAGATGATGGCGCCCATCTTCTGCAGGATGTTGATCAGGTCCATGATCTCGGGCTCGATCGCCGCGCCCGAGAGCTCGGTGATGCCGGAGGCGCGCACCGCGGTCAGGAGGACCTGCTCGGTCGCTCCGACGCTCGGGTAGGGCAGCGACACCTTGGCGCCGTGAAGGCCCTCGGGGGCCGACATCCGGATGCCGGAGGGCAGCTTCTCGATGACCGCTCCGAAGTTGCGGAGGACCTCGAGGTGGTAGTCGATCGGGCGGTCGCCGATGCGGCAGCCGCCGAGGTCGGGGATGAACGCCTCGCCGAGGCGGTGCAGGAGCGGGCCGCAGAAGAGGATCGGGATGCGGCTGGAGCCGGCGTGCGCGTCGATGTCGGCGAAGTGCGCGGACTCGACGTTCGAGGGGTCGAGGATCAGCTCGCCGACCTCGGAGCCCTGCTTCACCTTGACGCCGTGCACCTCGAGGAGGCCCTTCACGACGCGGACGTCGCTGATGTCGGGCACGTCGCGGAGGGTGGAGGCGGTCTCGCCGAGGAGCGCCGCGACCATCGCCTTGGTGACGAGGTTCTTCGCTCCCTTGAGCTCGATGCGCCCCACCAGCGGCCGACCGCCCTTGATGGTGATCCGCTCCGTCGTCATCCCCACGCGGGCTCCCGAGGCCTTGGCGTCCTGGAGGGCCTTGGCGTCCTGAAGAAGTGTGTTCACGCTATTTCACCGGCAATGTCTTGGGCCGCCAGCTCTCGCGGCGGGTCTCGAATTCGGAAATGAGCGCTTCGTCGCGCAGGGTCAGGCCGATGTCGTCCAGGCCCTCGATCAGGCGCCATCGAGTGTAGTCGTCGATCTCGAAGTCGAAGGCCTCGCCACCGGCGGTGACCGTACGCGCAACCAGATCCACCGTCGGTTCTATTCCCGGGGTGCTCTCGATGATGTCCCACAGCCGCTCCACGTCGGCCTCGGACACGACGGCGGCGAGGAGTCCCTGCTTGCCGGCGTTGCCGCGGAAGATGTCGCCGAAGCGGGGCGAGATCACGACCCGGAAGCCGTAGTCGCGCAGCGCCCAGACAGCGTGCTCGCGGCTGGAGCCGATGGCGAAATCGGGGCCGGCGACGAGGATGCCGGCACCGCGGTAGCGCTCCTGGTTGAGGACGAAGTCCTCGTCCTGCCGCCAGCCGTGGAAGAGTGCGTCCTCGAATCCGGTCTTCGTGATGCGGCGGAGGTAGATGCCGGGGAGGATCTGGTCGGTGTCGACGTTGGCGCGCTTCAGTGGCGCGGCGAGGGCCGTGACGGTCTCGAACTTCTGCACGGTCAGACTCCTGCTCTCTCGCGGACCGGCTCCAGGTCGGAGGGACTGGACAGGGTGCCCCGCACGGCCGTGGCCGCAGCGACCAGGGGCGAGACGAGGTGGGTCTTCGCCCCCTTGCCCTGACGACCCTCGAAGTTGCGGTTGGAGGTGGAGGCCACCCGCTCCCCCTGGACGAGCTGGTCGGTGTTCATCCCGAGGCACATCGAGCAGCCGGCGAAGCGCCACTCCCCGCCGAACGCGGTGACGATCCGGTCGATCCCCTCGGCCTCGGCCTCGAGCCGCACCCGGGCGGAGCCGGGTACGACCATCACGCGGACGCCGGGGGCCTTGGTGCGCCCCTCGACGATCGCGGCGAAGGCCCGCAGGTCCTCGATCCGGGAGTTGGTGCAGGAGCCCATGAAGACCACGTCGACCGGGATCTCCTTCATCGGCGTGCCGGGCTCCAGCGCCATGTACTCCAGCGCTCGCAGAGCGCTGGCGCGCTCGTTCGGATCGTCGAGGACCTCGGGGTCCGGTACTGCCTCCGAGAGCGAGACGCCCTGGCCGGGGTTCGTGCCCCAGGTGACGAACGGCTCGAGCGCGTCGGCGTCGATCACGACCTCGGCGTCGAAGACGGCGCCCTCGTCGCTCGGCAGCGTCCGCCAGTAGGCGACCGCGGCGTCCCAGTCCTCTCCCGAAGGAGCGTGCGGACGGCCGCGCAGGTACGCGAAGGTCGTCTCGTCCGGCGCGACCATGCCGGCCCGCGCACCCGCCTCGATCGACATGTTGCAGATCGTCATCCGGCCCTCCATCGAGAGCGCCCGGATCGCGGAGCCGCGGTACTCGAGGATGTACCCCTGGCCGCCTCCGGTGCCGATGCGGGCGATGACCGCGAGGATGATGTCCTTGGCCGTCACCCCCTCCTTCAGCGTCCCCTCGACGGTGATCGCCATCGTCTTGAAGCGCTGCAGCGGCAGCGTCTGCGTGGCCATCACGTGCTCGACCTCGCTCGTGCCGATGCCGAAGGCGATAGCGCCGAAAGCGCCGTGCGTGGAGGTGTGCGAGTCGCCGCAGACCACAGTGACGCCGGGCATCGTCAAGCCCAGCTGGGGGCCGACGACGTGCACGATGCCCTGCTCGACGTCGCCCAGGGAGTGCAGGCGGACGCCGAACTCGGCGGCGTTGCGGCGCAGCGCATCGATCTGGGTGCGGCTGATCGGATCCTCGATGGGGCGTCCGATCTCGAGGGTCGGCGTGTTGTGGTCCTCGGTGGCGATGGTGAGGTCCGGCCGGCGCAGCGGGCGCCCCGCGGCACGCAGGCCGTCGAACGGCTGCGGGCTGGTCACCTCGTGCAGCAGGTGCAGGTCGATGTAGAGCAGGTCGGGAGCGCCGTTCTCGCCCGCGACGACGACGTGGTCGTCCCAGACCTTCTCGGCGAGGGTGCGCGGCCCCTCGACCCCCCTGCCGGTCCGAGCTCCGCTCGACGCGGTCGCGGCTGTTCCGGGTGTGGTCTCGATCATGACGGTTCCTTCTCCTCCTGGAGTCGCTGCTCGGCCGGGCGAGGCACCGCGACGAGGGAGGCCGTCAGATCGAGGTCTCGTCGCGGCACGGAAGGAGGTGCGGGCCGCTCAGCATGGACCGAGAATAGCACCGCGCTCCCCCGCTCCCGGGAGCCGGCGGCGCGCGGTCGACGGGCTCAGGCGCGGGCGTCGAGCACCGCGTCGACGACGACGACGGTCACGTTGTCCCGACCGCCGGCCTCCACCGCCGCGCCCACGAGCGCCTGAGCGAGGTCGGCCGGATCCCCGGAGTCGCGCCGCGCGAACAGCGCCGCGATCCGCTCGTCCGGGAGCTCCTTCGTGAGTCCGTCGGAGCAGAGCAGGTAGCTGGCGCGCGGAACGACGGGGAGCGTCCAGACGTCCGTCTCGACCTCCTCGTCGGCGCCGAGGGCGCGGGTGACGATGTTGCGGTCGGGGTGCGACTCGGCCGACTCCCGCGTGAGCAGACCCGCCGAGACGAGCTCCTGCACGGCCGAGTGGTCCACGGTCAGCTGCTCGAGCTCCGTCCCGTCCCAGCGGTAGACGCGCGAGTCGCCGACGTTGAACAGCGCCCAGCGCGCAGGCCCGGCCGGCTCGGGGAGGACGAGCATCAGCCCGGTGAGGGTCGTGCCGCAGAGCGCACCGCCCACGTCCAGTGCGCGCACCGCCGAATTGGCGCCCTCGACCAGGTCGAACACCGCGTCGACCGGTCCGAGGGCCGTCGGCCGGTTCTCGTGCAGAGCCCCGACCGCGGCGGCGCTCGCGAGGTCGCCGCGGGCGTGCCCGCCCATGCCGTCGGCGACCGCGAGCAGCAGTTCGTCGGCGAGGAGGGAGTCCTCGTTGACCCGGCGGACGGCTCCGACGTCGGTGCTGCTGCTGACGGCGAGTCGCAGCGCCCCCTGGGGCAGGTCGACGGTGGTGGTCGTCATCGCGGGATCACTTCTCCTCGGCGGCCGAGCGGGCGTCGTCCGAGACGACCTCGGGGTGCCCGCCGTGCATCTCGATGTGGCGGTGCTCGCGGCGCATCTTCGCCAGGCTCGCGAGCGTCGCGACGGTCATGCTCAGGACGATGACCACCAGCGAGGTGATCGTGTCGATGTCCCACACCGGCACGGGCTCGCCGCCGTTGAGGAAGGGCAGGTCGTTCTCGTGCAGGGCGTGCAGGACGAGCTTCACGCCGATGAAGGCGAGGATGAACGCGATGCCGTACTTGAGGTACTCGAGCTTGTCGATGAGGCCGCCGAGCAGGAAGTAGAGCTGGCGGAGCCCCATCAGGGCGAAGATGTTCGCGGTGAAGACGATGAACGGGCTCTCCGTGATGCCGAAGATCGCCGGGATCGAGTCGAGCGCGAAGAGAAGGTCGGTCGAGCCGATCGCGAGGAACACGATCAGCATCGGGGTGAAGTACCGGGTTCCGTCCTTGACCGTGCGGATCTTCGAGCCGTCGAACTCGTCCGAGATCTTCACGCGCTTGCGCAGGAGGCGGATGAGCAGGTTGTCCGTGCCCTCGTCCTCGTCCTCCTTGCCGAACGCCTGGTTCCACGCCGTGTAGACCAGGAACGCGCCGAAGAGGTAGAAGATCCAGCTGAAGCTCTCGATGAGCTGCGCGCCGAGGAGGATGAAGATCCCGCGGAAGACCAGCGCGATGATGATGCCCACCATCAGCACCTCCTGCTGCAGCTTCGCCGGCACCGCGAAGCGGCCCATGATGATGACGAAGACGAACAGGTTGTCGATCGAGAGGCTGTACTCGGTCAGCCAGCCCGCGACGAACTGGCCGGCGAGCTCGCCGCCGCCGAGGATCAGCATCGCCAGCGCGAAGATCAGCGCGAGCGTGACGTAGAAGCCGACCCAGAGGCCGGACTCCTTCAGGCTCGGCACGTGCGGGCGCTTGTAGACCAGCAGCAGGTCGGCGGCGAGGATCAGGCTCAGGACGACGAACGAGCCGATCACGAACCAGACGGGCAGATCGAGCATGAGGGCCTTCCGAGTGGGTGGGGGGCCGAAAGTCTCTCCCCGGGGAGCGGACGGCCGTGCCGGTCCGCGTCACCCGTCCCGCCCCCGGCGCCGCGCAGGGGCGGTGCGTACTGACGGGAGCGGAAAGGCGGGATACTCCCCTTCGCGGATGCGATCCTAGCGCCGATCCACTCGGATGCCGCCTCGGGGCGGCGGAGCGGGGACGTGACGATCGACACAGCGCGTCGAGCGGGTGCCGGGGGGCGAGCACCCAGGGTGTTAAACGAGAAGAACCCCCGGTCAGACCGGGGGTTCTTCTCGTGTTGCCGTGGTGACCCCAGCGGGATTTGAACCCGCGTTACCGCCGTGAGAGGGCGACGTCCTAGGCCGCTAAACGATGGGGCCGCGTTTTTGCAACTCGAAGAGTGTTGCACACGGATCCGCATCGATGCAAATCGAGCGCCCGGCCCACCCGGTCTCCTCGCGGCCCGGGCCTTGCCCGCCGCCCGCCGAGGCGGTTGGCTCGGGGCATGAGACTGACGAAACTCGAGCACGCCGCCGTCCTGATCGAGGAGGACGGCGCCCGCCTGGTGATCGACCCCGGGTCCTTCACCCGGCCCGTCGAGGGGACGGCCGGAACCGTCGCCGTGGTGCTCACCCACGAGCACGCCGACCACTGGACCCCGGAGCAGCTGCAGCGCCTGCGCGACGCGGCCCCGTCGCTGCGGATCCTCGGCCCGGCCGGGGTCGCCGCCGCCGCCGAGGGCTTCGACGTCGAGACGGTCGCCGACGGCGATGTCGTGACGGTGGGCCCGTTCGAGCTGCGCTTCTTCGGCTCCCGTCACGCGGTGATCCACCGCAGCATCCCCGTGATCGACAACGTGGGCGTCCTGGTGAACGGCCGGGTCTACTACGCCGGCGACTCGTTCACAGTGCCGGAGGGCGTCGATGTCGAGATCCTCGCTGCTCCCTCGGGAGCACCGTGGATGAAGATCGCCGAGGCGATGGACTACGTGCTCGAGCTCGCCCCGCGGCACGCCTTCGCGACCCACGAGCAGGTGCTCTCGGAGGCGGGGCGCTCGCTCGGCCACGACCGGCTCGGCTGGGCGGTGCGCGAGGGCGGCGGGCAGTACCACGCGCTCGAGCCCGGCGACGTGCTCGAGCTCTGACGCCGGGTACGCCGACGGCCGGGTCGGGGTGAGTCCCGGCCCGGCCGTCGCGCCGTTCCGCTAGCGGATCAGTAGTACTCGCCCTGGCGGTAGTCCCAGGAGTTGAACTGCTCGGCGAGGTTCAGCATGATGCGCTCGTAGTCGAGGCCGCGGCGGATCAGCACGGGGCCCGGGGTGATCGAGCGCTCGCCGCCCTGCACGGGGATGAGGGCGCCCGAGGCGTCCACCATCGAGACCATGACGCCCTGCTCGTGGCGGGAGTCCTCGTCCTTGTCCGGCTGGATCGAGGAGACGTAGGAGTCGGCCGAGACGATGACGTCGGCCTCGTTCTCGATCCGCTCGCCGATGTTCGCGACGCGGCCGCGGTTGCCCACGCCCGAGGGGTTGGCCGAGCTGGCGAAGGTGAGGGTGCGGTCGCGCTCCCACATGGTGGCGACCAGCTGCTCGGCCGGGCGGCCGAAGCGGATGACGAAGCAGCTGGTGCCCCGTCCGTCGCGGACCAGCTCGCGGGCGTCCTCGTCGATCAGGTCGACGGCCTCGGCCTTCCACGGGAGGATGCAGCCGAGCAGGACGTCCTGGTCCCAGTGCTTCTGGTAGAAGGCGAGGACCTCCTCGTTGAGCTCGGCGAGCTCGGTGAGCTGCTCGATGCTGGAGCAGAGCACGACGCCCGGCTTGTTGCGGTTGCGCTGCTTGGCCGAGAACTTGCGCTCGAGGCCCGCTCCGTCGGTCGTCATCAGGATGTAGCCGACCTTGGTCGCGCAGACGACCAGTCCACCGGGGGCGTAGAGCGCGTCCACCGCTTCCGCAGGAGCCTGCTCACGCCATTCGATCACCGTCGTGCTGGTCATTCTTTCCCTTTCGTGGTGTCCAGAGACGCCATGGGCGGGGCCCCGGCCGAGCGGAAGCCTAGCGGATCGCCTCCCGTCGTCCGCGGCGGTGATGCCGCGAACGGACGCGCACCGGGCTCCGGATCGACTCCGGTGCCCGGTGCGCGCCCGTCCGCGCCGCGCGCGCCGACGGGACGGCTCAGGCGAGGGCCGTGAGCGAGCCTCGCGCGAGCGTGTTGACGGTCAGATGGAAGCCGACCAGCGAGGCCGGAGTCGACTCGTCGACCGGCAGCGTCGGCACTCCGAGCGCGTGCACCGTGAAGAGGTAGCGGTGCGGGCGGTCACCGGGCGGCGGGGCCGCACCGGCGTAGGCGAGCGACCCGAGGTCGTTGAGCGCCGGGCGCCCCACGTCCGTCGAGCCGGCGGCCAGCTCGGTGACCTCCTTCGGGATGTCGACCAGGACCCAGTGGTGGATGCCGCCGAGGGTCGGCGCATCGGGGTCGAACACGGTCACGGCGTACGACTGCGTGCCCTCGGGGCCGGCGCTCCAGCGCAGGGACGGGCTGGTGTCGCCGCTCCCCTGGGCCTCGGCGAGCCGCTCGCCGTCGGTCACGTCGTCGCTGGACACCTCCAGGGGCGCCGTCGCGGGCAGGAAGTCGAGCGGGTGCGGGGGCGTGCTCCTGGTCAGATCGGTCATGTCGTTCTCCTTCTCTCTCAGTCGGTGACTCGGCCGCGGACGCCGTCGAGCCAGTAGTCGGAGTGGCGGTCCGCGGTCGCCGCGTCGCGGAACGAGTACGTCTTCAGCAGCCAGCGGAAGCGGGTCTTGTCGCGGTCCTGGACGTCGACGAGCTGACGGCTGTGCAGGCCGTCCTGGTTCGCGATGATCAGCAGGTCCGCGTCGCGGATCCGGTGGTACTGCTCGCTGACCTTCGAGAGCGCATCGCGGAACTGCCAGAGCGCCCACAGGTGCGGCAGGTCGTCCGGGTCGGCCGGCACCGTCCGGGTGTCGTAGTAGCGGAAGCTGTGCTCGTTCTCGAGCAGAGCGTGCTGGTCCGACACGATCTGGTTCTTGTTCTGGGCGCGCGAGAGCTCGTCGAACGGGGTGATGTAGACCGCCTCGCGCAGGAGCGCCTGGTTCTCGGGTGAGATGAAGCGCAGGATCTCGCGGCCGTCGACGTACTTCGTGTAGACGAGGTCGGTCTCGGGCGTGCGCAGCCCCAGGAGCGAGATGAAGTCGGCGCGCACCGGGTGCGCGGTCCGCTCGTTGTGCCAGTACAGCTCGCCGTCGGTCTTCTGCGTCTGGGTGTTCGAGAAGCGGTTGTCCGCGTAGACGTCCTGGAAGAAGTCGCCGTTGTTGCGGGTGGCGTACGCCAGCAGCGGCGATCCGAGGTACTGCGACTGCAGCTCGAGCAGGCCCTCGCCGACGAAGGTCAGCTTCTTGCGGTATTTGTCCTCGAGCGCGTCGTCCTGGTCGAGCCAGGGGATCTCGTCGTCGACCGGGTTGTTCGAGATCAGGTGCGCGTAGGTGATCTTCTCGTCGCGCTCGCGCCGGATGCGGGCGAGCGCGTCGACGAAGCCCTGCGGGACGTCGCCGCTGTCGATCAGCGCGGCGATCGCGTCGCGGAAGCGGTCGTAGTCCTTGTAGGGATCGATGGCGATCGCCAGCAGCGACTGCTGGAGGGCCGATCGGTCGGAATCGGAGAACGTGTAGATGGGCTGCATTGCTTCACTCCTTGCACGTGGATGAGGGACGCCGCCCGCGGGCTCGTCCCGGACTTCCTCTGTCACTCCGCTTCTGCGGTGACGGCCCTCCTCTCCTGTCGCCGCATCGAGACGGCCCCGATCGTCTGCGCGAGGACCGCGAGGACGACGAGGACGACGAGGGTCGGCGCGGTCCCTCCCGTGTGAGGGACGAGGATCCCGGCGCCGATGAGCAGGACGGCCTGGAGGATCCCCTGGTTGCGCTCCAGTCTTCGCATCACCGCGACCCGGGCGCCGTCCTCGAGCCCGTTCATCGCGGGCGCCAGGGCGATCATCGTCGCGGGCCTCACGAAGCCGCCCGCGATCCCGAGCAGGGCGAGGCCGGCGATCGCGGCACCGAGCACCCCGAGGGTGGTCAGGGCGAGGCCCAGCACCTGGGTGAGCGCCGTCAGCCTGAAGACCAGGGGCGTGCCGGCGATGAGCGGTGAGAGCCGGGCGGCGGCCAGGCCGGCGAGCGTGTAGAGGCCGAGCACCAGGCCGAACGCGGGCAGCGTCAGTCGCAGCTCTTGGAACAGCAGCAGCGGGACCACGAACGTGTAGGCGGCGAGCAGGACGGCGCGGTTCACGGAGTAGTAGAGGGACCAGAAGCGCACCGCGGCGGGCAGGACGGCCGGCCGCACCGCGCGCGCCGCCGCTCCCGGGGCGGCGCTCGAGCCGAGCGGCAGGCGGGCGAGGAGCACCACGGCCAGCGCGGCGCACGACACGAGCGCGCTGAGGAGGAACGGCAGCCGGTCCCAGAGCGCGAGCGAAGCGGCTCCGAGCACTCCCGCGCCGAAGGAGGCGAGGAACATCCCGCTCTGCACCCTTGTCTCCTGGCGGCGGGCATCGGCTCCATCGCGCAGCGAGGAGGCCAGCGCGGCGTCCCGCCCGGCCGTCAGCGCGAAGCCGCAGCCGGCGAGCAGCTGGCTGATCACGACGGCGACCGGATCCGCGTCCAGCACGATCACGACGAGGCCGAGGGCCTTCACGCCCTCGCCGACGACGAGCGCCCCAGCCGAGGACAGGCGGCGCGTGAGGGGCGAGAGCGGGCCGTCGGCGAGCGCCGCCACCACTCCGTAGAGCGCCAGCAGCAGCGCCACGGCCAGGATCGGGTACCCCCTCGCCAGCAGGAACACTGCGACCACGGGCAGGTGGAAGTAGGCGCGCGAGACGATCCGGTAGACCGTTATCAGGCCGGCGGCGCCGCGGCCGCGCGATGCGTCCCCGCGCCCGAGGTCAGACAAGGGAGGGCACGACGACGCGCAGTGCGTCGGCCCCCACGTCGCCCTGGCGGATGATCGACGCGCCGCCTACCAGGGAGACGATCGTGCTGCTCATCGTGGAGTCGGGGGCGGTGGTGCTGCGGATCAGGTAGTCGCTGTCGCCGCCGAGGTGCTCCGCAGCGAGGGCGAAGTCGACGAGTCCGGTCGACACCGTGCCGCTGATGTTGGCGGAGGTGGCCGCGAGCGGCAGGCCCGCGAAGACCGAGAGCAGGTTGATCGGGGCGCTGAGGTTGTGCACGACCGACACCGTGTCCTGGCCCGAGGTGACCCAGTCCGGGACGACGGGCTTGCGGCGCAGGATGACGTTCAGCGGCCCCGGCCAGAACGCTGCGACGAGGGCGTTCATGTCGGCCGACTCCGGGGCGAAGGCCCAGGTCGCCCAGTCGCGGGGCGCGGAGACGAAGAGGGTGAGCGGCTTCGCCCCGTCCCGCTTCTTCATGTCGTAGAGGCGGGAGCAGGCGATGCGCGAGAAGGGGCTGGCGAACACGCCGTAGTTCGTGTCGGTCTGCGCGATGACGGTGGCGCCCTCGCGGAGCTCCTGCCCGACGCGCCGGAGCTCGTCGAGATCGGACGCGTCGATGATCTGTGCCGTCATAGGTGGTTCTCCTGCTGCGCTCGGGCGCGTCCGGCGGGACCGGATCGCGTCGCTGTCGGGGGTGGTCCGCTGACGGCGGCGTCCCACGGAGGACGCCTGGCGGGGGGAGGGTGCTGAGCCCGTCCCGATGCGGGTGACCACGGAGGAGAGATGCGGCTGCGTCCTCCCCCCGAGGACGTCTGCCCGGCGAAAGTAGCACGGTGCGAATCCGGCTCGAGTGTTCACGACTCTGCGTGACGAAAGAAGTCGACGACGCCGGGGAGCAGGGTCGACGATCGGTATGTTCCGCTGACGCGCCGCATCTCCGCGGCGTTCTCCGGCTCCGCGGATCCGCGCGATCGTCCGTTCGACGGCGCACCACGCCCAGGGCCGCACGGCTCGCGGCGACCCGGTCTCCGGCCCCCCTCCCCGACAGAAGGACCGCCCATGATCGACTACTGGCCCGTGCTCCTCATCCTGCTCACGATCGTGGCCGTCGTGGTCCTGATCGTCGTGCTGAAGGTCGAGCCGGTGATCGCCCTCCTCGTCTCGGCCCTCGGGCTCGGCCTCGTCTCGGGGCAGGGCGGCGAGGGGACGGTGACGGCGATGACGTCCGGATTCGGCGCGGTCCTCGGCGACATCGGCCTGCTGATCGCGCTCGGACTGCTGCTCGGGTCGCTCCTGGAGGCGCTGGGCGTGGCTCCGCTGCTCGCCCGCTGGCTCGTGGCGCGCTTCGGTCGGCGCGCGCTCCCGGTCGCGTACGCGCTGACCCTCGGCGTAGCCTTCCCCTCGATCTACTCCGACGTGCTCGTCGTGATGAGCGCACCGCTGACCCGTCTGGCCTCGCGGGGGCTCGGCGCCGGAGGCTACGGCCTGCTGGCCGGCTCCTCCATCGTCGGGATGATCGTGGGCGTGGTCTTCGTCGTCCCCGGAGCCGCGGCGCTGGCCACGGCGGGCATCGCGGGCGCTCCCCTGCCGTCGATGGTCGCCATCGGCGCCCCGCTGGGCATAGTCACCATCGTGCTGACCGTGCTGGTGTACAGCGCCCTGGTGAAGCGCGGCGGCTGGCGGGACGAGCGCGACCTCGAGGGAGGGGCGGTCTCCGGACCCGCTCCGGAGTCCGAGGCGGGCGCGGCCACGGGAGGCACGGCGCTCGCGACGCGGCGGGTGCCGCTCGCGCTGGCCGTCGCCCCGATCGCCCTCACGATCGTGCTGATCGCCACGAACTCGCTCACCCAGCTGGCCGAGCTCGACGTCCCGCTCCTGCGGTTCCTCGGTGACGCGCACATCGCGCTGCTGGCCGGCCTGGTGCTGGCCTACGCGACGGCACTGCGGATGCTCCCGAAAGGCACCGTGTCCACGGCACTGGGCGGAGCTCTGACCCGCAGCGGCCCGATCGTCATCCTGACCGGAGTCAGCGGCAGCCTCGCCGCCGTGGTCGGAGGAACCGGGGTCGGCGACGCGCTCGCCGGCGCCTTCGACGGGCGGGCACTCTCGCCGATCCTCCTCACCTGGGTCGTCGCGGCTGTGCTGCACGCAGCGATCGGCTCGGTCTCGACGGCCGCGATCACCGCGGTCGGCATCGTCGCTCCGCTGATCCCCGTGCTCGACGTGAACCCGGCGCTGATCGCCCTGGCCGCCGGCTCCGGCGCGCTCTTCCTCGGGATGGTCAACGCCAACGCGTTCTGGCTCTTCAAGTCCGTGCTCGGCCTCACCGTGCGGGGCACGTTCACCGCCTACTCGCTGACGCTCTCGATCGCCTCGGTCATCTCGCTGCTGGCGCTGCTGGTGGCGGGAGCGTTCGTCTGAGCGTCGGCCGGTCCCCAGGAGGCGACGGTCGCGAGGTCGGCGCCGAACTCGACCCGGAGGCGGACCGGCGGGCCGCCGCGCAGCACGTCCGGCAGCCACAGGCGCGCGTCGTCCCACATCCGGTCGAACGGCACCTCCTCGACCGGGACGAACGCGGCCGCGAGCTCGCTGGACGCGGCGACGTCGCCCGTCGTCCGGCGGCAGAGGAAGACGTGGGAGCGCTGGCTCCACGCGGGCCGGTGGGGGAAGGAGTAGTCGAGCACACCGCGTGGCTCCAGGTCGGCCGGGAGGGCGACGAGCCCCGCCTCCTCCTGCAGCTCGCGGACGGCCGCGTCGACGGGCGACTCGCCGGGCTCGAGCTTGCCGCCGGGGGCGACCACGCGGCCCTCGCCGAGGCCCCGGCGCTTCCGGCCGAGGAGCACCTCCGCACCCCGCGGGCCGTCGCGGAGGACGTAGACGACGCAGACCTCGGGCAGTCCCACCGCGCACCTCCGCTCCGGCGGGCCGGGGGCCCGGCACCGCCGTCGTAGGCTAGCCCGGTGACGACGACCGCGCTCGAGCGCTTCCAGGCCCTGCTGCGCGTCGACACCGTGTCCCACTCGGACGAGTCGGCGACCGACTGGAGCCGCTTCCACGCCTTCCGGGAGCTCGTCGCCGAGCTCTACCCGGCGCTGCACGCGGCGCTGGAGTCCGAGACCGTCGCCGGCCACTCCCTCCTCTGGCGCTGGCGAGGCGAGGAGCCGGGCGAGCCGGCCGTGCTGATGGCCCACTACGACGTGGTCAGCGTGACGGCGGCGGAGTGGTCGCACGACCCGTTCGCGGCCGAGACCGTCGTCGGAGCGGACGGCCGCACCTCCGTCGTGGCGCGCGGCGCCCTCGACGACAAGGGCTCCCTCGTCGCCCTCCTCGAGGCGGTCGAGGCCGCCGTCGTCCGGGGCGAGCGGCCCCGGAACGACGTCTACCTCCTCTCCACGCACAACGAGGAGACGGCCGGCGACGGCGCCCCCTCGGTCGTAGCCCTGCTCGGAGCACGCGGGGTCCGCCCCCGCCTCGTGCTCGACGAGGGCGGGAACGTGCGGCGCGGCATCCTGCCCGGCGTCACCACCCCGATCGCCGTGATCGGCGTCACCGAGCGCGGGATCATGAACCTCGAGCTGACCTGCCGCGACGTCGGCGGCCACGCCTCCGCTCCGCCGCCCCCGCCCGGGCTGCTCGCGACCCAGCGGCTCGCGAGGGCGATCCACCGCCTGACCGAGAACCCGTTCCCCTCCACCCTCCCGGAGCCCATCGCAGAGCTGGTGCGCGCCGCTGCCGACCACGCGGACGCGGCCCACGCCGTCTGGTACGCCCGCCCGCACGAGCACCCGGACGCCGTCATCGGCGCGCTCGCCGCCCACTCCAACCGCTCGGCCGCGATGCTGCGGACGACGGTCGCGATCACCGAGCTGCGGGGCAGCACCGGGGCGAACGTCCTCGCCTCCAGCGCGAGCGCCACGGCGAACGTGCGGATCAACCCCGGCGGCACGGTCGCGGGAGTGGTCGAGCGCATCCGCGCCGTCATCGACGACCCCGAGGTCGAGGTCGAGGTGAAGGTCGCCCACGAGCCCTCCCCCGTCTCCCCCACCGGCGAGCCCGGCGACGGAGGGCCGTACGACCTGCTGCGCGCGGTCGTCCAGGAGTCGTTCCCGGAGGCGGTCGTCGCGCCCTACGTGCAGACCGGCGGCAGCGACGCGCGGCACTTCCACGCGATCAGCGACCACGTCTACCGCTTCATCCCGTTCGAGATCAGCCCGCGGCAGCAGCTCGGGATCCACGGGGTCGACGAGTCGGTCGAGACCGACCAGTTCGAGCGCGCGATCGCGTTCTACGCGCGGCTGCTCGCCCGGCTCTGATCCGGGTCGGTCGGCCGGGCCTCCGGCAGCGCGCCCGGCGGGGATCCGTCCCGTGCGGTGGTCCTCCGGGGTCCGGGAGGACCGCGCAGCGACCGGCAACCTGGGAGAACCGTTCGATGACGCGCCGACCGGTGTTGGCCGGGAGTTCACCCCGCGATGATGGACTGGTTCCAGCGGGGTCGCCTCCGCTGAGACAGAGCGCAAGTGCCGACGCCGGGTCGCGTGATCCGGCTCCCGCCGATCGTGGAACCCGAGGATCATGTCCCTCCGCCAGGCCGAGTACCCCCGGCCCAACCACTTCATCCTTCACCTGAGCGACACCCACTTCATCGCCGGAGACGGCGGCCTCTACGGCTCCGACGTCGACAGCGAGGCCCAGCTGCGGCTCCTGTTCGACGAGCTGGAGGCGTCCGGCGGACGACCGGAGGCGATCGTCATCACCGGCGATCTCGCCGACAAGGGCGAGCCGCAGGCGTACGCGAAGCTGCGCGCCGTCGTCGAGCCCGCGGCCGCGCGCCTCGGCGCCGAGGTGATCTGGGTGATGGGCAACCACGACGACCGCGGCGCGTTCCGCTCGGGGCTGCTCGACCAGCTCCCGACCACGCAGCCGGTCGACCGCGTGCACGACGTGAACGGGCTCCGGATCATCGCTCTGGACTCCACCGTGCCCGGCGCCCACTACGGCGAGATCTCGGATGCGCAGCTCGACTGGCTGGCGGAGGAGCTCTCCAGCCCGGCCCCCCACGGCACGATCCTCGCGCTGCACCACCCCCCGGTGCCGAGCGTGCTCGACCTCTCGGTCCTCGTGGAGCTGCGCGACCAGCCCGCCCTCGCGGAGGTGCTCGAAGGCTCCGACGTCCGCAGCATCATCGCGGGCCACCTGCACTACTCGTCGACAGCGATGTTCGCCGGCATCCCCGTCTCGGTCGCGTCGGCCACCTGCTACACGCAGGACCTCAACGTGCCGGTGGGTGCGACCCGCGCCCGCAACGGCGCCCAGGCGTTCAACCTGATCCACGTCTACGACGACACGGTGCTGCACTCGGTCGTGCCGATCGGCGCCTCGACCGAGGTGTCCTACGTCTCGGCGAACGAGACCCAGCGCATCCTCGCGGACCACGGCGTCGAGATCGCCGCGGCGACGGCGGCCCCGGTCTCGCGCGACGAGGCTCTGTACCCGCCGCTCGTGGAGCCGGTGGGCGTCAGCGCCTAGGGCCCGCCGGGCTCCGCCCGCCTGGGGGCGTGCGATCTGCAGGAGGACGTGCGATCTGCAGGCCCTCCTGGGCGTCGCGTGCGATCTGCAGGCCCTCCTCGCCGCGGTGTGCGATCTGCAGGCACGCCACCCTGCCGCGTGCGATCTGCAGGGGAGTGTGCGATCTGCAGGCCGTCCAGCGCGGAGATCGATCTCATCCGCTCGACGAGGACGCGACTATCGAGATCCCCTGCAGATCGCCCCACCACCTGCAGATCGCACCGGCCACTGCACATCGCGCCGGCCCCTGCACATCGCACAGTGCGGGGAGGAAGCGGCTCCTTCACCGGGGAGCGTGCGATCTGCAGGAGAACATGCGATCTGCAGGAGATCCGGTCCGGTCGGTGTGCGATCTGCAGGAGATCCGGTCCGGTCGGTGTGCGATCTGCAGGAGATCGGTGTGCGATCTGCAGTAGATCCGGCTCGGAGAGCGTTCTCATCCTCGTGCAGAATCCACGATGGTCGACATTCCCTGCAGATCGCACAGGCCCCTTCAGATCGCACGGACCCCTGCAAATCGGACAGGCCCCGGCAGATCGGACGGACCCCTGCAGATCGCACAGGCCCCTGCGGATCGCACGTGCACGCCTCCTGCGAACGGAGCCGCGGACGCGTCAGCGCCCGGAGCCGCCGGCGCGGTCCCGCGCGAACAGCCATCCGGCGAACGCCAGCGCCGCGGCCAGCGCGACGCCCACGCCGACGCCTGCTCCCACTCCGATGCCCGGGAACACGAGCGAGCTCGCCAGGCCGAGCAGCAGCCCGGCCACCGCTCCCCCGACGGCCCAGCCCACGGTCAGTCCTCGCGCTCCCACGGAGCCGGGATCGGGTAGTACTCCTCGAGGAACCCGATGACGGCCTTGGTGCGCGCCTCCGCCGAGATCTCGGGGAAGCTGCCGTCGTTGAGGCAGAAGAAGTCGACGCCGCGGTTCTTGAGGAGCTTGCGCATGTCCTTCAGCCCCTGGTGCATCGTCGTGTCGACGTACTTCACCGAGGCGTTCTCCTGCACGACCGCGCGCCCGGTCATCAGCGCGTAGTAGTGGTAGAGCGAGTTGGTGACGGAGACGTCGCTCGCCGAGCGGAAGCGGCTCGCGGCGGTCGCGGTGAACTCCGGCTCGAACTCGGCCTCGAGCTCGGCCATCACGGTCTTGCGCAGCGGCGTGGCGGCGTGCTCGAGGTGTCGGGTCGTCATCGCGCCGAAGCGCTCGCGGAGCAGGCGCCGGTTGACGCGGGCCGCGTTCTCGAAGCCGCTGCGGGAGGCGTTGGAGTCGCCCATGCCGATGCGCGTCGTCGCCTCGATGAACTTCGTGATACCCCCGGGCGAGAAGAAGATCGACGGGTCGACCGGGCGCCCGAAGAACATGTCATCGTTGGAGTAGAGGAAGTGCTCCGCCAGCCCCGGGATGCGGTGCAGCTGGCTCTCGACCGCGTGGGAGTTGTGCGTCGGCAGCACCGAGAGGTCGCGGAAGTGGTCCTCGCTGCGCACGAGGGTGACGTCCGGGTGCTCGTCCAGCCAGCGCGGGCGCGGGGAGTCGGTGACGATGTAGATGTGCCGGATCCACGGCGCGTACATGTAGACGCTGCGCAGGGCGTACTTGAGCTCGTCGATCTGGCGGAAGCGCGCCGGAGCGTCGTCGCCCTCGCCCACCACGTAGCTGGCCATCCGGGCCGCACGGGCGCGCTGGAACTCCAGGTCGGTGCCGTCGACCCACGAGAAGACGATGTCGACCTCGAAGCGGATGTCGCTGACGAGCGGCTCGAACATGCCCTCGAACGTCGGCCAGGTGCGGCCGTACGCCTCGACGTGGGCGTCGATGGCTTCGGCGACGGGGAGGCTGTTGCGCATGAGCGCGTTCTCGGCGGGAGTGATGATCTCCTCCTCGCCCACCTTCCACAGCTCGAGGCGGACGCCGCTGCGGGCGCCGTAGCGCAGCGATCCCGTCGAGGAGACGCGCGGGCGGAAGAGCTTGAAGACGGAGGCGCGCGGATACGGCGCGAGCACGCCCTCGGCCAGGAGCTGCGGCGGGGTGCCCCGCTTGTCGACCGTCTTGGCGTAGAAGGGCTCGGTCGCGAAGGCGCGCGCCAGCAGCGTCGCCAGCTCGGCGCCGAGCACGCGGTCCACCGCGAGGAAGGGCGAGCCGTCGGTGCCGCGGATGAGGCGGTAGGGGAATTCGGCGGCGTCGAGGACCTCGCCGATGGCGATCAGGTCCTCGGTCCAGGCCGCGCGCGGCGTCGTACTCGAGTTCACCAGCGAGAACAGGCCGGCATGGACCACGACGTCGTCGCGGTCGAAGTGGCGCGGGCGCAGGAGCGGTGACGGAAGAGCACGGACGGAAGGCATGATTCACATTATCCGCCGTGGATTTCGTCTGTGTGACCGGGGCGTCGTCTTGACAGCGACCGCGGGCCCGCACGGTCAGCGCGAGAGCGACTCCAGACGGTCCCTCGCCTTCTCCGCGGCCTTCGCGGCCCGCCTGGCGCGGCGACGCTCCTCGGCGGCGACGACCCCCAGCGCGAAGGCCCCCTCCCCGCTGCGATCGGCCTCCTCCAGGATCAGCGCGCGGGCGGCGAGCGCGTCCCGCTCCTCCCCCAGGGCGTCGGCGAGGTCCTCGCCCGCCTCGGCGAGCGAGCGGCGCCGGGCGCCGACGGCCTCGGGGACGACCGAGCGCCACGCCTCCACGGTGTACCGGAGCCGCTTCGCCGCCTTCCGCAGGTCGTGCCGGACCTCGAGCGCGCCCCCGGCCGAAGCGGCGCCCGCCGCGGAGATGCGCGCGAGCTCCTTCGCGACGGAGCGGCGCACCAGCGCAGTCGCGCTCGAGCCCGCCCGCGCAGTGCGGGGCGGGTCCGCGAGCACGGCGTCGAGCGAGGCGAGGAGCGCGAGGTAGCGGCCGCCGCGCAGAGTGCGGTCGACGCGGCGCAGCGCCGAGGCGTGCCGGTGCTCGATCTCCTCCAGCAGGGCGGAGGGAGTGCTCGGGGCGCCCTCGACGGCCGCCAGGGAGGCGCGGAACCGCTCGGCGAGCACCTCCTGATCGCGGGCCGCGCCCAGGACCCCGCCCAGCCAGCGCAGCTCGTCCCGCACCGGGTCGGTCGCCGCACGGTCGAGCACGGAGCGGGAGGCGGCGAGGACGGAGCGGAGCCGGCGTGCGAGCACGCGCATCCGGTGCAGGGCGTCATCGGCCTCGAGGCGCACCCGCGGGTCGACGGCGCGCAGCTCGCGCAGGAGCGAGCGGACCGCGGCGAGCGCCGCCTCCCCGCCGTTCCGCGGATCCGGAACCGTCTCGTGGATCGGGCCGCCGGTGGCCCGGGCGAGCTTGGAGGCGCTGGCGGCGGGGCGGGCGCCCGCGGAGAGGAGGCGCCGCTCGATCTCGTCGAGGACACGCTCGCCCTCGTCCCGCGGGACGTCGACGAGCTCGACCTCCCACTCCCTCCAGCGCCGCTCGCGGCCGGTGCGCTGGTCGCGCGCGATCACCAGGTCGTCGGCGATCTCGGCGAGCTCCCGCCCGTGGGAGTCGAGGGCGCGGGTGATCGAGCGGACCGTCTCCAGGAGCGCCAGCGGCTCGAGCGGCGCGCGCCCCACCTGCCCGAGCACCGGCTCGCGGACGGCGGACGGGACCGTGCGCGCGGCCGTGAGCTCCGCGTGGATCTCCGTGCGGCCGGAGGAGCCGGGCAGCTTGACGTGCCAGCCCTGGTCGGATCCGCCCTCGCGGCGGCGCAGCGTGATCCGCGCCCGGGAGAGAGCGCGGTCGGCGGTGTCGAAGTACTCGGCGCGGAGGGTCACCGGCTCCTCCGTGCGGACGCCGGCGACGCTCCCGGCGCCGGTCAGGTCGGGCAGCCGGGTGCCCGCGTCGACGTCGTACTTGCGCTCGACCTCGGTCTGCACTCTCCGCGCACCGCCCGCCCGGGACGTCGCCGACTCGTTCTCCGCACCGCTGGCCATGCTCCATTGTGATCACGCCCGACGCTGCTGCGGCACCCCGGGGCGGCCGGGGGTGCCCTCGCCCTAGGCTGGAGCGATGACCGCGCCCGTTCCGCCCGTCGCCCGCCGCGTCCCCCTCGAGCGCCGCCACCACGGCGACGTGGTGGTCGACCACTACGAGTGGCTGCGCGAGAAGGAGAGCCCCGAGGTGATCGCGCACCTCGAGGCCGAGAACGCGTACACCGAGGCGGTGCTCGCTCCTCTCGCCCCGCTGCGCGAGCGCCTGTTCGAGGAGATCCGGTCGCGGACGAAGGAGACCGACCTCTCGGTCCCCGTCCGGGAGGGCTCCTGGTGGTACTTCTCGCGCTCCTACGAGGGCCGCCAGTACGCCGTGCACTGCCGGGCGCCGATCAGCGGGCCGGACGACTGGACGCCGCCGTCGATCGCCGAGGGCGGTCCGCTCGAGGGCGAGCAGGTCGTCCTGGACGGCAACGCGGAGGCGGACGGGCACGACTTCTTCTCACTCGGCAGCTTCGACGTGTCGGCCGACGGCACCCGGCTGCTCTTCGGCACCGACGTCGAGGGCGACGAGCGGTACACCCTCCGCATCCGCGACCTCGAGACCGGTGAGGACCTGCCGGACGTGATCGAGGGCACGGGCGGCGGAGCGACCTTCGGTGCCGACGCGCGCTTCGTCTTCTACCCGACCGTCGACGAGTCCTGGCGCCCCGACACCGTCTGGCGGCACGAGGTCGGCGCCGGGACCCCGGACGAGGTCGTCTTCGCCGAGCCCGACGAGCGCTACTGGATCGGCGTGGGCCTCACCCGCAGCCGCCGCTACCTCGTCATCGAGATCGGCAGCAAGATCACGAGCGAGTGCCTGCTGCTGGACGCGTCCGACCCGACGGGCTCCTTCCGCTCGGTGTGGCCGCGCCGCGAGGGCGTGGAGTACGAGGTCGAGCACGCCGTCGTCGACGGGCGCGACCGCCTGCTGATCGTGCACAACGACGGCGCCCTCGACTTCGAGATCGTCGAGGAGCCGGCCGACCTGTCGCTCGACGCCGACGCCCGGGCCCGCGAGCGCCGCGTGGTGGTGCCTCACCGCGAGGGCCGTCGGATCGAGGGCGTCGACGCCTTCGCCGGGCACGTCGTCGTCTCCTACCGCGCCGACGGCGCCACCCGGCTCGGGCTGCTCCGCGAGGACGGCACCGGAGCGCGGCTCGAGGAGATCGTCTTCGACGAGCCGCTCTACGACGCGGGCCCGGCGGGGAACCCGGAGTGGGAGCAGCCCTCTCTCCGCCTCGCCTACACCTCGTTCATCACCCCCTCGACCGTGCTCGCGCTCGACGTCGCGACGGGCGAGCGCACGGTGCTCAAGCAGCAGCCCGTGCTCGGCGACTACGACCCCGCGCTCTACGTGCAGCGGAGGGAGTGGGCGGTCGCCGAGGACGGCACGCGGGTGCCCCTGTCGCTCGTCTGGCGCCGCGACGCCGCCGACCCGGACGCCTCCCCCGCGCCGCTCCTCCTCTACGGCTACGGCTCCTACGAGGCCAGCATCGACCCGGGCTTCTCGATCGCGCGCCTCTCGCTGCTGGACCGGGGAGTCGTGTTCGCGATCGCGCACGTCCGCGGCGGCGGCGAGATGGGCCGCTCCTGGTACGAGAACGGGAAGACGCTGGCGAAGCGGACGACCTTCACCGACTTCGTCTCCGCGGCGCGGCACCTGGTCGACGCGGGCTTCACCACTCCGGACCGCCTGGTCGCGCAGGGCGGGTCGGCCGGCGGCCTGCTGATGGGCGCGGTCGCGAACCTCGCCCCGGAGGCGTTCGCCGGCGTCCTCGCGCAGGTGCCTTTCGTCGACGCGCTCACCTCGATCCTCGACCCGTCGCTCCCGCTCACCGTGATCGAGTGGGACGAGTGGGGCGACCCGCTGCACGACCCCGAGGTCTACGCCTACATGAAGTCGTACTCGCCCTACGAGAACGTCCGCGAGGACGTGCAGTACCCCCGGATCCTCGCGACGACGAGCCTCAACGACACCCGGGTGCTCTACGTGGAGCCGGCGAAGTGGGTGGCCAGGCTCCGCGAGGTCGGCGCTCCCGCGCTGCTGCGCACCGAGATGACCGCGGGACACGGCGGAGTGAGCGGACGCTACGAGCGCTGGCGCGAGATCGCGTTCGAGTACGCCTGGACGCTGGACGTGCTCGAGCTGGCCTGAAAGCCCCGCCGCAAGCCCCTCCGCCCGTCGCCCGCGGCCAGTAGGGTTCGGGGTGCCGACGGAGGGAAGAGCATGAGCGCAGGCCTGTCGATCGACCGCATCGCCGCATGGGTGGCGGACCAGAGGTGGTACGCGAGCAAGGGGCGGCGCCCCGAGCTGGAGGTCCGCGGCGCCTGGTCGCTGCACCCCGGCGAGGCGGAGGTGGTGGACCACCTCTTCATCGACCGGGCGGGGACGAGCCCGGTGCTGTACCAGGTGCCGGTGACCGTCCACGCGGCTCCGGTGCCCGGGCTCGAGGACGCCCTCGTCTACTCCGACGACGCTCACTTCGTGTACGACGCTCCGCGCGACCCGGTGTTCGCCCGTGCTCTGCTGGGCATGATCGCCGACGGCGGCCGCTCCGACGAGGACGGCGCCCGGGGCGGCGCCCGCGCCGAGGGCCACCGGCAGCCGGGGGCCGCGATCGGGGCGTTCGCGTCCTCGAAGGTTCTCAGCGGCGAGCAGTCGAACACCTCGGTGATCGTCCGCACCACCGCCGACGACGGATCCGACGCGACCCCGGTGATCGTCAAGGTCTTCCGCGCCCTCCACCACGGCGACAACCCGGACGTGACGGTGCAGTCCGCGCTCAACGCCGCCGGGAGCGCCCTCGTCCCGCCCGTGATCGGCAACGTGACCGGCGAGTGGGACGACGAGGGCGAGGAGACGGGCCGCGCCTTCGGGCACCTCGCCTTCGCCCAGGAGTTCCTCCCCGGCGTCCAGGACGCGTGGCGCGTCGCCCTCGAGGCGGTCGCCGCCGACTCCGACTTCACCGGCCCCGCCCGCGAGCTGGGCCGCGCCACCGCCGAGGTGCACGCGACGCTCGCCGAGGTCATGCCGACCGAGGACACCACGTCCGAGGTCGTCGAGCGGATGGTCGCGACCATGCGCCGGCGCCTGCGCATCGCATCGGCCGAGGTCCCCGTGATCGCGGAGGACTCCGAGGCGATCGACGCCGTGTTCCACGCCGCCGAGACCGCGCCGTGGCCGAGGCTCCAGCGCATCCACGGCGACTACCACCTCGGACAGGTCCTGTCCGTGCCCGACCGCGGCTGGGTGCTCCTCGACTTCGAGGGCGAGCCGCTGCGGCCCATGCACGAGCGCCGTCTTCCCGACGTGGCCCTGCGCGACGTGGCCGGGATGCTGCGCTCCTTCGACTACGCGGCCGGCGCGCACGAGCAGGCCGAGCCGGGCGCCTCGAGGGCGGCCTGGGCGGCGGCGAGCCGCGCCGCGTTCCTCGAGGGCTACACCGAGCGGGCGGGCGACGCGGTCACCGCGCACCGGGCGGTGCTCGACGCGTTCGAGCTCGACAAGGCCGTCTACGAGGCGATCTACGAGGCGCGCAACCGGCCGGAGTGGCTGTCGATCCCGGTCGCCGCAGTGCAGCGCCTCGCCGGACGCTCGTAGGGTGGCAGGCATGAGCGACGACACCGACGACAAGAAGCCCCTGGACCCGCTGAGCGACTTCAGCATCCCGGGCGACACCGACCTGCACACGAGCGGCGACGCCTCGGGCGCCGACGGCGACGAGGTCGCGGAGCCCGGAGCGGACGAGGACTGACCCGCCTGCTCCGCGGGGCCGGCCTCGGCTCCGCGGGGCCGGCGGCCGTCCTAGCCCAGCGGGGCGAGCGGCTCGACCGCCGGACCCTCCAGCACCGTCCCGTCGGCCGCGAAGCGCGAGCCGTGCAGCGGGCAGTCCCAGCTGCGCTCCGCGTCGTTCCAGGTGACGATCCCGCCCAGGTGCGGGCACACCGCCGACACCGCGCAGCGCCTCCCCTCCACGGTGGAGACCGCGACGGGCTGCAGCCCGTCGCGTGCGAGCGACCCCTGGCCCTCCACCGGCACCACCCCGGCCGAGCGGGGGGCGCGCAGAGCGGAGGACCAGCCCCGCGCGTACCAGGCGCCCACCGCGAGCCCGGCGCCGAGTCCCTCCGCCATCACCCGCGGCAGCGTGGGCCGGCGGTGCAGCGTCCTCGCCCAGGCAGGCGTCTCGCCCTCGAGGTCGGCGACGAGCGTCAGCGCGGCCTGGACCGCGTTGGTCATCCCCCACTTGTCGTAGCCGGTCGCCAGGAAGATCCGTCCGCGTCCCCGCGGCAGCCAGCCCACGAACGGCACGCGGTGGAACGGCTCGTAGTCCTGGGCGCTCCACTGCGCGACCGGCTCCGCCCCCGGGAAGGACCGCCGCGTCCAGGCCACCAGGTCGTCCACGGCCTCCGAGGTGACGGGCCGGCGACCCACGGGGTGGCCGTTGCCGCCGATCAGGAGGAGCCGCTCGCCGTCGCGCTCGGCGTCGCGCACGGAGCGTGACGGCTCGTCGACCGAGAGGTACATGCCCTCGGGGATCGGCGCGTCGGTGCGGAACGCGACCGCGTACGAGCGCAGCGCGGCGATCTTGGCGAAGTACAGGCCGCGGTCGAGGATCGGCGCCCCCGTGAGCAGGTAGGCCCGGTCCCCGGTCACCGGGCCCGCGCTGGTGCGGACCCGGACGGGAGCGGTCGCGCGCATCCCGAGGGCCCGGACACCCTGCACCAGGGTGCCCCCGGCGGCGCGGAAGTCGGCGGCGAGTGCGGTGAGGACGTCCATCGGGTCGAACTGGGCCTGGTCGTCGAGGGCGACGGCCGCCGTGCTGGGGAACGGGACGTCGAGCTCGCCGACGAGGCGGGTCGCGAGGCCGAAGCGGCGCGCGGTCGCGTGCTCCTTCAGCACAGCGTCCACGCCCTCGGGCGTCTGCGCGTAGCTGTAAGCGGTGCGCCTCTGCACCGGCACGCCCGCGCCCTCGCAGTAGTCCAGCAGCCAGCGGAACCCCGCGAGGTTCGCCGCGACGTAGGCCTCGGTCACCGCGGGGATGTTGCGCTCCGCGATCCGGGAGAGGTGCGCTCCCTGCAGGAGGCTGAGCTTCGCCGTCGTGTTCCCGGTGGCGACCGCGCCGACCTCGCGCGCCTCGAGCACCAGCACGCGCCGGCCGGTCCGCTGCAGCAGGAGCGCGGTGACCAGACCGGTGAGACCGGCCCCGACCACCACGTCGTCGTAGTGCGCACCGGGGGCGAACTCGTCGGAGGGGATCGGAGCAGCGGCCGCCCGCCACAGGGATCGGGGCGGCGGCGCGGACGTGGTCGCGGCCTCTGGAGTCATCGGGAGTCCCTCCGCTCGGGGGCCGAGCGGCCCGAGAGCGACGCTACGCGGCGCCTCCGGGAGCGTCACGGTGTTGACACACCGCGGGCGGAGGACTCAGAGCCAGCCCCAGCGCTTGAACAGGCGGTGCAGCACCACGCTCGAGCCCACCATCGCGACGAGCGCCGCCGGATAGCCCCACGCGACGTGCAGCTCGGGCATCACGTCGAAGTTCATGCCGTAGATGCTCGAGATCATGGTCGGCGCGAAGAAGATGGCCGCCCATGCGGAGATCCGCTTGACCTCGTCGTTCTGCTGGTTGCCCACCTCCGCGAGCTTCTTCATGTCCTCGTTCTGGCGCTGGGCGACGAGGGTCGCGTTCACCGCCAGGATCTCCCGCAGCGTGGTGCGGAAGCCGTCGACCCGTTCGGTGACGAGCGCGACGTGGTCGGCGACGTCGCGGATGTAGCGGCGCAGCTCCACATCCGACTGGAACACCTCGAAGTCGGTGACGAGGCGCCCGAGCATGCCGGTCAGGGGAGCGACCGCGCGCTGGAAGTCCAGCACCTCCTGGCTCAGCTCGTAGATGCGGCGGGACACGGCCGGGTCGCCCTCGAAGACCTGCGCCTCGATCTCGTCGATGTCGTTCTCGAGGCCGGCGACGACGGGCGAGTACTGGTCCACGACGGCGTCGAGGATCGCGTACAGCACGGCGACCGGGCCGACGCGCAGCAGCTCCGGATCGGCCTCCATCCGCCGCCGCACCAGCGAGAGGTCCGGCTTCTCGGAGTGGCGGACCGTGACGACGAAGTTCGACCCCACGAACAGGTGGAGCTCGCCGAAGTCGACCTCCTCGCGCTGGTCGGAGTAGCTGGCGGCGCGCAGCACCACGAACATGTCGCTGCCGTACCGCTCGAGCTTCGGCCTCTGGTGCGCGCTGATCGCGTCCTCGAGGGCGAGCGGGTGCATCGAGAACTCGTCCTCGAGCGCGGCGAGCTCGGCCGCGTTCGGCCGGTACAGCCCGATCCACGCCATCGCGTCGGGCAGCTTCTGCAGGGCGGCGAGCGCCTCCGGGATGCTGCCGGGTGAGACGACCCGGCGGCCGTCCTGGTAGATCGCGTTGTCGACCGTGCTGGTGCGGGCCGGCTCGTCGTCCGGGCGCAGCCGCTGGATGGGCGACGTGTCCTCGGCGGCGGCGCGGGTGCGCGAGCCCAGACCGAGGATCGTCGCGGGGACGCGGGGCAGCTTCACGACCATCTCCTCTGCTCGACCGACGCCCTATTCTGCACCTCCGGATGAACGGGAGGTGTCCGCTGCGCCGCCGGTGTCGGAGGGTCTCACTAGCCTGGAGTCGCTCCCCCGGACGACGCAGAGGAAGGACGACCGTGAAGCTGCTGCACACCTCGGACTGGCACATCGGCCGCACCTTCCACGGGCACTCCACGACGGCGGCGCTCGCGACCGTGCTCGAGGCCCTGGTCGAGACGGTGCGGGCCGAGCGCGTGGACGCGGTGCTGATCGCCGGCGACGTCTTCGACTCCGCCGTGCCCGCCGCGGAGCACTACACCCTCCTCACCCGCACGCTCGAGGCGATCCGCGCGGCCGGCGCCGAGGTCGTCCTCACCAGCGGCAACCACGACTCCCCCGCCCGGCTCGGCTTCCAGGCCGGGCTCCTGCGCGGGGCGGGCGTGCACGTCCTCACCGACCCCGAGGCGTACGCCGAGCCGGTCGTGCTGCGCGACGCGTCCGGCCTCGAGGTCGGAGTCCACGGCATCCCCTACCTCGAGCCCGCCCTCTACCGCCACCGGCACCCGGAGGAGCAGCTGCGCCGCCACGAGGACGTGCTCGCCTTCGCGATGGGGCGGGTGCAGGCCGCCGCCGAGGCGGCGGGTCGTCCCTGGGTCGTGCTCGCGCACTGCTTCGCGGTCGGAGCCCCGGCCGCGGTCCTCGAGCGCGACATCACGGCGGGCGGGCTCGACTACGTCTCGGTCGAGCACTTCGCCGCGGCCGACTACGCGGCGCTCGGGCACGTCCACGGGCGCGCCGAGCTGCTGCCGGGCGTGCGCTACTCCGGAGCGCCGCTGCACTACTCGTTCGGCGAGGCGTCGAAGCCGCGCGGCGCCTGGCTGGTGACGATCGGGCCCGGGGGGCTCGAGGGCGTCGAGTGGTCGCCGCTCCCCGTGCCGAGGAGGCTCAGTGTGATCGAGGGCGAGCTCGAGCAGCTGCTGCGCGATCCCTCCCTGGCGGAGGTGGAGGGCGACTGGGTCTCGGCGGTGCTCACCGATCCGGTGCGCCCACTCGATGCGATGGCGCGCCTGCAGTCGCGCTTCCCCGGCTGCGCGACGCTCGAGCACCGGCCCCCGCACGCCGCGGCCGAGCCGCGCGCCTACGCCGAGCGGATCCGCGGGCGGAGCGACGTGGAGGTCGTCGACGACTTCCTCGCCCACGTCCGCGGCGGCCACGGCGCCACGGAGACCGAGCGCGCCCTCACCCTCGACGCGCTCGCAGCCGTCGAGGCCGAGGCTCTGCGGTGAGGATCCGCCGACTCGCCTTCGCCGGGCTCGGACCCTTCCGCGCCGAGCAGTGCGTCGACTTCGACCGACTCGAGGACGTGGGCGTGTACCTCATCGCCGGGCGCACCGGAGCGGGCAAGTCGACGATCCTGGACGCGATCGCGTTCGCGCTCTACGGCTCGGTCCCCCGCTTCGACGGCACCGCCTCGCGCCTCCGGAGCGACCACAGCGGCCCCGAGGACGAGACGTTCGCCGAGCTCGAGTTCGAGGCGGCGGGGCGGGTCTACCGCGTCCGGCGCTCGCCCGAGTACGAGCGGCCGAAGCGGCGCGGCACCGGAAAGACGACCCAGCCGGCGAAGGTCGAGCTGCTGGAGCGGGTCGACGGCTCCTGGGTCGGGCTCTCGTCGAGCGCGAAGGAGGTGGGCGCCGACATCGGCCGGATCGTCGGCCTGACGAAGGACCAGTTCCTCCAGGTGATCCTGCTGGCGCAGAACCGCTTCCACGAGTTCCTGCTCGCGAAGAACGACGACCGGCAGCGGCTCCTGCGCACGCTCTTCGCGACCGAGCGCTTCGATCTGCTCCGCCGCCGCCTGCTCGAGCAGCGCGATGCCGGCGCCGTCGGGCTCGAGGAGGAGCGCGCGGCCGTGACCGCGCTCGCGGACGAGGCCGTCCGGCTCCTGGACGACGAGGCCGAGCCGCCCCTGCCGGACGCCGCCTGGTTCGCCGGGCTGCCGGCGCGGCTCGCCGCTCCGCTCGAGGCCGCCCGGGCCGGCTCCGCCGCGGCCGACGCGGCGCACGAGGCCGCGGGCACCGCTCTCGACGAGGCCCGGCGCATCGCCCGGGGGCAGGAGCGGCGCCGCCGCGCCCTCATCGAGGCGGAGGAGCTCGCGGTCGCCGAGGCGCACGTCGAGCAGCAGCGGGCCGGGATCGAGCGCGCGCGCCGGGCCGACGGCGTGCTGCCGCTGCTCCGCTCGGCCCGGGCAGCCGCCGAGAAGGAGCGGGCCGCCCGACAGCAGCGCGACCTCGCCGCCGACGCCTACGGGGACTCGTCTGCGGGCTCGGCCGCCGAGACGGCCGAACGGCTCGCCGCCGTCCTCGGCGCCCTCGCCGAGGCGCTGGCCGACGAGCGCCGACTCCCCGACGCGGAGCGCTCCGCCGAGCGGTCCGCGCGCGCCGAGCAGGCGGCGGCGACCGCGCTCGCCGGGATCGAGGCGGAGCTGCGCGGGCTGCCCGCCCGGGTCGACGCGCTCGCCGCCGAGGAGGAGTCCCTCGCCGACGAGGCCGCCGCCGTCCCCGCGCGCGTCGACGAGCTCGCCGTGCTCGAGCGGAGGATCGCCGCAGCCCTCGAGCGCGATCTCACCGCGGCGCGCCTGCAGCGGCTCCGCACGGCCTACGCGGATGCGGCGCGCGTCCACGGGGAGCGCGCCGCGGAGCAGTCCGCCCTGATCGCGCGCCGGTTCGCCGGTTTCGCCGGGGAGCTCGCCGAGCGGCTGGAGCCGGGCGAGCCCTGCCCGGTCTGCGGCTCGTGCGAGCACCCCCGCCCGGCCGAGCACGACGGCCCGACGACGGTCGGCACCGACGACCTCGATCGGGCCCGCGCCGCGGTGGAGCGCGCCGCCGCCGCCCTCGACGGCGCCCGCGAGCGCGAGGGTGCCGCGGCCCTGGCTCTGGCGGCGCTGAAGGAGCGGGTGGGCGGGGACGCGGACCCGGAGTCGCTCCGCCCGGCGCACGAGGAGCGGCTCGCCTCGGCCCGCGCGGCGGCCGCCCGCACCGAGGAGCTCCGGCGCGAGCGCACCCGGCTGCGCTCCCGGATCGACGCTCTCACGACCGGACGGGACGCCGCTCGCGAGGAGCACCGCACCCGCGCCGACGAGTCCGCCCTCGCCGCCGAAGCGCTGCGGGTGCTGCAGGAGCGCGTCGAGGCCTCCCGTGACGGCGCGACGAGCGTCGCCTCACGGGTCGAGCAGCTGAGCGCCCAGCGCCGCCGGGCCGTCGCCCTGGTCGAGGCCGAGGAGGCGGCCGTCTCGCGGGCCGAGGCCGCCGCCGCCGCCCGGGAGGAGCTCGCCGAGGTCCTCGGCGAGCGCGGCTTCGCGACCGCCGAGGAGGCCGAGTCGGCCGCGCTGGCCAGCGGGGACCGGGCGCGGGCCGAGGCCGTCGTCGCCGAGCACGAGCGGCGGCGGAGCGCGACGGAGGCGGTGCTGTCCGACCCGGAGCTCCGCGAGCTGCCGGGCACGGCCGTCGACGTCGCCGCCGCTGAGGAGCGCTCGCGCGAGGCCTCCGCCCGTCGCGACGAGGCGCGAGCCCGCCTCTCCGTGCTCGAGCACCGCTCGGAGCGCCTGGCCGAGCTCGCCGCGAAGGCCGCGGGCCGCCTCACCGTGCTGGGTGAGCGCCTCCGCCGCCACGAGGAGCTGCGCGCACTGGCCGAGACCGTCTCCGGCCGAGGGCAGAACACGCGCCGGATGGACCTCGAGGCCTTCGCCCTCGCCGGACGCCTGGAGGAGATCGTGACCGCGGCGAACCTCCGCCTCGACGCGATGACCAGCGGCCGCTACGCCCTCGCCCACGACGACTCGCTCGCCTACCGCGGTGCCGCCTCCGGCCTCGGGATCGACGTGCTCGACGCTTTCACCGGCGTCCGCCGGCAGCCCGCCTCGCTGTCGGGCGGCGAGACGTTCCTGGCCTCGCTCGCCCTCGCCCTCGGCCTCGCCGACGTGGTGACGGCGCAGTCCGGCGGCATCTCGCTCGAGACCATGTTCATCGACGAGGGCTTCGGCTCGCTCGACGCCGAGACGCTCGAGACGGCGCTCGGCACGCTCGACGAGCTGCGGTCGGGCGGGCGGACGATCGGCCTGATCAGCCACGTCGACGCGATGCGCGAGCGGCTGCCGATCGGCCTCCGCGTCGCGGTGGGGCCGCGCGGGGACTCGACGATCCTCACCGGCTGAGCGAGCGCACCGGATCGCCGGGGTGACGAGGCCCCGCGCCCGCTGCGTCGGCTCGGAATGCAGGAGCGAGCGCGCCCGCGCCCGCTGCTAGGGTCGTGCGCAGTGACACGGGGTGCCCGCCAGGGCTGAGAGAAGACCCGTTGAACCTGATCTAGTTCGTACTAGCGAAGGGATGTCGCGAATGAGCATTCGCACGCCTGTCCACCCGACCCTCCCCGCCGACACGGCGCCCGACCGGGCGTCCGTGGGCCGCGATCTCGCCGAGCTCCGTGCCGCCGGACCGCTGGTGCAGTGCATCACGAACGCGGTCGTCACCGGCTTCACCGCCAACAGCCTGCTGGCCCTCGGCGCCAGCCCGGCGATGTGCGACCTGCCCGGCGAGGCGGGCGTCTTCGCGGGCCTGGCCTCGGCCGTGCTCGTCAACCTCGGCACGCCCGGAGCGGAGCAGCGCGAGGGTGCTCGCGAGGCGGTCGCCGCAGCCGGACGCGCCGGCACTCCGTGGGTGCTCGATCCGGTCGCCGTCGGCCCGCTGCCCGTGCGCACCGCTCTGGCGGTGGAGCTGCTCGAGGCGCGGCCCGCGATCATCCGCGGCAACGCCTCCGAGATCCTCGCCCTCGCGGGAGCCGGTGCGGGCGGCCGCGGCGTGGACGCCGTCGACACCGCCGAGCAGGCGCTCGACTCCGCCCGCGTCCTCGCCCGCCGCATCGGCGGCGTGGTCGCCGTCTCGGGAGCGGTCGACCTCGTCACCGACGGCGAGCGGGTCGTCCGGGTCACCGGCGGCCACCCGCTGCTGACCCGCGTGACCGGCGGAGGCTGCGCGCTCGGCGCCGTGATGGCGGCGTTCCTCGGCGCGGGCGCCCGCCCGCTGGACGCTGCCGTCAGCGCCTCCGCGGTCTGGGGCCTGGCCGCCGAGCGTGCCGCTGCGGCGAGCAGCGGTCCCGGGTCCTTCGCGGTCGGCCTCCTCGACGCCCTCGCTGCCCTCCAGCCGGCCGACGCCGAGGCCGGGGCGCGGATCGCATGAGCCTCGACCTCTCGCTCTACCTCGTCACGGACACCGCCCAGTGCGGCCCGCGCGGCGTGCCCGCCGTGGTCGCCGCCGCCGTCGGGGGCGGGGTGACGACCGTGCAGATCCGTGATCACGACGCCTCCGCCGCGGAGCTCGTCGCCCTGACCCGGGCCGTCGCCGCCGTCCTCGACGAGCGGACGACCCTGCTGGTCGACGACCGCGTCGACGTCGCCCTCGCCGCCCGCCTCGCGGGCGCCCGCGTCCACGGCGTCCACCTCGGGCAGGCCGACCTGCCCGTCACCGCCGCCCGCTCGCTGCTCGGTCCCGACGCGGTGATCGGGCTCACCGCGAACACCCCCGAGCACCTCGCCGCCGTCCGCGCCCTGCCCGCGGGGACGGTCGACTACCTCGGCGTCGGCGTCATCCGGCCCACCGCGACCAAGCCCGACCACCCCGCTCCCCTCGGTGTCGACGGGTTCGCCGCCCTCGCTGCGGCCACGGCGCTGCCCTGCGTCGCCATCGGCGGAGTCGGAGCCGCGGACGCGGGCCCCCTCCGCCACGCCGGCGCGGCCGGACTCGCGGTCGTGTCGGCGATCTGCACGGCCGCCGACCCCGCGGCGGCCGCACGTCTGATCCGAGCGGAGTGGGACCGGTGACCACCCGCGCCCGCATCCCCCGGGTCCTGAGCATCGCCGGCACCGATCCGACCGGCGGCGCCGGCGTGCAGGCCGACCTCAAGTCGATCGGCGCGCTCGGTGGCTACGGCATGGCGGTCGTCACTGCGCTCGTCGCGCAGAACACGCACGGCGTCCGCTCCCTGCACCTGCCGCCCGCCGCGTTCCTCCGCGAGCAGCTCGACGCGGTCAGCGACGACGTCACGATCGACGCGGTGAAGATCGGGATGCTCGCCACGGCCGAGTACGCCGGAGTCGTCTCCGAGTGGCTCGACGAGGTCCGGCCGCCCGTCGTGGTCGTGGATCCGGTGATGGTCGCGACCAGCGGGCACCGGCTGCTCGCTCCCGAGGCGGAGGACGCCGTGCGCGATCTGCTCCGCCGCGCCGACCTGGTGACGCCGAACCTCCCCGAGCTGGGCGTGCTCGCCGGAGAGCCGACCGCCTCCGACTGGCCGGCCGCGCTCGCGCAGGGGGCGGCGCTCGCCCGCGCCCTCGACGCCGCCGTGCTGGTGAAGGGCGGCCACCTCGACGGCCCCGCCACCCCGGACGCGATCGTCACTCCCGACGGCCTCGTGCGCGAGGTCCCCGGCGAACGCGTCGCCACCTCGAACACGCACGGCACCGGGTGCTCGCTCTCGTCCGCGATGGCGACGCTCCTGGCCGGGCGCGACGCCTCCTCCCACGCCCTGGTCGAGGCGCTGACGGAGGCCAAGGAGTGGTTGACCGGCGCCCTGCGCGCCGCCGACGCTCTCGAGGTCGGCACCGGCAACGGCCCGATCGACCACTTCCACCGGCAACGTCCCCCGGCGTTCTGCGCGGACGTCTGGGAGCGGACGCGGACGCTCCGCGACGAGATCGACGCGCTCCCGTTCGTGCGGGCCCTCGGCGACGGCTCCCTCGGGCGCGAGGACTTCGAGTGGTACCTCGAGCAGGACGCTCTCTACCTCACCGAGTACGCCCGTGTCCTGGCCGTGGCGGCGCAGCGTGCGCCGACCACCGCGGAGCAGGTCTTCTGGGCCGAGGGCTCGGCGTCCGCCCTCGCTGCGGAGGCGCAGCTGCACCGCGACCGGCTCGGGACCAGGGACTCGGCTCCTGGGCCCGTGACCCGCGGCTACACCGATCACCTGCTCGCGGTCGCCTCGCGCGGCGGCTACGGCGAGATCGTCGCCGCTCTGCTCCCCTGCTTCTGGCTCTACGCCGACGTCGGGTCGCGCCTCGCCGCCTCGGGGCACCCCGAGCACCCCTACGCGGACTGGCTGCTCACCTACGGCGACCCGGTCTTCGCGGCCGCCACCGAGCGGGCGATCGCGATCACGGAGCAGGCCGCGCGGGACGCCTCGCCGAGGGAGCGCGCCGCGATGAGGGACGCGTTCCTGCGGTCCAGCCTGTTCGAGAGGGACTTCTTCGCCGCACCCCTCGCGCGGGCCGACTGAGCGCTCTCAGCCGGCCCGGTCGGGCGTGCTCAGCCGATCGCCTCGCGCAGGACGTGCATGAGGGCGTCGAGCTGCACGGTGTCGGCGGAGGCCGTCTCGGCGTCCGCGCCGTCGAGCGCGCGGGCGGCGAGACCGGCCTTGGCGTCGATCAGCTCCGCGATCTTCGCGTCGATCGTGTGCGCCGCGATGATCCGCCACGCCGTCACCGGCTCCTCCTGGCCGATGCGGTGCACGCGGTCGATCGCCTGCGTCTGCTCGGCCGAGGTCCACGACAGCTCGGCGAGCACCACGTTGGACGAGGCCTGCAGGTTCACGCCGACACCCGCCGCGGTGAGCGAGCAGACGGCGACCGACACGTCGGGGTCCTCGTTGAAGGCGTCGATCTGCGTCTGGCGGAACGCCGCGGTCTGGTCGCCCCGGATGGAGACGGACGTCAGCTCGCGCTTCTCGAAGGTGTCCTCCGCCTGGTCCATCACGTCGATGTGCTTCGCGAAGAAGACGACCTTGCCCACCGAGCGGGCCAGCTGCGAGGCGTAGTCGGCGGCCAGCGCCGCCTTGGCCTGGCCGATCCGGCGCACCATGGTGAAGACGTTCTCGCCGGTCTTGGCCGACTTCGACTCCTCGAGCTCGCTCTGCGCCACGATGCGGATGAACCGCTCGCGCTCGTCGTCGTCGAGCTCGTGGGTGATCGAGGCGGTGACCGCCCTGAAGCGCTGCAGCATGCGGGCGCCGAGCTCGCGCTCGGCCTTCTGGATGGAGCGCCCGAGGTCGTCGTCCAGCTCGACGGGCAGGTCGACGATCCGCTTCGACGGCAGGTCGGCGGCGACGTCGATCTTCTTGCGCCGGACGATGCCGAGGTCGATCACGGCCTCGCGCGCCTCCGGGTAGAAGCCCGTGTCGGCGGGGGTGAGGCCCGTCTCCTCGAGGCGGCCCATCAGCTCCGGGCCCGGCTTGGTCTCGTCGATCCAGCCGAGGAAGCGCCAGATGGCGCGGAAGTCGTCGACGTCGTTGATCAGCGGGGTGCCGGTCAGCGCGATCATCAGCGGATCGTGCCCCGGCGTCGTCTCGCGGATCCTCGACGCCAGCGCGAGCACGCTCTGCGAGCGCTGCGAGCGGAGGTTCTTGATGAAGTGCGCCTCGTCGACGACCATGCCGCGGAAGCCGAGGCTCCCGAGCCAGCCGATGTGCCGGTCGAGGATGTCGTAGTTGACGATGACCACGTCGGCGAACGCGTCGAGCGTGCCGCCGTCTCCGTGGATGACCGTGGCGCGCCGCTGCGGCGTCCAGTGCTCGACCTCGCGCGCCCAGTTCATCTTGACCACGTTCGGCACCACCGCGAGCAGCGGGTACGCCCCGACCACCGAGGCGGCGAGGAGGCTCTGCGCGGTCTTGCCCAGACCCGGCTCGTCGGCGAGCAGGAAGCTGCGGTGGCCCTCGCGGGCGCTCTCGATGAAGCGCGCCTGGTGCGGCATCAGCTCGCGGCCTCGCGGGGAGACCCGGTCGAGCTTCGGCGGCTCCGGGAGCTCCATGCTCGCGGCCCGTCCGCCCGCTCCGTACTCGAACGCCTTGAAGAGCGGCCCGAGCAGCTCCCAGTCGTCGAGCCGGCGGCGCGGCGCCGGAGCCGCGGCCTCGGCGATCGAGAAGTCCGGCGGGAGGAAGGGGTTCGCCAGCTGGCGGGCGCGCACCGACTGCGGCACGACCTGGTTGACCGGCACCTCGGGCTTGGGCTCCGGCTCGGTCACGATCAGCAGCTCGTCGGGGCTGAGCTCCGCGCCCGCCTCGAGCAGCCAGTCCCGGCGGAGCTTCTGCGCGGCCGCCGTGACGCCGGCCTCCGATTCGAGCAGCGCGATCAGGCTGGTGTCGCGGGCGGCCGTCTTGGCCAGGATCGTGGCGATGCCGTCGAGGCGCTTCATCTCCTCGGCGCGCTGCGCGTCGCTGAGCGAGGGATCGACCTTGACCCGCTTGCGCTCCTCGCGCATCAGGAGGGCGATCACCAGGAACTTCGTCCGGTTGGTCGGCCCGACCTTGCCGGTCTGGGCCTTCGCCTCCACCTCGCGGACGCGGCGGGCGAGGATCGGGATGATCCCCGCGTTGTCCACCCCGCGCGAGCGCGATCGGGGTCGGCTCCCGGCGGCGTTCGACGCTCGTCGCGTCTGACCGGACTGACGCTGGCCGCTGCGAGCCATGCTCCTCCTCGATGTGTGACGGGGGCGGAGGAGGGGTTCCCGCGCGCTGCCGTCGCCGTGCATCCGCCGGATCGCCTCCGGAGAGGCGTCGGGCGTCGGTGCATCCGGTGGCCGTCGGGAGCTCCGAGCAACGGGTCTGGGACCCGGTCGCAGCATCCCCGGCGTGCGGGTGCGCCGCCAGTCTACTCCTCGGCGCGGTTCGGGCGGCGCTGCGCCGCGCGGACGGTCGCGCTGGTCGTCATTCCGGGGTCGGGACGCGGATGACGAGGCCCGCCGCCACGAAGACGCCGACCGCGGCGAGGCTCAGCGAGGACCAGATCGCGTCCGGGAACGCGAACGGCAGCACCGGGTTCCACAGCACGAGCACCGGCACGAGCCCGATCAGCCAGAGGAGCGCGCGCGCCTGGATCGCGAACCAGCCGATGACCGCCGCGAGGATCGCGACCGGGTAGCGGATGAAGTCGTAGGCGTCGGAGCCGACGAGGGCGAGCCCGGCCAGCAGCACGATCGCGCCGAGGATCCCGGGCGCCAGCGCCATGCGGGCGCGGTCGCGCGAGGGGTAGCGGGCGGCGGTCGCGCGGGACGGCTTGCGGGTGCTCACCCCTCGATCGTAGGCGTCCGGATACCCCGCCCGGGTACTGCCCGCGGCGCGTAGGCTTGAGGAGTGATCGAGGACCTGAAGAAGCGCTCGCTGCACCGTGCCCGGATCCTGGGCGGCCAGATGCGCGGCCTCGAGCGGATGATCGAGAACGAGGACTACTGCGTCGACATCGTCACGCAGTCCCTCGCGATCCAGAAGTCGCTCGGCTCGCTGAACAAGCTCATCGTCGAGAACCACCTCCGCACGCACATCACCGCGATGTTCGAGGAGGGCGGAGACGCCCGCGAGGCGGCGATCGCCGAGCTCGTGAAGATCTTCGAGCTCTCCAACAACCGCTCGTGACCGCCGACCTCGTCGCCGCGGCGCGGGAGCGGCCGCTGCTGCTCGACGGGGGCCTGGGCACGGAGCTGGAGGAGCAGGGCGCCGCAGTGGACTCCTCGCTGTGGAGCGCCCGGGTCCTGCTGGAGGAGCCCGGCCGCGTCGTCGCCGCGCACCGCGCCTTCGCCGAGGCGGGCGCCCGGGTCGCGGTGACCGCGAGCTACCAGGTGTCCGCGAGCGGATTCGCGGCCGCGGGCCTGCCCCCGGGCCTCGTCGAGCGCGCCCTCCGGGAGAGCGTCGACCTGGCCCGGCGCGCGCAGAGCGGCTGGGTCGCCGCGTCCGTCGGTCCCTACGGCGCGAGCCTCGGTGACGGCTCCGAGTACCGAGGCGACGACGACCTCACCGTCGGCGAGCTCGCCGCCTGGCACCGCCCGCGCCTGGAGGCCCTGGCCGCGGCCGGGCCCGACCTGCTCGCCGTCGAGACGATCCCGTCGGTGCGGGAGGTGCGGGCCGTCGTGGAGGCCCTCGCCGGCTCCTCGGTCCCCGCCTGGATCTGCGTGGGCGGCCGTTCGGGACGCACCGCGGCCGGCGAGCCGCTGGCCGAGGCGTTCGCCGTCGCCGCCGCCTCCGGCGAGGTGGTCGGCGTGGGAGTGAACTGCTGCCCGCCCGGCGACGTCGCCGAGGCGGTCCGCATCGCCCGCTCCGTCACCGGCAAGCTGGTCGTCGTGTACCCGAACAGCGGCGAGGAGTGGGACGCCGTCGAGCGCCGCTGGACGGGCGACGCGGCCTTCGATCCCGCGCTGGTCGCCTCCTGGCGCGCAGCGGGGGCGGACCTGATCGGCGGCTGCTGCCGCGTGGGGCCTGCGGCGATCGCCGCTCTCGGCCGCAGCCTGGAGGAGGAGTCGTGACCACCCTGAGAGCCGTGCGCGGCGACCTCACCCGCGAGCACGTCGACGCGATCGTGAACGCAGCGAACTCGTCCCTCCTCGGTGGAGGCGGCGTCGACGGCGCGATCCACCGCGCGGGCGGCCCGGAGATCCTCGTCGAGTGCCGTCGGCTCCGCGAGACAGAGCTGCCCGACGGCCTTCCCGCCGGCTCCGCGGTCGCCACGACCGCCGGCCGCCTCCCGGCCCGCTGGGTCGTGCACACCGTCGGTCCGGTCCACTCGAGGTCGGAGGACCGCAGCGCCGTCCTCGCCTCGGCCTACCGCGAGTCGGTGCGCACGGCCGTCGGTCTCGGTGCGCGGACCCTCGCCTTCCCGGCGGTCTCGGCGGGCGTCTACGGCTGGCCGATGGACGACGCAGCGCGCATCGCCGTGGAGTCGGTCCGCGCGGAGACCGCCGACGGCGCCCTCGACGAGGTCCGGTTCGTCCTCTTCTCCGCGGACTCCCTCGCGGCCTTCGAGGCCGCCCTGGCGGCGGAATGACGGAGGGGGAGCCGACCCTGCGGTCGACTCCCCCTCCACGGTGCTGCGCTAGGCCGTCTTCGGCCGTGCGAACTCGTCGTAGGGCAGCGTGATCGGGCGGGTCCTCGGAGGCATCCGCACGACCGCCTCGAGCGCCGGGCCCAGAGCCTCGCGCCAGGCGCGGTACCCGTCCTCGTTGAGGTGCAGGCCGTCCGGCGAGCACTGCTCGAGCAGCCCGCCGTCCTCGCCCGCGAGCACCGGCCACAGGTCGAGGTAGCCCGCGTGCGCCGTAGGCGCGAACTGCCACAGGTGGCGGTTGATCTCGCGGATCTGCGGCGCGAACTCGTGCCCGCGCGGCAGGACTGAGGTCACCAGGATGCGCACGTCCGGCAGGTCGCGCCGGAAGGTGGCGACGATCGTCTCGATGTTGCGCACGACGTGCTCCGTCGTGCGGTGCCAGGCGAGGTCGTTGGTGCCGATCAGCAGCACCACCGTGTCCGGCTCCTGCGCGACCAGCTCGGCGAGCCTCGCGACGACGTCCGCCGTGGTGGCCCCTCCGACCCCTTCGTCGACGACCGTCGACTCCGTCAGCCACTCGCCCCAGGCTCCCGCCTGGATGATGCTGTCCCCGATGAAGAGGACCTTCCCCAGCTGGAGTCCGCGCCCCGCGTCCGTACTCGACCGTTCGCTCATCGTGCTCCTCTCGTCGGCGTCCCGGGCGGTCTCGCCGCCGCCGGACCCCTCCATTGTCACCGCTGCACCCGGCGCCCGCCAGGGGAGCGCTCGTCGCCGGAGTCCGGCAGGTCGGCCGCGGTGGCCGTGATGCGGTTGGCCATGCCGTTGAAGATGATGCCGTGGAAGGGCAGGATCGCGAACCAGTAGAGCCGGCCCGCGAGGCCCTGCGGGAAGAACACCGCGCGCTGCGTGTAGACCGAGCCGCCGTCTCCGGAGGGCTCGGCGCGCATCTCGAGCCAGGCCCCGCCGGGCACCTTCATCTCGGCGCGCAGGCGCAGGAGCTTCGGCCGCTCGATCTCCTCGACGCGCCAGAAGTCGAGGGCGTCGCCGGCGTGCAGGCGCGCGGAGTCGCGGCGCCCGCGCTGCAGGCCCACTCCCCCGACGAGGCGGTCCATCCAGCCGCGGATCACCCACGCGAGCGGGAAGGAGTACCAGCCGTTGGTGCCGCCGATGCCCTCGATGACGCGCCAGAGCTTGGCCGGGTCGGCGTGGGTGCGGCGCTCCTTGAGGTCCACGTAGACCGTGTGGCCGGCCCACTCCGGGTCGCTCGGCAGCGGGTCGCTGGGAGCGCCGACGACCTCCGCGTTCTGCCAGCTCGTCTCGATCTCGCCGGCCTGCATCTTGCCCAGCGCGAGGCGGACCGCGCGGCGGTAGGAGGTCAGCCCGCCCTCGGGATCGGGGATGAGCGCGCGGATGTCCTGCTCGTGCACGACGCAGTCGTACTGCAGCGAGGCGATGATGGGCACCGCGAGCGAGCGCGGGATCGGCGTGACCAGGTTGACCCACTGCGAGGCCAGCCACGGGGTGAACACCGGCAGGGACGCGATCGGCCGCTGCGGGAGCCCGGCCTCGACCGCGTAGCCGTTCATCATCTGGCCGTAGCGGAGCACGTCGGGCCCGCCGATGTCGAAGGTGCGGTTGAGCGTGGCGTCCTCGAGCGACGCGGAGCCGATCAGGTAGTGCAGCACGTCGCGCACGGCGATCGGCTGGATGAAGTTGCGCACCCACTGCGGCGCGGGCATGTACGGCAGCACATCGGTGAGGTGGCGCACCATCTCGAAGGAGGTCGACCCGGAGCCGATGATCACGCCCGCCTGCAAAGCGATCGTCGGCACTCCCGACTCCATCAGGATCCGGCCCACCTCCGCGCGGGAGCGGAGGTGCTTCGACAGCTCCTGGCCCTCCGGGTGCAGGCCGCCGAGGTAGACGATGCGGCCGACGCCGGCCGACTCCGCGGCCGTGGCGACGTTCTGCGCCGCGCGGCTCTCGACCTCCTCGAAGTGGGCGTGGTCGTTGCCCGAGCCCATCGAGTGGACGAGGTAGTAGAGGACGGCGACGCCCTCGACCGCGGCCTCCAGCGACTCCGGATCGCCGAGATCGCCCTGGGCGACCTCGACCTCCTCCGCCCACGGCACGTCGACCAGCTTGCGCGGGTCGCGCACCAGAACGCGCACCCGGAAGCCCGCCTCGAGGAGGCGCGGCGTCAGTCGGCCGCCGATGTAGCCGGTCGCGCCGGTGACGAGCGCGAGGGGGCGCGCCGAGTCGGAGGGGGTTTCGCTCATGCGGCCACGGTACGCCGATGCCCCTCCCGCCTCTCCCGCTGGTGCAAGCCCGCGGCCCCTGCTAGGCGGCACCCGGCATCCCACTCAGACGATGCCGAGGACCTCGCGCACGCGCAGGACGTCGTGGTTCATCTGGCGGATGAGCGGCTCGACGCCCTCGTAGGCCACCTGGCCGCGGATCCGGCCGACGAAGGACACGTCGACCACGCGGTCGTAGAGGTCGAGGGTGTCGAGGGTCTGGTCGAGCACGTAGGCCTCGACCTGCTTGGGCGGCACTCCGACGAAGGTGGGGTTGCTGCCGACCGAGATCGCGGCGGGATGCGTGACGCCGTCGGTGGTGAGCCGGCCCGCGTAGACCCCGTCGGCCGGGATCAGGCCCTGCGACTCCGGCGAGAGGTTGGCCGTGGGGAAGCCGAGCTCGCGCCCGCGCTTCGCCCCGTGCACCACCACTCCGCGGACCACCGGCTCGTGCCCGAGCAGGCGCGTCGCGTGCTCCACGTCGCCCTCGGCCAGAAGCTCGCGGATCCAGGTGGAGGAGACACGGCGGCCGTCCTCGGGCCGCACGTCGTCGATCAGCTCCACCTCGAAGCCGTGCTGCCCGCCGAGCACGCGCAGCAGGTCGACGTCGCCCGCTCCCCGGGCGCCGAAGCGGAAGTCGGAGCCGACGAGGACCACGCGGGCCTCGAGCGCCTCCACCAGCACCTGCTGGACGAACTGCTCGGGCGAGAGCGCCCGGAACTCCTCGTCGAAGGTGAGCAGCAGCGTCGCGTCCACGCCGGTCCCCGCGAGGAGCTCGAGCTTCTGCTCGTTGCCGACCAGGACAGGCGGGCACTTCTCCGGCGCGATCACGCTGAGCGGATTGCGGTCGAAGGTGACGACGACCGCGGCGAGCCCCTGCTCGCGGGCCCGCTCGTGCAGCCGGCCGATGACGGCCCGGTGCCCGGAGTGGACGCCGTCGAACTTGCCGATCGTGACGGCCGAGGGTCCGATCCCGGCCAGGTCGCCGGGGCGGGTCTCGACGCGCATCAGGCGGTCGCCCGGGCCGCGCGCCGCCCCTGCACTCGGAGCCACCAGAGGCCGAGCACGGGCAGGACGAGAGGGATGAGCAGGTAGCCGGCGCCGAAGGCCGCCCACACCGTGGACTGGCGCCCGAACGGGTCGGCGCTGGAGAGCCCGAGCAGCTGCGGCGCGAGGAGGCTCAGAGCGCCGACCACGAGCACGCCCACCAGCTCGAACGTGATGGTCACCCCGGCGACGCGCTGCCAGGCGCGGCCGGGGACGATCAGCGCGACGGTCGCGACGATGTACACGACGGCCGAGAGCGCCGAGAGCGAGAACGCCAGCGGCGCTTCGTCGAAGCGGTCGAGGATCTGGAAGACGGAGCGTCCCGTCGCGGCGAGCGCCAGGATCCCGTAGACGACGACCAGGAGGCTGCCGATCCCGCGCGAGCGGGAGGAACGGGTCGGCTCTCCGCTCCCGGGGGCCGAGGGGACTGAGGGGTCGTGAGCGGCCCGTCCGGACGCATCGCTGGCTGGTTTCGACATCGCACGTCCATGCTAGGCGCTCGCCGGGCCGGGCCCGGTGGCGGGCGGGATCAGGCGCTCTGGAAGAACCAGATCTGGTGCATCCGGTAGACCATGACCGCGATCGAGAGGCAGGCGACGCCCAGGATCACGGTGCTCCAGCGGCTCCGCTCGATGAGCGCCCAGAAGCCGGCCGCGAGCGGCAGGAGCAGCGCCGAGATCAAGTAGATGTAGTACTCCGGAAGGCTCCCCGACGGGCGGTTGCCGACCAGCGGCGACACGATCGCGACCGCCAGCTGGACGATCAGGAGCAGCTCGACGATCGCCGTCGCACCGACCGAGACGTCGGAGGGGCGGCGGGCGAGCAGCCCGAGCACGAGGCAGAGCAGGCCGGCCGCGACCGCGATCCCCACCTGGAGGATCGTGAACCACTCGATCACGAGGCGGCCGTCCGGAGGTCCTCGGTGGGGAAGTTGACGACGCTCTTGAGCTGGGTGCCGCGCCGCTCGGCGAGGCCGATCAGCCGCTCCCCCGGGCCGACCGCGGCGAGGAGGCCCTTCACGCCCGCGACCGCCTCCGGGGCCGGGATGCGCTTGCCGTTCGCGAGATCGCCCGCCTCCTGGGCGTCGAGGCGCAGCAGCGGGAACAGCTCGCCGGCGACGAGCGTCGGCGGCAGCAGCGCGTCGGGGACGTCCAGCTCCTCGATCTCGCCGGCCTGCGCCACGGAGAAGGGGCCGACCGCGGTGCGCCGCAGCGCGGTCAGGTGGCCGCCGACGCCGAGCGCCGCGCCCAGGTCGCGGGCGAGCGCGCGGATGTAGGTGCCGGAGGAGCAGGTGACGCGCACGTCCAGGTCGAGGAACCCCTCGACCGTGCGGGTCGCCAGGACGGCGAACTCCGAGACGGTCACGGGGCGGGAGGCGAGCACGACCTCCTCGCCGTCGCGGGCGCGGGCGTAGGCGCGGCGGCCGTCGACCTTGATCGCGCTGACGGTGCTGGGGACCTGCTCGATCGCTCCGGTCAGGGCGGCGATCGCCTCGGACACCGACTCCGGGGCGAGGGCCGCGACGAGGGCGGGATCCGCCGAGGCGAGCACCTCGCCCTCCTGGTCGTCGGTGGTGGTGGAGGAGCCCAGCCGGATCGTCGCCTCGTACTGCTTGTCGAGGCCGACGAGGTAGGTGAGCAGCCGCGTCGAGGGGCCGAGGCCGAGGATCATCAGCCCGGTCGCCATCGGATCCAGCGTCCCCGCGTGGCCGACCTTCCGGGTCCCCGCGCGGCGGCGGGTCCGCGAGACGAGGTCGTGGCTGGTGATGCCGCCGGGCTTGTCCAGCAGGAGGATCCCGTTCGGAGCCGGGGCGGGGGTCTCGAGCACGGGTGCGAGGATACACGGACGGATCGGGAGTACCCCCGGGGTGGAGCCGGACCCCTCTCCCGCCCGTCCTAGGCTGTCCGGATGAGGATCGCAGTACTCGGAGCAGGCGCCGTCGGCGGCACCATCGCCGCCCTTCTCGACCGCGCCGGGCACGACGTCGAAGTCACCGCCCGAGGCGGCCACCTCACCGCGATCCGCCGGTCGGGGATCCGGCTCGACGGGGCGTGGGGCGAGCACACCGCCTGGGTCCGCTGCGGCGAGTCCCTCGACCTGGTGCCCGATCTCGCCTTCGTCTGCACGAAGGCGCAGGACGCCGAGGACGCGCTGCGCACCAACCGCCGCACGGTCGACGGCACCCTCGTCGTCGTCGTCCAGAACGGACTGGACGGACTCACCGCCGCGGCCCGGCAGGTGCGCGACGCCCGGCTCGTGGGCGCTCTCGCCCTGTTCGCCGCGAGCCACCTCGAACCCGGCCGCGTGACCGTCACAGCTCCCGCCACGACCACGCTGGGCGTCCCCGGCCGCCCGGCCGACGACCACGTGCGCCGCGCCGCCGCCGTGCTCGGCGAGGCGGTCCCCACCGCCGTCACCGACGACTTCACCGGTGCGCAGTGGACGAAGCTGCTGATCAACGAGGTCAACGCCCTGCCCGCGATCACCGGGCTCTCGGTCCAGGAGACGATCGACGATCCGGGACTCCGGCGCGTCCTCGCCCGGTCGATGCGCGAGGCGGCCCGGACGGGCCTCGCGTCGGGCGTCCGCTTCGGCTCTCTGCAGGGACTCTCGAACGCTTCCGTCCGCGCCCTCGCCGCCGCTCCCCTGCCCGTGGTCGAGCTGCTCCCCCGACGGATGGCCGCGCGGATGGGCGAGGTGCCGAACCCCGGATCGACGCTGCAGAGCGTCCGTCGCGGAGTGCCGAGTGAGATCGACCACCTGGCCGGGGCCGTGGTCCGCACCGCTCACCGCGGCGGGCGCGAGGCGCCGGTCAACCAGCTGCTGGTCGACCTGGTGCACGAGGTCGAGCGGGCGGGCGCCTTCCTGCCTCCCGCCGAGGTCGTCCGCCGGGCCGGCCTGGTCTGAGGCGGCGGACCGGCGTGCGTCCGGCCGTCACGACGAAGGCCGGCGCGGCCCGATCGACGCGTTCCACGGGGTAGACGCGGCCATGGCCTTCGTTCTGCAGGCGGGCGCTCAGCAGGAGTCGGCGAAGAGGCGCCGGGGCTGCTCCGGATCGCGGATGTCGACGAGGATCCCCGCCAGGCGGCGCGGGTCCGTCGTGGCGCGGTACGCCGCGTCCACCGGGGGCTCCTGCGTGTCGAGGCGGATGCTGGTGCTCCACGCGGCGAGCAGCTCCGGCCGGAGGGCGAACTCGCCGTCGACGAGTAGCACCGCGTCGCGGCCGGCGGTCCGCCAGCGGGCCTGCCGCGCCTCGTCGCGCACCGCGTCGAAGCCCGCGAGGACGAAGCCCGTGCTGCCGCCGAGCGTGAACGGATCGAGCAGCACGCGGCGCAGGAGCTCGTAGTCGTAGCCGGCCGCGTAGGAGCGCTGCTCCTCGGGCACGGTGGGGTCGTCCCGATCGGCGCGGGGGCGTCGGAAGTCGGCGAGGTGCGCGACGATCGCGTCCTTGCCGGCCCGGCGGAGCGCCTCCGCGAGGTCGAGCGCGAACGCCGCGCTCACCGCGGGGTCGTCGCCGTCGATCCCGACCTTCACCCGTCCGCGACCGTAGTTGTGCAGCACCTCCGCCGCGAGAGCGTCGAGCACATCGGCCTTCTGCGGAGCCCACCTGGTCATCCGCCCACGATACGCGCCGCCGCCTAGTGTGGGCTGATGCCCTCCTCCGCCCTCGCCGACGCGATCGTCACCTGGTTCCGGACCAGTGCACGGGACCTGCCGTGGCGCCGGGAGGGCTTCCCCGCCTGGGGCACGCTCGTCAGCGAGTTCATGCTGCAGCAGACCCCCGTGGTCCGCGTCGTCCCGCGTCTGGCGGAGTGGCTGGAGCGCTGGCCGACACCCTCCGCACTCGCCGCCGTCCCGCCTGGCGAGGCGGTGCGCGCCTGGCAGTCCCTCGGCTACCCGCGGCGGGCCCTGCGCCTGCACGCCTGCGCGGTGGCGATCGCCGAGGAGCACGGCGACGTGGTCCCCGACGACGTCGACACCCTGCTCGCACTGCCCGGCATCGGCGACTACACCGCGCGCGCCGTCGCCGTGTTCGCCTACGGGAAGCGGCACCCCGTCGTCGACACCAACGTCCGGCGGGTCCTCGCGCGCGCGGTCGACGGAGCGGCGGAGCCCGGCCCGCCCCGCGCGAAGGCCGACCTCGCCGCGATGTCGGCGCTGCTGCCCGAGTCGCTCTCCGAGGCGGCGGCATTCAACGCCGGCGCGATGGAGCTCGGGGCGATCGTCTGCACCGCCCGCGCTCCGCGCTGCGACGAGTGCCCGATCCGCGACCTCTGCCGCTGGCGGGCGGAGGGGTACCCCGAGCACACCGGGACCGTGAAGCCGAAGCAGAAGCGGTTCGAGGGCTCGGACCGCCAGGTCCGCGGCCTCATCCTCGCCGAGCTGCGCGCCGCGCACGGACCCGTCACGGCGGCCGAGGTGGAGACGCTCTGGCCGGACGCCGACCAGCGCGCTCGCGCTCTGGCCGGGCTTCTCGCCGACGGCCTGGCGACGGGCGGCCCGGAGGACGGCTACCTCCTCCCCGGCTCCTAGACGCCCTCCGACCCGCGTCCGCGTCGGAGGAGGCGGGTAGGGTCGGCGCCGTGACCGGTCGCCGCCTCCGCCTCCCCCGCCCCGACGCCGCCGTCGAGCGCGCCCTCGACATCGACCTCGCCCAGGACGTCCAGCGAGCCCTCGCCGCGGTCCGCGTCGAGAACGACCTGCCCGGCCCGTTCCCGCCGGACGCGCTGGCCGAGGCCGAGCACGCGGACGTCGGAGCGGACGACGAGGGCCGCGTCGACCGGACGGATCTCCCCTTCGTGACGATCGACCCGCCCGGCGCGCTCGACCTGGACCAGGCCCTCCACCTGGAGCGCACGCCGGAGGGCGTCGTCCTCCGCTACGCCATCGCTGACGTGCCCGCGGTCGTCCGCACCGGCGGAGCGCTCGACGCCGAGACGCGCCTGCGCGGTCAGACCTACTACCTCCCGGACGGCCGCGTCCCGCTGCACCCCGCGGTCCTCTCCGAGGGGACCGCGTCGCTCCTGCCGGACGAGACCCGTCGAGCGCTGGTCTGGACGCTGACCCTCGACGAGCGGGCGGAGCCGCGCTCGGCGCACCTCGAGCGGGCGCTCGTGCGCAGCGTGGCCCGGCTCGACTACGAGGGCGTGCAGAGAAGCGTCGACGCGGGCGATCCGCACCCCTCGATCGCACTGCTCCCCTGGTTCGGGCGCGAGCGCCTGGCGCGCGAGGCCGAGCGCGGAGGAGCGAGCCTGACGCTGCCCGAGGAGGAGATCGTCGCCGTCGACGGCGGCTACCGGGTCGAGCGCCGCGCTCCCCTGGCCGTCGAGGGCTGGAACGCCCAGGTCTCGCTGCTGACCGGGATGGCGGCCGCGACGATGATGCTCGACGCGGGGGTCGGCGTCCTCCGGACCATGCCCGACGCCGACCCTGCGACCGTCACCGCCTTCCGGTCCCGGGCCGCGGCGCTGGGCGTTCCGTGGCCCGAGGAGGAGGCGTACGGCGCCTACCTCCGTCGCCTCGACACCGACGACCCCGCGCAGCTCGCGATCATGTACGCCGCGGCGAGCCTGTTCCGCGGCGCCGGCTACACCGCGTTCGACGGCGCCCCGCCGGAGCACCCCGAGCAGGCGGCCCTCGCCGCGCCGTACGCGCACGTCACCGCGCCGCTGCGGCGCCTGGTGGACCGGTTCGGCCTCGCCGTCTGCCTCGCGGTGTCCCGCGGCGGGACGATCCCGTTGCAGCTGCGCGAGGCGCTGCCCCTGCTCCCGCCGCTCCTCGCCGCGAGCGACCGCCGGGCCGGAGCCGCCTCCCGTGCGGCGACCGCGATCGTCGAGGCCGCCGTCCTGCGCGGTCGCGAAGGAGCCTCCTTCAGCGGGATCGTCGTCTCCGCGGCGCGCACCCGATCCTCGGTCCAGCTGCTCGACCCGGAGATCACGGTCGATCTCCCGGTCCCGCTCACGCCGGGAGCCCGTGTCGTCGTCGTCCTGGAATCGGTCGACGTCGCCACGGGCTCCGCGGTGTTCGGGTTCGGCGCCTAGTCCTCGTCGTCCTCGCGGGGCTTCACGTAGGGGTCGGCCTCGCCGGCGTAGTCCGCCTGAGCGGCGAGGGACTGCACCTGCGAATCCTGGCTGCGCGCGGCGGCGAGCAGGTCCTCGATGTGCTTCGCGTTCTCAGGCACCGCGTCGAGGATGAACTCGAGCGACGGCGTGAGCCGGGACGTGATGTTCCTGCCCACCTCGGTGCGGAGCATGCCGGTGGCGGCCTTGAGGGCCGCGGCCGAATCGGCGCGCTCCTCATCGGTGCCGTAGACCGTGTAGAACACCGAGGCGTGCTGCAGGTCGCCGGTCACCTGGACATCGGTGATGGTGACGAAGCCGAGGCGCGGGTCGCGGAGACCGCGCTCGAGCCGCTTCGCGACGATCACCTGGATACGTTCGGCGAGCTTCCTCGCCCGGGCCGGATCTGCCATGGCTGGTCCTCACATCTCTCTCGGCGAACCGTTCAGCTCGCCATTCAACCACTCCCCGCCCGGACGACCGGTCGCGCGGAGGGGGCCTTGCTTCGTGGGCATGGACGGGGCACTGCGCGTCTGCGACGGCGCGGGTGAGGTGCCTCCTCGCGGCTCCCCGCCCGTGCCTGCGATCGGAGGGAGTGGGGGTCCGCCCCCGAGGACTCGGGGATCGGGGTGGGGAGGCTGAGGGGCTGGATCGGGGGCCGACCGTCGCCCCCTGCTCGGGAGACGCCCGCTCAGCGGGCGCACCCACCGAGATCGGTCCACCGCGCCCGGAGGTGCGGAAGCACCCGTTGGAGGGTCCGCGCCTCCGAGACCGATGCGGCCCCGATTCCTCCCGCAGGGAGGGAGGGGACTCCCGATCCCGCACGGGCAGCGCCGTGAGACGCCGGAAGGCCCGGGCGGACCCGGGCCTTCCAGTGGAGCGGATCAGCCTCGCGGCTTCTCCTTCATCTCGATCGTCTCGATCTCGTCGCCGATCTGGATGTCGTTGTACTTTCCGAGACCGATACCGGCCTCGTAGTCCGTACGGACCTCCGTGACGTCGTCCTTGAAGCGACGCAGCGACTCGATGGCCAGGTTGTCCCCGACCACGACGCCGTCACGGATGACGCGCGCCTTCGAGTTGCGGGTGATCGTGCCGGAGCGGACGATGACACCCGCGATGTTGCCGACCTTGGAGGAGCGGAACACCTCGCGGATCTCGGCGACACCGGACTGGACCTCCTCGAACTCGGGCTTGAGCATGCCCGTGAGCGAGTTCTCGACCTCTTCGATCGCGTTGTAGATGACCGAGTAGAAGCGGATGTCCACTCCTTCTCGAGCAGCGCGCTCGCGGGCCTTCGGGTCGGGGCGGACGTTGAAGCCCACGATGATCGCGTTGTCGATCGTCGCGAGGTTGACGTCCGACTCCGTGATCGCACCGACACCGCGGTGGATGATGCGCAGCTGCACCGAGTCGTCGACCTCGATCTTGACGAGCGACTCCTCCAGCGCCTCGACGGCACCGGACACGTCGCCCTTGATGATGAGGTTGAGCGACTCGACCTTGCCCTCCTCGAGAGCACGGGTGAAGTCCTCGAGCGAGATGCGCTTGCGGGCCTTGGCCAGCAGGGCGTTGCGCTGAGCGGCTTCGCGCTTCTCGGCGATCTGACGGGCCGTGCGGTCCTCCTCGGTGACGAGGAAGGTGTCGCCGGCGCGGGGCACGGACGAGAGTCCCTGCACCTGCACCGGACGCGACGGCACGGCTTCGAGGACGGCGTTGCCGTTCTCGTCCGCCATCGCACGGACTCGGCCGTAGGCCGTTCCGGCGACGATCGCGTCTCCGACGCGCAGCGTTCCCGACTGGATGAGCACGGTCGCGACCGCACCGCGTCCCTTGTCGAGCTTCGCCTCGATCGCGACTCCGCGTGCCTCCTTGTTGGGGTTGGCGCGCAGGTCGAGACCGGCGTCCGCGGTGAGCAGCACGGCGTCCAGGAGGTCCTGGATGCCGGTGCCCGCGCGAGCCGACACGTCGACGAACATGACGTCTCCGCCGTACTCCTCGGCGACGAGCCCGAACTCGGTGAGCTGCTGGCGCACCTTGGCGGGGTTGGCGTCGGGCTTGTCCACCTTGTTGACCGCGACCACGATCGGCACGTTGGCCGCCTGGGCGTGGTTCAGCGCCTCGATGGTCTGCGGCATGATGCCGTCGTCCGCCGCGACCACGAGGATCGCGATGTCCGTGACCTGGGCACCGCGGGCTCGCATGGCGGTGAACGCCTCGTGACCCGGGGTGTCGATGAAGGTGATCGGGCGCTCGATGCCCTCGTGCTCCGCGACGACCTGGTACGCACCGATGTGCTGCGTGATGCCGCCCGCCTCGCCGGCGACGACGTTGGCGTTGCGGATCGCGTCGAGCAGGCGCGTCTTTCCGTGGTCGACGTGACCCATGACGGTGACGACGGGGGGACGGATCTCGAGGTCCTCGTCCGTCTCGTCGTCGAGCTCCTGCTCGAGGTCGAGACCGAAGCCCTCGAGGAGCTCCTTGTCCTCGTCCTCGGGCGAGACGACCTGGATCTTGAAGCCGAGCTCGGAGCCGAGCACCTCGAAGGTGGCCTCGTCGAGCGACTCGGTCGCCGTCGCCATCTCGCCGAGGGCGAAGAGGACGGTGACCAGGTTGCCGGGGGGCACCGGCACGCCGGTCATGGCCTCGATCTTGTCGGCGAAGTCGGAGATCGACGCGCCGCGGCGCAGACGGATGACCGTCCTGCCGTCACCGCGGGGGACGCTGACGCCGCCGAGCGACGGAGCCTCCCTGAGCTCGAACTCCTGACGCTTCGTGCGCTTGGACTTCCGGGCCTTGCTCTTGCCGCCGCCGCGACCGAACGCTCCTGCGGTTCCACCGCCGGGGCCGCGACCGCGACCGCCGCCGCCACCGGGACGCGGGGCGAAGCCGCCACCGGCACCGGGAGCGCCGCCGGGGCGCTGGAAGCCGCCGCCGGCCGGACGACCGGCACCGCCGGGACGTCCTGCTCCACCGCCGGGTCCGCCGGGACGCTGGCCGAAGCCGGCGGGGCGCTGGCCCATGCCGGGTCCGCCGGGTCGGGGCGCGCCGGGGCGCGGAGCAGC
>NZ_PSWM01000014.1:0-90392 GCF_002932795.1 Rathayibacter sp. AY1B5
GTCGGGAGGATGACCGCGCCGAGCTTCATGATCGCGAGCATCGACTCCCACAGCTCGAGGCGGTTGCCGAGCATGAGCATCACGTGATCGCCCTGCTCGCCGCCGGCCCGGCCTACACGGCGGCCGCCCTCGTCGCCGCGGCCCTCTGCGCACTCGCCCTCGCGCGCGCCGTCCGCCGCTTCGCCCAGGACCCGGAGGGCGACCCGCCCACCCCGGCCGCGGTCGCCGCCACGGCCGCGCTGCTCGCCTTCGCCACCGTCGCCGCGGCCCAGGGGATCCTCGGATTCACGGGCGTCCCGGCGCACCTCCGGGGGTTCGACCAGCAGGACCTGAGCTGGGCGGCCGCCCTCGTCGGAGTGGTCGCCGCCTGCGGCCTCCTGCAGCTGGCGGGACGCGCAGCGGAACCCGCGACCGCACCGGAGGCGGGCGTCAGGCGGCGCGGCTGATGCTCGGAGCTCCCGCGCTGGACGCGCCCCCGCACCTCGTCCTCCACGGCAGCGCGGTGCGTCTCGCGCCCGCCCGCGGCTCGGTGGCCGTGATCACCTTCTGGATGCAGTTCCACAACTCCGGCACCGACGCCCTGCACGACCTCGCCCTGTTCTGCGGCTCCTTCACCGACGGCTCGGGGGTCGAGCTCGACTACGACGAGGCTCCCGTCACCGTCGTCGGCCGGACCGAGCGGGTCGCATCGGGAGCGGGATTCGTGGCCGTCGCGCACTACACGATCGCGCCGCTGCGGGCGCCCCGGACGCTCCGCCACTCCATCGTGCTGCGGGGCCGCACGAGCGACGACCGGCCCTTCACCGACGTCGCCGCGCTCGAGGTCCACGTCGATCCGAGGCGCACACCGGAGGTCCGGTTCCGTCCCCCGATGGCGGGATCCGACACCTTGCGGTGGAGGTGAGCGACGGATGCGATCGCATGAAGACTTCTCACCAAGGGCCCGGGTCGGCCAGGGTAGAGGGATCGCGTCGCACGGAGGACGCGCCAGAGGAAAGGACTCCGCCGTGAGGGGAATCGCAGAAGGCAGCCGACCGATCGTCGATCGCGGGGTGTCCCGCCGGGACACCGCGGCGGCCGCGTGGCTGGCGCGGAGCGGTGTCGACGTCCGCGCGAACGGCGCGTTCCGCATCGTGGCCGACACCCTCTGCAGCGACGGCGTCGAGGTCCTCCGGATCTGGCACTCGCCGGCCCGCCTGCACCGCGCCTCCGCCATCGGCCCGGGCGTGCGCCTGATCATCCCGCTCGAGGGCGTGCTCGTGATCCAGCCGGACGACCCGGCGGCGCTCGAGGTCCGCGTCGAGCCGGGCGACATCGCCTTCCTCCACTGCGACTCCCCGTTCACGATCGTGACCGACACCCCGAGCGCCCGCACCGAGATCGCCCTCGACCGCCCGCTGCTGGGACTGGTCGACTCGGCCGACCGCGGCGCCGTCGTCACCGAGGCCGACGCGGCCAGCCGCGGCATCCTGCTCTCGACCGTCAACGCGACCTTCGGCTCCACCCTCGACGCCGACTCCCCCGCCTTCCCCCTGGTGCGGGCGGCCGTCGAGCAGCTGGCGGGCGCCGTGCTGGCGACCTCGCTGCCGCGCGAGAGCAGCGAGGACGTCTACACGCGCGCCCTCGCCCTGATCTCGGCGATGTCCACCGACCCCCGCCTCTCGGTGCAGGAGATCTGCGAGCGCCTCGGGGTCCCGAAGCGGACGCTGCAGCGCACCTTCGCGCGGAACGGCACCACCGTGTTCGACGAGATCCGCCGCGCACGCCTCACGACCGCGCGCGCCCTCCTCGGCGGGAGCGACTCCCCGCCCTCGCCCGAGCACGTGCTGAGCAGCTACGTCCGCTCGCAGCGCCTGCGCCGCGACCTGCTCCACCTCGAGGCGGTGCCCACCTCGCAGCTGGGCTGACGCGGGGGCCGCAGCGCCCTCGGGAGCCCGGTCGTCGGCCGGCGATCACGGCGCGGGCGTACGCCTCCGGTCCGGACGCATCGGCTCGGAGGCTCCACCCGCCGCAGCCGTCCCGCGCTCAGCCCGGGTACGGCACCGACGCCGACGGCCAGCCCGAGGCCGCCAGCTCCGCGCGCAGGCGGTGGTGGTGCTGCACCGCCCCGAGGGAGTCCGTGCGGAAGGCGATCGCGAGGGCCGCGTCGGCCCAGTAGGCGTCCCAGCCGGAGTAGCGCTCGAAGACGCGGTCGCCGACCGCGGCCAGCAGCTCCCAGGCGCGCGCCGCGGGGAGGTAGCCGGCGACGTAGGCGTAGCGGATCGCGCCGATCGTGCGCTCGGCGTCGCCCGCGAGCAGGAGCAGCGGCGGGCGCCCGTCGACCGCCTGGGCCAGCTCGAGGAGGTGGAACTCGCTGCCGCCGGTGAGCGCGGCGACGCGGGAGCGCATCCGCTCGGCGTCGGCGGAGGCCGAGACCTCGGCGAAGCGGGTCGAGAGCGGCCCGCGGGTGAGCACGTCGGCGACCAGCAGCTCGACGTCGTCCGCCGAGGCGATGCGGAAGTCGCGGTCGAGCGCGACCCGGTGCTCGACGAGCGGATGCAGCGGCAGCTGCTGCCACGGCGCTCCCTTCGCTCCGTCGGCGTAGCGGTGCCGCAGCTCCTCCGGGAGCTCCGCCCACGAGGGCTGGAACGCGAGCGACGAGTTCCAGCCGGCGAACGAGAAGTCGCTGACCGCGTCGAGCGCGAGCAGCTGCTGCTGGCGGAGGGACGGGGTCGGCGAGCCGGCCGCGCCGAGGTACGCGAGCTGCTCGCGACGCGGCGCGCGCGCATCCCACTGCTGGAAGCCCACCGTGGCGGCGAGCAGCCCGAAGGCCAGAGCGAAGGCGAACGCCGTGAACGCGACGACGCTCTCTCCGCCGCCGAGCGCGAGCCCCCACGCGAAGCCGACCAGGCCCACGGGAGCGGCGAAGGCGGTCACCAGGAGGGCTCGGCGTCCGGCGCCCTGCCCGCGCCGGTGCGCGTCGGCCGCCCGCGCGTAGCGCAGCCGGGGGCGGACGGGGAACTCGACGTCTCCGGGATGGTTCTGCAGCGGCACGGTCGCAGCCTAGGGGCGCGGGTCGCGCGGATGTGTGCTTGCCTGGTCGCATGACTCTCGCCGAAGCACTCCTCGAGCGGGCCGACCTGCAGAAGCGGATCGAGGCCCTCCAGTCGCGGATCGTCGCGAACGCCTCCTACCAGGAGGGAGAGGAGCCGACAGAGGACCCGGCCGAGCTGCTCGCCGACTGCACGCGCGCACTGGGCGAGCTCGAGCGGCTGGTCACGGCGATCAACCTCACCAACGCGACGGCGACCACTCCCACGGGAGAGGTGCTGACCGCGGCGCTCGCCCGCCGCGAGGCCCTGCGCGCGCGGCACAGCCTCCTGACCCGCGCAGCCGACGCGGCCGCCGGCGAGCGCGGCTACCGCCAACTCCGCAGCGAGCTGCGCCGCCTGCCCGCGCTGCCGGTGCGGGAGCTGCGCGAGCAGGCGGACGCCGTGGCACGCGAGCTGCGCGGGCTCGACGCCGACGTCCAGAGGACGAACTGGGGGGTCGAGCTGCAGAGCTGACAGGAGACGCGGTGAGTCGGTAGGCGCACCGGAGCGAGCACGCACCGTCGGGCCGGCGGTTCATCCGGCCCTCTGTCACGCGGTGGGCAGCGTCCCGGCTCCGGCCGTCACTCACAGCCCAGCACCGAGGACCGGTGACCGCGCAGACAGGACACCTCATCACCATGTGCTGGCCGGTGCGCCGAGGGCGGGTTCGGGGACCTCACCGCGTCTCGGATGTCAGTACTCGATGCGCCCGCGCCGGTCGTGGAACTCCCCCGACGGGCCGTCGGAGCCGAGCAGGGCGAGCGCGACGGTCGCGTCCGTCCCCTCGGTGACGGTCTGGTGCCCGCCGTGGCCGTTGAAGTCGGTCGCGGTGTAGCCGGGGTCGCTCGCGTTGATCCGCATCGCCGGCAGGTTCTTCGCGTACTGCACGGTGAGCGCGACGACCGCCGCCTTCGACGCCGCGTACGGGATCGCGGTGACGGGGAACTCGTCGTGGCCCTCGGTGCTCAGCCAGCGCGGCCAGCCGACTCCGGACGCCACGTTCACGACGACCGGGGCCGCGGAGGCCCGCAGCAGCGGAACCGCGGCCTGCGTGACGCGGACGATGCCGACGACGTTCGTCTCGAGGACGCCCGCCATCGCCTCCGGGGTGAGGTCGTCGACCCCGAACGAGGTGCCGAGCACGCCGGCGTTGTTGACGAGCACGTCGAGTCCGGGCAGGGAGGCGATCGCGGAGTCGACGCTCGCCTGATCGGTGACGTCGAGGCGGACGGGGTGGGCGCCGAGCGCGCGGGCGGCGTCGCCGTCGGCGGTGTCCCGCATGCCGGCGTAGACGGTGTGGCCCGCCTCGAGGAGTCGGCGGGCGGTCTCGAGGCCGAGGGAGCGGTTCGCTCCAGTGATGAGTGTCGTGGTCATGCGCCCATCCTGCGCGGGTCGTCGAGCCTCGACCAGGCCGCGCTCGACGGGGGGACCGGCAGTACCTGGCTCGGCGACGGAGGGCGGAGGAGGATGGGCGGCATGGAGGAGTTCGCGACGGTGCTGCGCTCGTGGCGCGACCGCATCCGTCCCGCAGACGTCGGCCTGCCCGCGGGGTCGGGCCGCCGCGCTACGGGCCTGCGCCGCGAGGAGCTGGCGGCGCTCTCGGGCGTGAGCGTCGACTACCTGGTGCGGCTCGAGCAGGGACGCGCGCGGAACCCGTCGCCGTCGATGCTCCGCTCGCTCGCCGTGGCGCTCCGGCTCACGGACAGCGAGCGCGACCACCTCTACCGGGTCGCCGGTGCCGCCGTCCCCTCGCCGGGAGTCGTGCCGCAGCACGTGAGCCCGGGCGTGCAGCGGATCGTCGACCGCCTGGGCGACGTGCCGCTCGCGGTGTTCACGGCGGCCCACGACATCCTGCTGTGGAACCCGCTCTGGGCCGCCCTCAACGGCGACCCCTCGGTGTTCACCGGGCTGGAGCGGAACCTCGTCTGGCGGCACTTCACCTCCGGCCACGCGGGCACCGAGTTCGACGCGCAGCACGAGGAGGACTTCGCGAGCGACCTCGCGGCCGACCTGCGCGCGGCGACCGGGCGCTACCCGCGCGATCCGGTGCTCGCCTCCCTCGTCGCCCGGCTGCGCGAGGAGTCGCCCGAGTTCGAGCGGCGCTGGGCGGAGGTGCGCATCGCCGAGCACCGCGCGAGCCGGAAGACGGTGACGCGGACGCCGGTCGGACCGATCACGGTCGACTGCGACGTGCTCACGGCTCCGGGCACCGACCTGCGGATCGTCGTCTACACGGTGGCGCCCGGCAGCGAGGACGAGGCTCGGCTCGACCTGCTGCGGGTGACGGGGCTGCAGGCGCTGAGCACGGCGCCGGCGTGAAGGGGGACGGGCGCGGCTGGGGCGCGCACAGCGGAGCGGGGCGCTGAACCGGGCTGAGCTGAGTCGAGCGGGCTGAGCCGAGCCGAGCCGGGCGGGGCAGGCCGGGCTCGTCCCACGGTGGGCGGGACCGGCTCGGCGCGGCCGACGGCGCAACCTGCCGATGCGGGCGAGCGGCGGCGAGTGACGGCCGAGGTGGACGGCGAGACGCGTCCCCGGCGCCGACGTCCGCGTCCCCGGACCGCCCGCCACCCCTGCTCAGGACGAGCAGTACGCGGTGATGAACGCGGAGAGCTCGCCCTTCTGCTCGGGGGTCGCGGCGACGACGACGGTGCCCTGCCGGCCCGCGGTCTCGACGGTGACCGGCAGGCGCGTGCCGACCTTGTCCTCGGCGAGCGCGTGGGTGTCGCAGCGGGTGGGGACGGCGTCCAGGACCACGGAGTCGAGGGTCCCGGCGGGCACGGAGCGGTCGAGGGTCCAGGCGTCGGCGGCGTCGGGCGGCTGCAGCAGGATCGTGGCGTCGGCGCTGCGGAGCACGAGGGGGGTGCCCCGGACGTCAGCGGTGATGGTGAGGCGCGCCGGCTCGTGCGCGGCGCCTCCGGACGTGTCGATCCGCAGGGCGAGGTCGGCGTCGACGGTGCGGGCGAAGCAGCCGGACCGGGCGAGCGCGTCGACGAACGAGAACGGGTCGTCGGCGGGGTACGCGTGCTCGCCGTGGCCGTCGATCGCGAGGACGACCTCGAGCGCGGCGGGCGGCTCCGCGGCCGGGCAGGCGGGCTCGGGCACGTCGACGCGGAGGTCACGCGAGGTCCCGTCGGGGACGCCCGTGCCGCCGGTCCACGTGAGCGGGGCGGCGAGGCGCGGGTCGGCGAGGCGGGCCGCGGTGACCTCGATCGGGGAGCCGCTCCCGTTGTGCACCTCGAAGGCCATGGTGCCGCCGGCGATGTCGGAGCGGTTCTGCTGGACGGAGACGGTGACCCCGGGGGCCGGGGCGGACGGGGCGGAGGAGCGGGCCGGGTCGGGGGCGGCCTGAGCCGGGGTGGCGGTGGTCGCAGCCGCGGTGGTCGCAGCCGCGGTGGCCGCAGCCGCGGTGGCCGCCGCGGTGCCGCTCGGGGCGCCTGTCGCGCCTGCCGGCGCGCAGGCCGCGAGGGCGGGCAGGAGGAGCAGCGCGGCGGCGAGGGCGCGGAGGCGTCGCATCGTGCCTCCCTCCGCTCGCCGTCAGTCTGGCGCCCCGGCCCCCTCTCCGCGAGCGGGCGCTCCGCCCCCTCAGCTCGGTCGATGCGTCACGAACGGTCGCCACGGCGGCCGGATGACGACCGTTCGTGACGCATCGCCGGAGCGACGGGGGTGAGGACGGGGGACGCGCACCCATTCGGGTGTGCGTCCGCTCCGAAGAAGGGCGGGGACTTCAGGAGGAGACAGATGCACGCGGCAGATGGCACGTCGGCACGATCGTCGCGCGAGTGCGCGCATCCGCAGCGATCGGGGCCTCCGGGCTCGACGCGGTGGAGCGGGCGGAGCGCCGGGCAGAGGTCCTGCGCATCGCCGGAGGAGTCGACTCCGGCCGTCTCGGCGACGACCAGGCGATCGCGGCGTTCGGCCGGATCGTCGACGGCCTGCAGCGCGACCTGCCCGGCTCGGCGCTCGGCGCCTAGCCCGCGAGGCCGGCGTCCCGGCACCCGCCCGGAGCGGACACCCGCCGGGCCGACATCCCGAGCCTCCGCGCGGCGCTGAGATCCGCCGGGCGAGCGTGCCGACGGCCCACTGGGCGCGGAGACCCGGCACCCCGAGCACCCGCGCGCCGCGGAGCCCCGCTACCCCAGCGTCCCGAGCGCGATCCGCGGCAGCAGCCGCTGGATCGCGACGGCCGCGGCGCCGCGCGCCCACTCCACGAGCCCGCCGTCGTCGACGAGCAGCGCCAGGGGCGGCGCGTCCGGATCGCGCGTGGCCGCGATCGCCGCGTCGACCACCGCGGCCTGCTCCGTGTAGAGGGCGACGCCCTCCCCCGCCAGGATCACCGTGCCGGACATCGAGAGGTTGCCGATCGCGGCGATCATCGTCCCGAGCGCGCGGGCGGAGTCGGCGAGGACGCGCTCGGCACCGGGGTCGCCCGCGCGGGCGGCGGCGAAGCCCTCGGCCAGAGTCAGCTCGCGGCCGGTCGCGACGAAGAGCTGGCGGAGGAGCGAGGGCAGGCTGAGCATCGCGGTCGAGCAGCCGCGGTGGCCGGCCTCGCAGACGGGCCCGGCGGGGTCCAACGGGTAGTGGCCGCCCAGGCCGAGCCCCGCCTCCGGGGGCGCGACCACCCGGTCGTGCACCACCAGTCCGTAGCCCACGCCCGCGCCGACCGTGAGCACCGCGAAGTGCGGGACGCCGCGGCCCCGCCCGAACCAGTGCTCGGCTCCCGTGAGCGCGACCACATCGTTCTCGAGGGCGACCGGCAGCCCGAGGGCGGCCGAGAGCGGAGCGGCGAGGTCGACGTCGCGCCAGCCGAGGAACGGCGCGCGGCTCACCCGGCCGTCGGCGGCGATGCTCCCGCCGAGCGTCACGCCCAGGCCGGCGAAGGCGGAGGGGCCACCGAGCTCGTCGACGACCGAGACGATCGCGGCGATCACGTCGGCGGGCTCCGTGCTCGGCAGCGGGCGGACCAGCTCCCGCTCGGTCCGCGCGCGCAGGTCGGTGCGGACGGCGAGGACCTCGGTGCCGGTGATCTTCACGCCCGCGAAGCTCAGCGCGTCGGCGCGGATGTCGAGCGGGCGGGCGGGGCGGCCGACTCCGGTGCTCTGCTCGGGGCCCTCGACGACCAGGCCGCCGTCGAGGAACGGGCGCGCGAGCCGGGTCAGGCTGGCGGGCGAGAGGCCGAGGCGGCGGCCGAGCTCGGCCCGCGAGACGGGACCGTGGATCAGGACCTCGCGCGCCAGGAGCTCCGACGAGCTCCCGGAGGCGTCCTCAGCGACGATGGTGTCGGTCACGGGGGCTCCTTCTTTCCGGCCTGGTAGAAAGCTACCGGCACCGCGCCGCTCTAGGAACGGATCCGGCCACCTGCGTCGCTCTTGACACCCCTATTACTTCTGCTCTAGAAATAAGCCATGCACCGCAGCATCGCCCCCACGAACGACTCCGCGACCCTCTCCGGCCGGGAATCGCGCCTCTTCCACCTGCAGGACGGGGGCACCAGCGTCATCGTCGACGCCCGCCTCGTCACCTTCCCCACGATCGTGCACTGGGGCGCCGCGCTCGGAGATCTTTCCGCCGCCGAACTATCCGCTCTCGCCGACTCCGCCCTCCCCCAGCGCGTCTCGGGCGGGCTCGACGCCTTCGCGCCGTTCGGGCTCGTCGCCGTCGAGGCCGACGGCTGGCAGCACGCCCCCACCTTCGAGGGCACCCACGAGCGCGCGGCCGCGTCGGAGCGGTTCGAGGTCGAGAGCATCGAGGCGCTCGGCTCCGCCCTCCGGACCGTCGCCTCCGGTGCGGGCGTGCGCCTGACCGTGGACCTCGAGGTCGACGCGGCCGGCCTGCTCACCCAGCGCGCCCGGGTCGAGAACCTCGACGCCCGCCCCTTCCGCCTCGAGCGCTTCGAGCTCGGCTTCCCCCTCCCCGCGACCGCGCGCGAGATCCTCGACACCACCGGCCACCACCTCCGTGAGCGCCACCCCCAGCGCCGCCCGCTGACCATCGGCGAGCACACCCGCCGCACCCGCCGCGGCCGCCCCGGCGCCGACGCGACCCTCCTCCTCGCCGCGGGCACGCCCGGCTTCGGCTGGGAGCGCGGGCTCGTGCACGGCGTCCACCTGGGCTGGAGCGGCGACACCTCGCTCCGTGCCGAGCGCACCGTCGAGGGCGTCTCGCTCCTCGCGGCCGGCGAGCTGCTGCGGCCCGCCGAGATCGAACTCGCGCAGGGCGAGAGCTACGAGACCCCGGTCGCGTACGGCTCGTGGGGTGACGGGCTCAGCGCTCTGCAGGCCCGGTTCCACGCGTCGCTCCGCGCCCGCCCGCAGCACCCCGTCGCTCCGCGGCCCGTCACCCTCAACACCTGGGAGGCCGTCTACTTCGACCACGACCTCGCGCGCCTCACCGCCCTCGCCGCGCGGGCCGCCCGGATCGGGGTCGAGCGCTTCGTGCTCGACGACGGCTGGTTCCTCGGCCGCCGCGACGACACCACCGCGCTCGGCGACTGGACGGTCGACCCCGCCGTCTGGCCGGAGGGCCTCACTCCGCTGACGGACGTCGTCACCGGCCTGGGCATGCAGTTCGGCCTCTGGGTCGAGCCCGAGATGATCAGCCCCGACTCCGACCTGGCCCGCGCGCACCCGGAGTGGATCCTCGGCCCGGCCGGCCACCTCCCGGCCTCGGGGCGGCAGCAGCAGGTGCTCGACCTCTCGCAGCGCGGTGCGTTCGAGCACGTGCTCGGCGCCCTCGACGCGCTGCTGACCGAGTACCCGATCGCGTACCTCAAGTGGGACCACAACCGCGACGTGATCGAGGCGGTCTCGCCCGCGACCGGCCGCTCCGCCGTCCACGAGAACGTGCTCGCGCTCTACCGCCTGCTCGACGAGCTGCGCTCCCGGCACCCCGGCGTCGAGATCGAGTCGTGCGCCTCCGGGGGCGCCCGCGTCGACCTCGGCATCCTCGCCCGCACCGACCGCATCTGGACGAGCGACTGCATCGACCCGCTCGAGCGGCAGACCATCCAGCCCTTCACCCAGCTGGTGGTGCCGCCCGAGCTGATGGGGCAGCACATCGGAGGGGCGCGGTCGCACTCGACGCAGCGCACCCACTCGCTCGCCTTCCGCGCCGGCACCGCGCTGCCCGGCCACCTCGGCATCGAGTGGGACGTCTCGGATCTCGCCCCCGCCGTCGAGGAGGAGCTGACCGCCTGGGTCGCCTTCCACCGCGAGCACCGGGCACTGCTGCACACCGGGACGGTCGTACGCGCCGACCTCGCCGACGACGCCGCCTCCCTCTCCGGAGTCGTCGCCGCCGACCGCTCCGCCGCTCTCTTCACCTTCGCCCAGCTGCGCACCGGCGAGACCTACCCGCCCGGCCGGATCACGCTCCCGGGCCTGGACCCGGAGCGCACCTACTCCGTGACGCTCGCCCCGGTCACCTCGCCGCTCGGCGGCCCCGGGCAGTCGCCGCTCGGCTGGGCCGAGCACGGGACCGCGCTGCGCGGCCGCGTGCTGGGCACCGTCGGGCTGCAGGCCCCCGTCCTCGATCCGGAGCAGCTCGTCGTGCTCGTGCTCACCGCCCTCTGACCCGTCCGCCCGGCTCGGGAGCCCTCCCCGCTCCCCGGCCGCCGCACCTGCTCTCGCACCGCCCTCCGCGGTCGAGCGCGCCCTGAGACCTGTCCCCACGCGCAAGGAGGCGCCGCATGTCCGCTCATCCGCATCCCCCCGGGTTCTCCCGGCGGCTGTTCCTCTCGGTGCCGCTCGCCGCGGCGTCCGCCGCCGCCCTCGCCTCCTGCGCCTCCCCCGGCGCCGGCGCCGGAGTGACCACGCTCGACTTCTTCCAGTTCAAGGCGGAGGCGGTGGAGGACTTCGCGCGGATCATCCGCGAGTTCGAGGCGGCCAATCCGGACATCCGGGTCATCGCCAACAACGTGCCCGACCCCGACACGGCCATCCGCACCCTGCTCGTCAAGGACAAGGTGCCGGACGTGCTGACCCTGAACGGCAGCGGCTACTACGCCGACCTCGCGAAGGCCGGGGTGTTCCACGACTTCACCGGCGACGAGCTCGTCGAGCGGGTGAACCCGGCGGCGCTCGACATCCTCGCCGCCCTCGGCAGCTTCGAGGGGAAGGAGGTGAACGCCCTCGCCTTCGCGAACAACGCGGACGGGATCCTCTACAACCGCACGATCTTCGCCGAGAACGGGATCGAGGTGCCGACCACCTGGGACGAGCTGATCGCCGTCTGCGAGACGCTCACGGCCGCCGGGATCACTCCCTTCTACGGAGCCCTGCTCGACAACTGGACCGGCGCCCCCGCCTTCAACGCGCTCGGCGGGCAGCTGCAGCCGGACGGCTTCTTCGACGCGATGCGCGAGGAGGGAGCGGCACTCGGCCCCGACTCCCCCGTCTCGTTCACGAAGGACTACGCCACGACGATGGAGCGGCTCGGGCAGCTCTTCTCGTACACGCAGGAGGGCTCGTTCGGCCGCGGCTACGACGACGGCAACCAGGCCTTCGCCGCGGGCGAGGCGGCCATGTACCCCCAGGGCATCTGGGCGATCAACCCGGTGCGCACGAACAACCCGGACATCGACCTCGGCGTCTTCCCCTACCCGGTGCTCGACGACCCGGCGGACACGCGGGTCACCTCGGGCGTCGACGTGGCCGTCGCCATCGGCCGCGGCACTCCGAAGCTCGACGCGGCCCGCCGCTTCGTCGACTTCCTGCTGACCCCCGGAGTCGTCGAGCCGTACGTCGCGAGCCAGGCCGCCTTCTCGCCGCTGGTCGGCGCCGCACCCAACTCGGACCCCACGCTGGCCGAGCTGCAGCCCTACTTCGAGCAGGGACGGCTGATCGGCTTCGTCGACCACCAGATCCCCGCGAGCATCCCGCTCAACCCCACGCTCCAGGCGTTCCTCGCCAGCGGGGACGCCGACGCGGCGCTCCGGACCCTCGACAGTGAGTGGCGCAAAGTCGCGGCACGCACGACCAGGAAGTGACCCCATGACCACGACCACGACGGCCGCCGCGCAGGCGGTGGCGACCACTCCTCCGCCGCCCGCGCGCCGCAAGCGCACCATCGGGCGCACCTCGAAGACCTTCTACTGGATGACGGTCCCCGCCGTCCTGCTCTTCTTCGTGCTGCACACGGTTCCGGTCCTCACCGGAGTCTTCTTCAGCTTCACCGACTACGCGGGCTACGGCTCGTGGGACCTGATCGGCGCCTCGAACTACCTGGCGCTCCTCCAGGACGACCGCGTCTGGAAGGCCTACGGGTTCACCTTCGGCTTCGCGATCGTGGCGACCGTGCTGGTGAACGTGATCTCGCTCGCCATCGCCGTCGCGCTCAACGCGCGGATCAGGTTCCAGACGGCGTTCCGCGGGATCTACTTCATCCCGTACGTGCTCTCGACCCTGGTCATCGGCTACGTGTTCCAGTACCTGTTCGCGAACTCGCTGCCGCAGATCCTCGGCGCTATCCCGGTGATCGGCGAGAACATCCTCGCGAACGCCGACTGGGCGTGGGTGGCGATCGTGGTGCTGGCGGTCTGGCAGGCCTCGGCCTTCTCGATCATCATCTACCTCGCCGGACTCCAGACCATCCCGGGCGAGCTCTACGAGGCGACCTCGCTCGACGGCGCGGGGAGGTGGCGGCAGTTCACCTCGATCACGTTCCCGCTGATCGCCTCCTTCTTCACGATCAACATGGTGATCTCGATGAAGAACTTCCTCCAGGTGTTCGACCACATCATCGCCCTCACCAACGGCGGCCCCGGCACCTCGACGGAGTCGATCACGCTGCTGATCTACCGCGGCGGCTTCCAGGGCGGCGAGTACGCCTACCAGACGGCCAACGCCGTCCTCTACTTCCTCATCATCATCGTGGTCTCGCTGATCCAGTTCCGAGTCCTCAGCCGCAGAGAGGCGTCGTTCTGATGACATCGACCATCACTCCCACGACCGCGATCGCCCTCGGCGAGCCCGAGGGGCGGCGCCGGCCCTCCCGCGACACGTACCGGATCAACTGGTGGGCGACCGCGCTCATCGCGGTGTGCTCCCTGACGATCCTCCTGCCGCTCTACTTCGCCGTCGTGACCGCCCTGAAGACGCCCGATCAGCTCGGCGGCACCGGGTTCGAGCTGCCGACCTCGATCTCGTGGGGCAACTTCGCCGAGGCGTGGACGGCGACCCGCTTCCCGCAGGCCTTCGTGAACACCGCGCTGATCACCGTCGGAGCCGTCGTGCTCACGCTGTTCTCGAACTCGATGGTCTCCTACGCGGTCGCCCGGAACATGCACAGGCCGTTCTTCAAGGGCGTCTACTTCTACCTGCTCGCCGCGGTCTTCGTGCCGTTCCCGATCATCATGCTGCCGGTCGTGAAGGAGACGGCCCTGCTGGGCCTGGACAACCAGGCCGGGCTGATCCTGCTCTACGCCGTGTTCGGCCTCTCGATCAACACGTTCATCTACACGGCCTTCATCCGCTCGATCCCCATCGAGCTCGAGGAGGCGGCGCGCACCGACGGCGCCTCGACCTGGCGGACCTACTGGCAGGTGATCTTCCCGCTGCTCGGCCCGATGAACGCGACCGTCGGGATCCTGACCTGCGTGTGGGCGTGGAACGACTTCATCCTGCCGCTCGTGGTGCTCTCGGACCCGTCCGCCCGCACCCTGCCGCTGGCCGAGTACGTCTTCCAGGGGCAGTTCAACACGAACTACACCGTCGCCTTCGCGTCCTACCTCATGGCGATGGCGCCGCTGCTGATCGTGTACCTCTTCGCGCAGCGCTGGGTGGTCAGCGGAGTGATGCGCGGGTCGATCAAGTAGCGGTCGCGGCGAGCGCCGCCTCGAGCAGGTCGGTGAGCACGGTGCCGTGCGAGCCCGCGTCCTCCGGGTGCCACTGCACGCACCAGAGCGGCGCGGACTCGTGCTCGAGGGCCTCGACGGTGCCGTCGTCGGCGCGGCCGACCACGACGAGGCCCTCGCCCGGGCGGTCGACGGCCTGGTGGTGGGAGCTGCGGACGTCGAGCTCGGCGGCGCCGAGGATGCCGGCGAGGGCGCTGCCCGGCTCGAGGGTCACGCGGTGGTCGACCATCCCGGACAGGTGCTCGCCGGGGACCGACCGGCCGACGTGACCCGCGCCGGGCAGGTGCTGCACGAGGTCGCCGCCGAGGGCGACGTTGACCAGCTGCATCCCGCGGCAGATCCCGACCAGCGGGGTCCGCGTCTCGACGGCCCGGCGGACCAGCGCGATCTGAGCGCGGTCGGCCGCGGGGAAGGACTGGCCGCGGTGCGGGTCGTCGGGCCGGCCGCCGTAGAGGGACGGGTCGACGTCCTCCCCTCCGGTGACCACGACGGCGTCGGCGGCGGCGAGCCGGCGCTCGAGCTCGGCGGCGCCGGCCTGCTCGGCCGGGACGCGGTCGACCACGAAGCCCGCTGCGGTGGCGGCCGAGACGACGCTCGCGGTCAGCAGCTGCAGCTCGATCTCGAACTCGGGATCCTCGCGGCCGCCGTCGGCGACGTCGACGACGAGCAGGACGGGGCGGTCGGAGGCCATGCGGACATCGTGCCACCCGGCCGGCTCCGGCAGAACGCCGGCGGAGAGGAGGGCCTCTGCGTCGGCGGGCGAGGGACCGCGCTCTCGGCGCGCGTTCTGCACGAGCCCGCAGACCTCTCCCGGGGTCTGGTCAGGATCCGGCCCCGCGATCTAGGATGTTCACGTTCACACCCCGTGCGAAGACGCACACCTCCGCGGCCCTGCGGATCGTGCCTCGACGCCGCACACGATCACGAGGGCCATCTGCATGAGACGATCACGATCGGCGGTGAGGACCGCTCTGGCGGTCGCGACCGTCGCCGCCACGGCGCTGCTCGGCGCCACGGTCCCCAGCTCCGCCTTCGGAGCCACCGAGACCCCGCTCCTCCACTACACGTTCGACACCGCCCCCACCGGCACCACGGTCGCCGACACCAGCGGCAACGGCTACAGCGCGACGCTGCGCGGCTCCGGAGCCCAGTTCCGCAACGGGCTCATCAGCCTCCCCGGCGGATCCGCCGCGGCCGCCCCCTACCTCGAGATCCCCACCGCCGGCCTCGTCGGCAAGAAGGACCTGACCTTCTCGACCTGGCTCGCCCACGAGGGCGGCACCGGCAACGTCGCCGCCGCGTTCGTCGGAGCGCCCGTCGCCTCCGGCGCCTCGTTCTCCTCCGGCTACTGGCTGCTCAACCCGAGCAACCTCTCCGGCTACACCAAGTCGGTCGTCACGAATTCGGTCAACGCCGGCGCTCCCTACAACACCGAGATCGGCGCCGGAGCGACGGGCGCCCCGACCGTCGGCGCGCGCACCCCCGCGGGCCTCTCGCTCTACACGACCGTCATCGACGGCTCGACCGGCAAGCTCACCGTGTACGTCAACGGTGCGCAGATCTCGCAGAGCACGATCGCCCGCGACGTCTCCTCGTTCGGCCCGTCGCTCGTCGCGTACATCGCGCGCTCGACCTACAACGACCCGGGCTGGAACGGCGAGATGGACGACTTCGCCGTCTACGACAGCGCCCTCAGCAGCAGCTCCGTGCAGGCGCTCTACTCCTCGCAGGCCCTCGACCGCGCCGTCGCGTCGGTCACGGTGCCCACGGAGGCGACCGCCGGCTTCACGGTGCCCACCACCGCCAGCGGTGTCGGCATCACCTGGACGTCGAACAGCGCGGCCGTCGCGATCACCGGCGGCACCGCGACCGTCACGCGCCCCGCCGCGGGACAGCCGGACGCCACCGCCACCCTCACCGCCACCTTCACGGTCGGCACCGAGACCCGCTCGGTCGACTACCCGGTGCGCGTCGCCGCGCAGCTGGACGACGCGACGAAGGTCCAGCGCGACCTCGCCGCGATCGCGATCCCGAACGTCGGCGACATCCGCACGAACGTCTCGGTGCCCTCCACCGGCACGCTCGGCTCGAGCATCGCCTGGAGCGTCGTCAGCCCGAGCGGAGCGACCGTCCGCGACGGCAGCGCTGCCGGCACCCGCACCATCGACGTCGACCGCCCCGCCACCGGGAGCCCCGCGATCGACGTGGTCGTCCGCGCGACCGCGACCAGCGGATCCACCACCCGGACGCGCGACTTCACACTCCGGGTGCAGCCGCTCCCCGCCGGCACCGACGACACCGAGGCGTACGTCTGGGCGTTCTTCACCGGAGAGGGCGACGGCGCCGAGCGCATCAGCCTCGCCGCCTCGAAGGGCGACGACGCGCTGAGCTGGAACACGCTCAACGGCGGCAAGCCCGTCTTCACCTCGAATCTGGGGACGATGGGCCTGCGCGACCCGTTCATCATCCGCTCGCACGAGGGCGACAAGTTCTTCATGCTCGCGACCGACCTGAAGATCGACGGGCTCCCCGGCGGCTTCGACACCGCGCAGAAGTCGGGCTCGACGTACATCGAGGTCTGGGAGTCGACCGACCTGGTGAACTGGTCCGCCCAGCGCCACGTCAAGGTCTCCACCGACTTCGCCGGCAACACCTGGGCGCCCGAGGCGTACTGGGACGACGAGCTCCAGACGTACGTCGTGTTCTGGGCCTCGAACATGTACCCGACCACGAACACGGCCGACCGCACCTCCGTCACCTACAACCAGATGATGTACGCGACGACCGAGGACTTCACCTCCTTCTCGGAGGCGAAGCCGTGGATCGACGTCAAGCGCGGCGCCGGCAAGGGCACCATCGACTCGACGGTCGCGAAGGACGGCGACACCTACTACCGCTTCACCAAGGACGAGGCGTCGATGACCCTCCGCGAGGAGAAGAGCACCGACCTGCTGGCCACCGTCTCGGGCTCGCTGCCCGGCACCGGCGGACCGGCGGACGAGTGGTCGCTGGTCAAGGAGAAGGTCGCCTCGGGCCTGCCCAACGGCGAGCCCGGCAAGACCTTCACCAGCGGTGAGGGCCCCAACGTCTTCCCCGCCAACGAGGGCGACGTGAACGGCCTCGACTGGTTCCTCTTCATCGACCAGCCGAACTACCACGACGGGCCGAACCACTACATCCCGTTCGGCACCGACGACCTCGCGAACGGCGACTCCTGGCAGCCGCTCGGAGCGAAGCTCCGCACGGGCCTGCCGCAGAACGCCGACGGCGGCAAGCCGCGCCACGGCACGGTCATCCCGGTGACGCGCTCCGAGTACCAGAAGGTGCTCGAGGGCTACGCCCCCGGTCTGGCCGTCGCCTCGGTCGCCCCGCTGACCGCGACGACCACGGCCGGCACCGCGCCGGTCCTGCCCCGCGCCACGATCACGACCGCCGCCGGCACCACCAGCACGGTCGACGTGGCCTGGGACGCCGTCGCGCCCGCCGCCTACGCCACGGCCGGGACCTTCACGGTCTCGGGCGTCGCGCAGGACGCGTCGCGCATGCCGGTGCAGGTCACGGTCACCGTGCAGTCCTCGCTGAAGGTGAGCGCGACTGCCGCGTCGCGCTGCGTCGCCGGCAAGGTCGTGCTGACGGTCGTCGGCAGGAACGGCGACACGGTGCCGATGGACGTCTCGATCAGCACCCCGGAGGGCGTGAAGACGATCGCCGGCGTGAAGCCGGGCGCCTCCGGCTCCGCCGCGTTCACGGTGCGCTCGACGCAGCTCGCCGCGGGCGAGGCGACGGTCACCGGCACGGCCACGGTCGGCGGCACGACCGTCACGGCCACGGCCACCGCGCCGTACAGCGCGCGCAGCTGCGGCTGACGCACGGCACTCCCCGGGAGCCCGTCGCACCTCACCGGTGCGGCGGGCTCCCGTCGTTGCGGGGGGCGCGCCCGGCCGAGCCGCCGCGGTCCCGCCGAGACACCCCCCTCGGCACACGGAGTCGAGACACCGCCCTCCCACCGACACATCCCTCCCTCAGCGGCGTCTCGCCGCACAGCGCGGCAGCTCGGCGGCGGCGGGCGGGGCTCCGCGCGCCGCGTGCTTCACTGGAGGGATGACCACGCGTGACGACCACATCGCCGACTTCGCCGAGTTCCTGACCGCCTCCCCCTCCTCGTACCACGCGGCCGCCGAGGCGGCACGGCGCCTCGAGGGAGCCGGATTCACGGGGCTGGACGAGACGCAGGCGTGGCCCGCGGGGCCCGGCCGGTACTACGTCGTCCGCGACGGCGCGATCATCGCCTGGCACCTGCCCGAGGGCTCCGGGGCGACCACGCCCTTCCGCATCCTGGGCGCCCACACCGACTCCCCCGGCTTCATGCTCAAGCCCCGGCCGACGATCGGCTCGAAGGGCTGGCTGCAGGCCGGCGTCGAGATCTACGGCGGCCCGCTGCTCAACTCCTGGCTCGACCGCGAGCTCGAGCTGGCCGGGCGCGTGGTCACCCGCGACGGCTCGACGCGCCTGCTCCGGACCGGCCCGCTGCTGCGCATCCCGCAGCTCGCGATCCACCTCGACCGCACGGCGAACGAGGGCCTCACCCTCGACCGCCAGAAGCACACCGTCCCCGTGTTCGGCATCGGAGACGCCTCCGAGGTCGACCTGCTCCAGCGGCTCGCCGCGCACGCCGGACTCGACGACGCCTCCGACATCGCCGGCTACGACCTGCTCACCGCCGACACGCAGGCGCCCCGCCGCTTCGGCCTCGACGAGATGCTCCTCGCCGCCGGGCGGATGGACGACCTCAGCTCCGTCCACGCCGGCCTCGTCGCGCTCCTCGCGGCGAGCGCCGATCCCGCGGCGCCGCCCGCCCACATCAGCGTGCTCGCCGCGTTCGACCACGAGGAGCTCGGATCGGCGAGCCGGTCCGGAGCGAGCGGGCCGTTCCTCGAGGACGTCCTCTCGCGCATCGGCACGGCCCTCGGCGCCGGCATCGACGAGCGCGCCCGGGCGATCGCCGCCTCCTGGTGCCTCTCGGCCGACGCGGGCCACTCCGTGCACCCCAACTACTCCGAGAAGCACGACCCCGCGAACCAGCCGGTCGCCGGGAAGGGGCCGCTGCTCAAGATCAACGCGACCCAGCGCTACGCGACGGATGCGCGCGGCGCGGGGCTGTGGGCGGGCGTCTGCGAGCGCGCCGGCGTCGGGTACCAGGAGTTCGTCTCGAACAACTCGGTGCCGTGCGGATCCACGATCGGCCCGCTGACCGCGACCCGGCTCGGCATCTCCACGGTCGACGTGGGAGTCCCGCTGCTCTCGATGCACTCGGCGCGCGAGCTCGCCCACGTGGACGATCTGGTCGCCCTGACCGCGGCGATCGAGGCGTTCTTCACTCCCTAGGCCGGACCTGCGCACGGCGGACGGAGAGGCCGGACCTGCACCCGCGGGGCGGGGAGACCGGACGGGCGCAAGCGAGGCTGAGAGACCGGATCCTGCTCCAGGCGGACCGTCGGCCGCTCTCAGCCTCGATTCGTGCACGTCTCAGTCGCCGGGCGGCCGCCGGCGCTGCTGCTTCGTCTCGGAGCGCTGCTGTTTCGCCGCGAGACGGCGGCGAGTGGAGCCGCGCGTGGGCCGGGTCGGCCGCCGCGGGGCGGAGGGGGGCGCGAGGGCCGCGGTGATGATCCCGCGGAGCAGCTCGAGGGCCGTCTCCCGGTTGCGCAGCTGCGAGCGCTCCTGCGCCACCGTGACGGTGACCGCTCCGGAGACGAGCCGCCGCCCGAGGCGCTCGAGCAGGCGGGAGCGCTGCTCGTCCGAGAGGGCCGTCGACTCCTCGACGTTCCAGGTGAGCTGCACGCGGCTGTCGGAGGTGTTCACATGCTGCCCGCCGGGCCCGGAGGAGCGCGAGAACCGCCACTGCAGCTCCGACGCGGGGACGACCAGCCCGGGCCGCACCTCGAGATCCATGCGGCAAGCCTGGCACGCGCCCGCCTCCGAGCGGGAGCGACGGCGATCCGCTCCCGGAGGCGGTGTCCTCTTCCGGACGTGTCCGCTACAGGCTCTTGTCCCTGCGGCGGTCACGTCCGGACACTGGAGAGGTGCCCGGGCGGGCGCATCGGCCGACTCCTCAGGGCCACCCGAAGGCGTCGAGGGGTCGGCCGCACGGCTCGGTCCCGCGGGAGCTCAATCGCGCGGCACCGTCTCGGCGAGGTCGATCTCGCCGTCGTCCAGCGCTCCCGGTTCGAGCGCCTCCGGATCATCGAGCACCGGCTCTCCGGCACCGGCGTCGCCGTCGCGGTTGTGCGAGTCCGCCGCCCATGCTGTCCCGAGCGCGAAGAGCGTCGCGACGCCGTAGTGCTCCATCGCGGCGGCCACGCGGCGGCGGCCGGTCCGCGGATTCATGCCGAGCCGGTGCGACGCGGTCTCGAGCGTGACGCCCTGGCGCATCAGCCGGAGCAGCGGCAGCCAGCTCTGGTCGACGGCTCCGATCGGCGCGGCCTGCCGCCACAGCACCTCGAAGTACGACTCGACCAGCCCCGCCAACGCCGCGTGGCGCACGCCGAGCACGCTGGTCGGCTTCGTCTCGCCCCGCTCGAACGGGACGGCGAGGTGGTCGCCGTCGACCCAGAACCAGCTCGGCGGGCTCTCGAGGAGCCGGTACTCGACGCCCGCCGCCTGGTACGCCTCTACCCGGGCGAGCACGCGCGGGTCGCGCGCGCCGGCGGCCGGCATGATCACGCGCACCCGGTCCTTCGCCGCGAGCGCGTGCCCGAAGCGGATCGCCCGCTCCGTCGGCGGGTCGAGGAACCGCTCCACATTCGGGAGCACCGCCACGAGCGAGCCGGAGTCGCGCCGGACGAGGTCGAACCAGAGGTCCTCGGACGCGTGCGGACCGTGGCGGAGGAGGGTCGGCACGGGATCCGTCGTGTCCTCGCCGACCCGCCAGGCGCCGAGCAGCATCGGCAGGCCGGCGACGACGCGCTCGATCCCGTCCAGCGACTCCCTGCCCGCCCGCCGCGCCGACTCGGTGTGCCGAGCGATGGCGGCGGCCGCCCACTCCATCGGCGCCGGGAAGTCGAGCTGCTCGCCCTCGCCTCCCATGAGCCCCCGACCGCGGAGCCGCTCGATCGCCGCGGCGACCTCGCCCTCGTCGATGTGGGTCAGCTCCGCCGCGTCGGCCAGAGTCGCCGGCCGTCCCCGCAGCAGCGCGGCCAGGAGTCCGTCGTCGTCCATGCGTCTCCTTCGCCGTGGGCCGTCACCCGAGGGTGCCGTCTCCGGGGTCGAGGAGCAAGGGACGCGCGGCTCGTCGAGCGCGACTCCGGGTTCGATGCCCGTCGCGCCGACCTCCGCGTCGAGCGAGGAGATCGTGCCGAGCGCCTCACGGCACGCCCTACGCCGGAAGCCGCCGTGCACGCTCGACCCTCGGATCCGGCGTGCACGGCGGCTTCTGGCGTGCACGGGCCAGTCCTCCACCGCAGGCGGGTCGGGCGGGCGGGCAGCGGGGGCGGGACACTCGATCCGTCACCTTCAGCCCGACGCGCCTCGAGATGCACCGTCGCGGACGAGCAGGGCCGCGGCGAACAGCCCGCCGATCGAGCCGCCGACGATCCCGATGTCGAGCGGGCGCACCGGTCCTCCTGCTGTCATGTGCGCGACCGTACCGGCGAGTGGGCGGCGCTCGTTCCTACAGACGGGGGAACAGCCCCTCAGGCGCGGTCGTCCGCCCGCAGCGACCGGATCATCCCGCGGAGCAGGCGGGCCGCCGCCTGCCGCTCCTCCTCCGCGAGCCCCTCCAGCATCCGCAGCTCCACCCTGCGGACGGCGGCGGAGGCCTCGGCGAGGCTGCGGCGCCCGCGCTCGGTGAGCCGGGCGGGGAGCGCCTTGCCGACCGGAGCCGCGTCGGGGCGGCTGACGACGCCGTCGCGCTCCAGGGTCTGCAGCAGGACGTTCATCGACTGCCGGGTGACGAAGGCGCCCCGCGCGAGCTCCGAGTTGGAGAGGCCCGGCTTCTGGGCGAGGAGCTCGAGGCAGGAGTAGTGGGTGACCGTCATCCCGAGCGGGCGCAGCACCGCCTCCATCGCCGCGCGCAGGGCGCTCGACGCCTCCTTGAGGAGGTAGCCGAGCGAGGTCTCGAGGTCGATGCCGTCTTGACTCATGTCAGTATTCTGACATACGCTGCGGTGTGTCAGAAAGCTGACACAACCGAGGAGGAACCCCATGCCCGTCACCGGCCCCGACTTCGTCTCGCTCCAGGTCCGCGACCTCGCGGCGTCCCAGGCGTTCTACGAGCAGTACCTCGGCCTGGTCCGCTCGCCCGCCGGCCCGCCGCACGCCGTCGTCTTCACGACGACTCCGATCGCCTTCGCCCTGCGCGACCTCGCGCCGGGGACCGACCTCGACTCCGCCTCCCGCCCCGGGGTGGGCGCCGCGATCTGGCTGCACGCGACCGGCGTGCAGGAGATCCACGACGCGCTCGTCGCCGACGGGCACCCCGTCGTCGCGGCTCCGATCGACGGCCCGTTCGGCCGCACCTTCACCTTCGCCGACCCGGACGGGTACCACGTCACCCTGCACGACCGCGCCTGAGCGGCGCGGCTCCCGGGCCGGGCGCCTCAGCCCATCGCGCGCAGCTGGGCGGCGAAGAGGTGCAGCGAGCGGTCGACCTCGGGCAGCGCCGGCGTCCGGTTGAGGTGCCCGTGGGGCATCCCGGCCGCCAGGTGCCCGGTCACGGCGACGCCCGCCTCCGCGAGCTGGCGCAGGAGCAGCTCTGCCGACCCCCGCAGCTCGTCGTACTCGTTCACGAGGACCGTGACCGGAGGCAGACCCGCCAACGGCGCGGAGCCGGGCAGCGCCTCGACGGGCAGGTCGGAGATCCGGCCGAGGTAGGTGCGCACCATGCCCTCGATGCTCGACGGAGGGAAGCGGAGGACCGGCGGCAGCTCGCGCAGCTCGGCCGCGATCGCGTCGTCGACGGCCGGGTTGGGGAAGTGCGCGAAGGGGTAGGCCAGGAGCACGTGCTCCGGCAGCCGAGCGCCGGCGTCGCGCTCGCGGAGGACCGCGCCGAGGGCGAGAGCCGCTCCCGCGCTCGCGCCGCCGATCGCGACGGGTGTGGATCCGGCCTCCGTGGAGCGGAGGTGGCGCCAGGCGGCGTGCACGTCGTCGAGCGGGACGGGGTAGCGGACGTCGGGGCCGGCGAGCCGGTAGTCGACGGAGACGACCCGGGCCCGCGCCCGGTGGGCGAGCTCCGCAGCGACGACGTGCGACTCGCGCATGTCGACGCTGCCGGCGGCGAACCCCCCTCCGTGCACCCAGAGCAGAGCGCGCTCGGGAGCGGCGGGGGCGTACACGCGCAGCGGGACCGGTCCGTGCGGGCCGGGCGCCGACTCCGTGACGACGTCGACCCCCTCGGGAATCGACCAGGGCCCCGGATCCTCCTCGAAGGCGGCCATGCGGGCGGCCTGCTCGGCGTCGAGCGGATACGCGAGGCCGGCCAGGAGGGGCAGCCGAGCGGCGAGGTACGGATCGAGCGGCATCGGCGCCTCCTGCGGGGTCGGGGTCGCGGACCACGCTAGCCCGGCCGCGGGTCCTCGAGCGGCGCCTGCTCAGCCGCGTCTCTGCAGGAGCAGCACGCCGTCCAGGAGCACGGCGGCCGTGCCGTCGGGAGCGGTCACGGCGCGCTCCCGCGTCTCGACGAGCTCCGCGGTCCAGTCGGCGGGGTCGAGGGCCAGCTCGGCGAGCTCCTCCTCCGGGCCGACGAGGTGCATCGCTCCGTGGCGGTGGTCGTCGCCGCTCGCCCACGGCGGGGGCGCGGCGTGCGAGACGACGGCGAGGCGGCCGCCGGGAGCGACGACGGAGGCGGCCCGCCGCAGCACGTCGATCCGCGGGAACTCGGCCATCGAGTGCAGGAAGCTCGCCGCCACCAGGTCGAACTCCCCCACGACCGGCCAGTCCTCGGCGAGGTCGGCCTGCACGAAGTCCACCTCGGCGCCCCGCTCGGCCGCGGCCGCGCGGGCCCGGCCCAGCGCCGTCTCGGAGAGGTCGAGCCCGGTCACGCGCCAGCCGAGCGACGCCAGCCACAGCGCGTCCGCCCCCTCGCCGGCGCCGAGGTCGAGGGCGCGGCCCGGGGGCAGCGAGCCGACCAGCCGGACCAGCGTCGCGTTCGGCCGGCCCGACCAGATCCGATCGGAGTCGGCGTAGCGCGCCTCCCACTGCTCGCGTGCGGTGCTCATGCTGCTCCTCGTCCCCGGGCGCAGGGGCACCCGGGTCGAGGATGCCGCGCCGCCGCTCCGGCCGCCAGCGGTCGTGCCGAAGCGGCACGGGCCCGTGTCCGCGGACCAGACGGCCGGACGGAGCCGCGGCGCCGGGCGGACCCGCCGGACGCACTTCCCCGACACGCCCTGCGCCGATTAGCGTCGGGGCATGGCCCTCCGACTCGAAGAGATCATCGTCGACTGCACCGACTTCCGGACCCTCGGTCACTGGTGGCAGGAGGCGCTCGGCTGGGACGTCGTGGACGAGGACGAGGACGGCATCGAGCTGCTCGCCCCGTCGGGCCGCGGGCCGAGTCTGCTCTTCCTCGACGTGCCCGAGCGCAAGACCGTGAAGAACCGCCTGCACCTGGATTTCGTGCCGGACGACCAGGAGGCGGAGGTCGCGCGGCTGGTCGCCCTGGGGGCGACGCGGTCCGATGTCGGGCAGGGCGAGCAGTCGTGGGTCGTGCTCGCCGACCCGGAGGGCAACGAGTTCTGCATCCTCTCGGCGCGGGAGTGAGAGCGCTTCCACTTTTCAGGACGGTTGTCGGGAAAGCGCTTCCATGCGCATGCATCGAAAAGGATCCTGAGATGTCAAGGGTAGAACGATCGTTCTCGACTCCCTAGCATCGCCTCCGACGCGTTGTCCGACCGGGAGCGCGCGGAGCCGAGGAGTCACCGTGACCACCTACGACAGACCTGTCGCCGCCGTCGGCATGACGCAGTCGCAGCAGCAGGGCGAGCTGCTCGCCGGCCGCGCCCTCGAGAACCGCGCCCTCGGCCTCTATGCGTACGCCTACCGCCTCACGCTCTCGGACTCTGCGGCGAGCGCCGCCCTCCGCCACGCCGCGGTCACCGTCCGCAGCGGACGGCCGCAGGGACTCGACGACACGGGCGCCCTCGACCTGATGCGCACCGAGGTCGGTCGCGCGAGCGTGCAGCGCGGCGGCTCCGCGATGGAGCGCGCCGAGCAGGCCGCCCCTGCGATCCGCGAGGACGACCTGCTGCGCTCGGGCTTCCACCGCCGCCTGCACGCCCTGCCGACGCTCGAGCGTCAGGCCTGGCTGCTCCGCCACACCGGCGGCCACGACGTCGACGCGATCGCGGCGATGCTGCAGGAGTCCGCGGAGCGCATCCGCTCGGCCCTCGCCTCGGCCGCCCGCACGCTGGTCGCGGGCGAGCTGGCCGAGAGCGAGTCCGCGGAGTAGCGCGCCACGAGGTGCCCGAGAGACGCCGGGTCCAGCCGGCGGCGCCCCTCAGGCGTCTGGGACCCGGCCGCGACTCGGCGCGACCGGGAAGGCGGGGTCAGTCGAGGTAGTCGATGTCGTCCCACGGCCGGTGGACGTCGCCGGTGTCGCGGTCGTCGTCCGGCACCTCGAGCTCCTCGAAGATCACCGGCACGCCCGTCGAGATCAGGACGCTGACCTGGCGGTTGCCCACGATCACGAAGTCGACGAGGCCTCCTCCGGCCTGTGTCGCCTCGGTCGCCGACCGCTTCAGATCGGCGACGTCGGTCCCCTGGGACAGCCCGTAGGTCTTGCCCTCGATGGTGACGGTGGTGCGGATCATGTGGCGCTGCTGCTCCTCGGCTCGATCGGTTCAGAGTACGAATCGCGGAAGACGGCTGCCAGGCCTTGCGGTGGAGGCTCGCGGCTGCCACGGGTGAAGGGGCCGGCTGAGGCGAGCGGCGTCCGGAGCCGAGGTCAGAAGCAGCGGGACGGGCCGCTCGGGCGGATCCGCCGCTCCTGACCTCGGTTACGGACGCCGGGCGGCGGAGTCAACCGGGCGCGGTGGCCGGAACGCGCGCCGTAGCGTTGACGGCGTCCGCACGTTCCGCATCCAGCGACAAGGAGGATCCGATGACCGAGAAGAACACTCCCGAGGACCCGCAGACCACCGACCCCGAGCACGTCGACCCCGAGACGGCCACCGACCCCGAGGGCGAACCGGTCGAGAACCCGTCGGGCTGACGCCCTCAGCGGAACGGCCCGCGGCCGCCGGGACACCGCTGTGAAGGCGACGTTCCGGCGGTCGCGGGCCGTTCCCGTGTCCGGCGCCGTCATACTGGCGGAGTGCAGGCCGACGACGACGAGCGCAGGGATCTCGAGCGGATCCTGTCGGCCCGACCCCGCGAGGACGGCGCCGACCGGGACGAGCGGCGCGAGGCGCTGCGGCGGCTCGGCGAGCTGGAGGCGGAGGACGCGCCTCCCGGAGCGTCGCGGTCCGGCGCGCAGACCGGCGCCGCGCTGTCCGGGGCGCAGCCGGGCGCCGCACATCCCGGCACGGCGACCGACCCGCGTCTCCCCCTGTCCGCGACCGCACTCCCGCTGTCGGCGCCCACCGGCTCCGAGACTCCGGAGTCGCCCGCCGAGCACCCCGACCGGCGCGCCCCGCGGGCGCCCCACCCTCGCCGCCGCCGCCTCGTGCTCGCCGCCGCGATCGTCGGCGGAGCCGCGGTCGGCGCGATCGTCCCCACCGCGCTCCTCCTCCCGCCTCCCGCGGACCCCGTCGCCACGCCGACCGCCTCCGCCACTCCCGCCGATCGCTTCGCCGCGCTCGTCGAGGGCTGGGAGCCGACCACCGACGTCCCGCCGGGCCTCGCCCTGCTCGCCGGCGAGGCCGTCGTCTACGGGTCCGGGTTCGACACCGCCGAGAACGACCGCCTGCTGATCACCGAGCCGAACGGCACCACGGTGTGCCTCGCCGTGCAGCGCCCGGACGCGTCCTTCTTCGCCGGCTGCACCGGCTCCGAGGCGTTCTTCGCCGGGGAGCCCCTCCGGGTCAGCGGCACGACGCTCCGCAGCGGTGCCCCGGTGTACACGCAGATCCTCCTCCGCCCGGACGGCACGATCGAGGGCGGCTACCAGCTGGTGCCGGAGTCGCCGCAGCCCGAGGCGGCGGAGCCCGGAACGGTGGAGTCCGGAGCAGCGGCGCCCGGTGCGGCGGACCCCGCGACCAGCGAGCCCTGAGCCGCTAGGCGCGCGTCGCCTCCGCCGCGTCCGCGATCACCTCGGACACGGACGCCGTCCGCTCCCACACCGCGCGCTGCCGCTCCGCTCCCGTGCCCCGCGCCAGGACCCGTTCGACGCCGCACGCCGCGACCTCGTCGTCGCCCGACTCCGCCAGCGCTCGGCCCGCGTGGTCGAGCAGGCGCGCCAGCACCGCGGAGGCGGGGGCCGGGCAGCCGTCGACCGGATCGATGAGGTCGCCGGTCGTGCCGTGGCGGCTCGCGAGCCAGGAGGAGACGGCGATCACCGGAGTCGGCAGCGGCACGGGCGGGACCCCGGCGCCCGCGTCGCGGACGGCGGTCTCGGCGAGCGCCCGGATCAGGACGGCGATCAGCGCCGAGTCCTCGGCGTGCAGCGGGACGTCGGCGATGCGCACCTCGACGGTCGGGTGCGCCCGCGAGAGGCGGGCGTCGAAGTAGAGCATCCCCTCGTCCAGCAGGACGCCGCAGGAGGTGAGGGAGGCGACGACGCTGCGGTACTGCGCGAGGTCGCCCCAGATCCCGACCGGGCCCGCGGTGGGCCAGCGCCCCCACGACTGGTAGCGCCAGCTGGCGAAGCCGGTGTCGACGCCGGCGCTCAGCGGGGAGTTGGCGCTCAGGGCGAGGAGGGCGGGCAGCCAGCCGCGCAGCCGGTCGAGGACCGCGATGCCCTCCTCCGGCGATCCGATTCCGACATGGACGTGCAGGCCGCAGGTGAACTGCTCGCGGGCGACGAGGCCGAAGCGCTCGGCCATCCGGTCGTAGCGCTCGTCGGCCGAGAGGTGCGGCTCGAACGCGGCGGGGCTGGTCGCCACCGCGACGGCTCGGGCCCCGACCTCGCGGGCGGATTCGTCGGCCAGGCGGCGGCCCTCGCGCAGGCCCGCCAGCAGCGCGTCGTGCGTGCGGGCGGGAGCGCCGACCGCCTCGATCTGCTCCGCCTTGAGCTCGGCGGCCAGGGCGACCGCCGGGGAGCCGCGGACGGAGCCGAGCAGCAGCGGCGCCGCGGGCGTCGGGAGGAACGTGCCGGCGTCGACGAGGAGGTACTCCTCCTCCACCCCGAAGGTGCGGGCGCTCATCGGAGCGCCTTCCGCTCGAGTCCCCCGCCGCAGCCCACCCGGTCATCCCACCGTGCGGGGCGCCCGCCGGGCAACCGTCCCCGGCCGATGTTCAGCCAGTGGCACGGGCGGCGCTCGCGGACGCCCTGCCGCTCGCGCGCTGTCAAGGCCGGGTGCGGCGGGGCGCGGCGCGGGAGGATCGAGGAACACCCAGAACCGGAGGTCCCCGTGCCCGACAGCACTCCCGAGCAGGACGAGTACGACGTCGCCGTCATCGGCGCAGGACCCGCGGGGACGGCCGCCGCCCTCCGTGCCGCGGAACTGGGAGCGCGCGTCGTCGTGCTCGAGGCCGCGCGTGTCGGCGGCACCTGCGTCAACACCGGCTGCGTGCCCACCCGCGTCCTGGCGAAGACGGCGCGGATGATGCGCGAGACCCGCTCGGCCGGCGACTACGGCATCGAGATCGGCACTCCCGTCCTCGACTGGACCGCGACCGTGCGCCACGTGCACGAGCGCGTGGACCTGGTGCGCTCGATCAAGCGCGAGGCGCAGCGGTTCGAGGAGGCGGGGGTCGACCTGATCCACGAGGGCCGCGCCCGCTTCGTCGACGAGAGCACCCTCGTGCTCGACAGCGGGCGGCGGATCCGCGCGCGCTCGATCATGGTCTGCGTCGGCGGGCACTCCCGGCGGCTGCCGATCCCGGGCGCCGAGCTCGCGACCGTGCCGGAGGACGTGCTCGGGCTGACCGGGCTGCCCCGCCGCGTCGCCGTGATCGGCGGCGGCAACACGGGTGCCCAGCTCGTCACGGTCTTCAACGCGTTCGGCTCGGAGGTGACGCTCCTCGACGTCGCCCCGCGGATCCTGATGACCTCCGACTCCAGCATCTCCGAGCACGTCGCGTCCGCCTTCGAGCGCCAGGGCGTCCGCGTCCGCACCGGGATCGAGACGGTGTCGGGCATCGAGCGGCAGGACGACGGCTCGCTCGCGATCACGTGGCGCGAGGGCGGCGAGGACCGCACAGCCGAGGTCGACGTGGTGATCATGGCCACCGGCTGGCCCGCCGACGTCGAGGACCTGGGACTCGAGAACGCGGGCATCGAGGTCGTCCGCTCGGCGATCCCCGCCGACCAGTACTTCCGCACCGTGGTACCGCACATCTTCGCGGTCGGCGACGCGAACGGGCGCGACATGCTCGTGCAGGCGGCGCAGTTCGAGGCGGAGGCCGCCGCCGAGAACGCGGTGCTCGGCGCGAACCGGCGCACGCCCCAGTTCCTCCTGCCCGCCGGCGGATTCACGGACCCGGACTACGCAGGCGTCGGCTTCACGCAGGAGCAGGCCCGCGAGCGCGATCCGCAGTGCGTCGTCGCCTCGGTGCCGTTCTCGAACCTGGACCGCGCCGTCATCGACGACCGCGAGAACGGCTTCCTCACGCTGATCGCCGACCGGCGCCGCGAGCTGCTGCTCGGCGCGCACGCGGTCGGCGAGAACGCGATCGAGGTCGTGCAGTCGGTGACCACGGCGATGGCGGCCGGAGTCGACCTCGCGACCCTCGCGAACGTCCGCTTCGCCTACCCCACCTACAGCGCGGTGATCGGGATGGCGGCGCGCGCGCTGCTGGCCGAGCCTGCGCGGCCGACCGAGCTGGACTGACGCGCTACCCGATCCCGGGAGGCGACGCCAGCCCCGAACCGGCGGCCCGCCGCCTCCGAATAAATGGAGACGGGCACTCCGCCCGCCCCGCCGAGAGGAACCCCTGTGCCGATCCCCGCTGTCGACTACAACCACGTCCGACTCACCGTCCGCGACATCGCCGTCTCGCGCCCGTTCTACGACTCCGTCTTCGGTTTCGACGTCGCCTTCGAGGCGCCGCCGGCCGACGCGTCGCCGGAGGAGAAGGAGCAGCTGGCGTTCGTCTTCGGCGGAGTGATCTACCAGTTCCCGGGCGGACTGCTGGGCCTGCGCCCCGTCGCACCCGGCGACGACCGCTTCGACGAGGACCGGGTCGGACTCGACCACGTCAGCTTCACCGTCCCCGACCTCGACGCACTGAAGGCCGCCGCAGCCGTCCTCGACGGCCTCGGCATCGCGCACGAGCCGATCAAGGACGCCGGCGGCATGAGCCTCCTCGAGTTCCGCGACCCCGACAACATCGCGCTCGAGATCACGTCCCCGAGCTGATCCCGCGCACGAACGGACGGGTCTCGATACGCCGCTCCGCTGCAGACGACCACCAGGCGTCTGCTGATCGAGTAGCGCGCGTATCGAGATCCACCCCCGCTGGGCGCTACCGGGTCCGGCGCCGGCGGTACGGCGTCGTCGTCGACACCCGCACGAGGCCCGCGCGCTCGAGGATGGGCCGCGAGTACTCGGTGGAGTCGCTGTGCACGAGGGTCTTCCCGAGGTCCCGGGCGGAGGCGGCGCGGGCGGCGGTGACCAGGCCGTAGAGCCCGCGTCCGCGGTACTCCGGCAGCGTCGCTCCGCCCCAGATGCCGGCGAAGGCGGTGCCGGGGACGGGCTCGAGCCGGCCGCCGGACGCCATCCGCCCGTCGACCTCGGCGACCCACAGCTCCATGCCGTCGCCGCGCGCCAGGCGGGCGACGAGCGAGTCGGCGATCGACACGTCGACCTCCTCCTCGAAGGCGGCGTCGATCATCGCGCTGAAGTTGCGGACGTCCGGCTCGTCGATGACCCGCCGCAGCACGACCCCCTCCGGGACCGGCCGGTCCGAGAGCAGCGCCTCGACCGGGCCGATCATGATCGACTCGGCCTCGTCGGGCGCGAAGCCGTTCGCGACGAGCGCGTCGTGCAGGCCGGGGGCCTCGTCGTGCCCGCGGGTCTTCCACTCGACGCGGGTGACGCCGGGATCGGCGTCGAAGTGCGCGCAGGCCGCGGCGACCAGGCGGGCGATCTCCTCGGAGGAGGCGCCGCCGAGGTCGCGGTAGGTGACGAATCCGCGTCCGCCGGCGAAGGTCACCAGACGCAGAGGCCCCTCGCGCGTCACGGAGACGGCGCTCGGGGTCTCGGCGTCGGAGCGGAGCTGGTCGTCGTAGGCGCGGAGGTAGTCGGAGCTCATCGCCCCGACGCTACCCCCGGACCCGGGCGATCAGGTCCTGGATGAAGGGGATGACGTCTTTCGCCTGGTCGACGCTGGCGAATCCGGTCGCGATGAGCGGCCAGATCGAGCCGATGAGCGTCGCGATCACGGCGGCCACCGCAGCGATCCAGGCGAGGGCCGCGTTGCGGGAGAGGAACGAGACCGCGAGGCAGGCCAGGCCGACCGCGTAGCTGATGACGATCGAGAGGACGATCGCGCCGACCGGGACGTCGAGCGCCCCGGCCGTGGTCCCGTCGGCCGCGCCGATCAGCCCGAGGACGGGCAGCAGCACGGCGACGACGACCACGAACGAGAGCACGACGCCCGTGGCGAGCGCGATCCAGGCCGCACGCGGCTTGCGTCGCGCGCCGTACGAGCGGGTGCGCACGGGACTACTCCCGACCGGCGGCGGACGACGCGCGGTCGTCCTCGGAGCGGGGGGCGTCCTCGGAGCGGGGGGCGTCCGAGTCGTCGTGGGCGGCCTCGTCGGCCCGGGCGTCGTCGCGGTCGACGTGCTCGGACTCCGCCGGCGCGACCTCGACCGTCGCGGTGCGGGGGTCGCCGGCGTCGTCGACCGGCTCGACCTGGACGCGGACCACGAACTCCGCGGTCTCGACGACGGCCGGGGCGGCGTGCGTCTCGAAGCGGGGGTCGTCCTCGTCGCGCTCGGCGGCGCGCTCGTCGTCGGCCGTCTTCTGGGCGGCTGCGCGCTCGTCGCGCTCGTCGGCCGCGCGGTCCATCGCGTCCGCGGCGTCGTCGGCGGCGTCCGCCAGGCGTCCGCGGGCGGAGTCGACGGCACCGGAGACGGCGTCGCGGGCGTTCCCGACGGCCTCGACGGCGGAGTCGCGGGCGTCGGACGCGGCCCGCTCGGCGGTGTCGACGAGCGGCTCCTTGTCCTCCTCCGGCTTCTCGATCGGATCGAACGGGCCGTGGACGTCGGTCGCCTCGACGTTGACGACGACGTGGCCGCCGGCGACCGGCTCCGCCACGCGCTGCACCTGATCGCGCACGGCGTCCAGGACCTCGCGGACCGGGTGGGGGTACTCGACGACGAGGTCGATGTCGACGGTGGTGACGCCGTCGGCCTTCGAGACCGTCACTCCGGGGACGGTGCTGGTGCCCAGCACGCGGCGGGAGGCGCGGTCGAGGCCGCGGGCGACGGCTCCGCCGAGGTGGTGGACGCCGGACACGCGCTGGGCGCTCTCGCCGGCGGCGGTCGCGACCCGGCTCTCGGTCGTCGCGGGCTCGGACGGCGTCGCGTCCCGGCGGGCGGACTCGCGTCGGCTCTGCTCGTTCGGGGTCGACTGCTCGTCGGTGCGGATGCGCTCGACGGTGCCGGGCTCCATCGGATCGGACATGGGGTGCTCCTTCAGAAAGTCTTCCATCCCGCCTGAGCGGGGCTCTCCGGCCCTCCCGATCGGGAGGGCCGGACGGTGGTGCCGGCGGCTACTGCACGCGGGCGGTGCCGCTCATCTTCGTCCGCAGACCGCTGACGATCTGGATGACGACGGGCGTCTCCTCGCCGAGGAGGGCGTCCCACTGGCGGACGGCCTGGTCGACCGTCTGCCGGGTACGGGCGGGCGAGGCGCCGCGGCGGGTGTGCGCGGTGACGCGCAGCACCTTCTGGTGCTTGATCTCGAACGCGGTCACGTCGACCGCGACGATGGACGGCTCCTGCGACAGAGCCTCCTCGAGGACCTGCTCGGCGACCTTCGCGTCGATGGTGACGGAGCCGCCCGTGGGCGTCCCCGCTCCCTCTCCGGAGCCGACGCGCAGCAGCGTGGAGGTGCGGCCGCGGCCCTGGCGCACGATGAAGCGCACCAGCAGCAGGATGAGGACGAGCGCGACGACCGCGATGACCCAGAGGATCCACGGGGTGCCGCCCGAGAGGGCCTGGCTCGTGGGGTCGGCCGCGTCCTGCGCGGCGGTGGACACGTTCTCCTGGACCTGCGGGAGCAGCGACCCCACCGCGACGGCGCCGCCGGCGAGGAGGAGGACGAGGCCCACGACGAACAGGAGCAGCCGGTTGAGGAATCGGTTCGTGGTGGTCATCAGCGGACCGTTCCCTTCTCGGACAGGCGCACCTTGGAGCGCAGGCGCGGGGTGCAGTCGAACGTGGCGAGCTCGGCGTCGACGGCCTCGCGGATCGGCGTGACGTCGATGCTGCGGCCGGAGGTGCGGGAGACCGTCACGTCGACGACGCGGGATCCGACCGACACCGACACGTTGTCCGGGTCGACGTCACCGGCGTAGCCGGCGGTGCGGGCGACGGCCTGCGCGATGACGCGGTCGTCGACGATCGCCGCGGTGCGGTCCGTGCTGACGGCGCGACGGCCTCGACGGCCGGGCTTGAGCGACACGACGATCAGGACGAGCCCGATCAGCGCGAGAACGGCGCCGGCGGCGGCGGTCAGCGCGATGGGCGCTGCGGCCGCGTTCAGCAGCGAGGACGCTCCGTCCTGGGGGGCCACGAGCAGCGCGGGCTGCCCGAGGACGGCGAGGACCGCCTCCGTGCCCAGCCACGCGAACAGGAGGATGAGCAGCACGGCGAGGACGATCGCCGATCCGGAGCGGGACGAGTGCGTCTCGCGCCGCACCAGGCGCGGGTAGAGCGCCCGGCCGGCAGTGGTGGGAGTCGTCACGACACCCTCCTTCGTTCTCGGAGGTCGGCACCGGTGATCCGGAGGTCGACCCGGCCGATCGTGGAGCCCGTCAGTTCGAGGCAGCGCGAGCGGATGGTCGTCTGCGCCCGGCTGAGTCGGTCCAGCAGCGTCCCGGAGGAGCGGCGGCCCGTCTCGCCCAGGGGCGTGACGTGGATGGGGGCGTGCGCGACGACGTGGAGGCGTCCTCCCTCGTCGTCGAGCTCGACGGAGACGTCGGACGAGTTCACGTCGAGCGCCTCCGCGGTGACGGCCGACACGACTCGGCGCACGGCGCGCGAGCTGATCGTCGTGCGGCCGTGGCTGGCCTCGTCGGCCATCACCGCCGCGGTCACGAGGACCGCCGCCCGCGGAGGGTGTCGCCGAGGGAGCGCAGGTCGAGCTTGCCCTCGACGACCCGCCCGACGCCGTAGCCGATCGCCATGGCGAGGGCGACCCAGAGGAGCGCCCAGAAGCCGAAGACGAGAGCCGTCAGCGCGAGGACCGCGCCGAGGACCAGGCCGATGTGGGACGGAGTCACTTGACGCGGCTCTCGGTCTCGTCGTCCTTGTCGTCCGAGGGGATGAAGACGTCGGAGATGGTGACGTTCACCTCGGCGACCTCCATGCCGACGACCGAGGAGATGGCCTCGGAGACGGCGGAGCGGACGCTGTCGGCGAGCTTCTGCAGCGCGACGGGGTACTCGGCGACGACGGTGATGTCGGCGGCGACCTGCTTCTCGCCGACCTCGACGGAGATGCCCTGGCCGCGGTCCTGCGCGTTGATCGCGTTGCGGATGGCGCCGATGGCGCGGGCGGCGCCGTTGCCCAGGTCGTGCACGCCGGGGACCTCGCGGGCCGCGATGCCGGCGACCTTCTCGACGACGCCGTCGGCGATCGTGTTCTTGCCGGCCGAGGTAGCGGTGCCGTGCTTGGCCGAGGAGGCGTTGGCGAGGCTGGTGGGGGTGACGTTGGTCATGATCTTCTCCAGATGGTCAGAGGTCGTGGCCGGGGGCCGCGGTGCTCACGATCCGTGGCACATGATGAAGACGTGGCCCGGGGCCCGGACGTCCCGGTGGCTCAGCCAAGGTGCAGGAAACGTCGAGCGCGGATGCGTTTCGCGGCCAGCGGGCTGCACAGGCCCCCGCGGAGCACTCGCGGAGCGGCCAGCCGAGTGCACAAGAGGTGGAGCACAAGGGGTTCGCGCGAGACGGGTGAGCGGAGTTCGCGGAGCCGGATTGCTCGGTACTCGCCGCGGGCACGCCGCCGCCAGCTAGAAGGCGCCTCCGCAACCGCCCCCGCGCCAGATTCAAGACGGGAGCGTCTCGAGCACGTAGGGTCTCATGCGAGCAAGGCTCAACAGAGTTGAAATGATGCCGGCACTTCAGAGGAATTCGCGACGAATGAAGCGCGGAGCCGTTCTCGTTACCCTGCTGCTCTCGATCGTGACGGGTTGCTTCGTGCCGACCGCGACAGCTGCCGCGGCCGACGGAAGCACGATCGTCTTCCAGTGGAAGAATACCGAGAAGCGATCCCTGTTCGTCCGGTCAGGGGCTTGGAACGGAAACAAGGGCTTCGGTTGGGTAAAGATCCAGACCAAGCACAACATTCACAAGTTTCAAACGCTCCGCTTCATCTCGAACAACCCAAAAGGTGCGACCTTCCAAGGATCGGATGCTCGCTACGAAGCATACGCCAATAAGAAGGTCTGCGCAGACGGGAAGTGCACCTACACGGACAGCATCCCCGTCAGGCTCGTCATGGCCTGTGAATATGTGTCCAACTACTACGGCGTCGACATCAACGGGACCCTCGGCGTGAAGACGAGCTACTGCATTTCGGACGATCGGTCAGGCGACTGCCCTGATAGGGTGGATCCAGCCTTCGCCGGTACCGTCTTTTCCACCAGTTCGGACAAATACCCTTCGGCGATGACCACCACCGTCGAAATGAGCTATTCGCCTCGAACTCGATTAAGCGACTGAAGGAAGGCAAGGAGAAGCAGGTGACTTCTTCCGACGTCGCCCGGTTCCTCGAGCACTTGCGGGCGCGAGTCGTAGATGTTCGCGATCCGCGCTCTGCAGCCCTCGTGTGGGTACTTGGAGTCGAGGACACGGAGGGTGTTGCAGTCGTCCTCTACCGCGAGAGAGCGGGAGGTCCACTACTCGGGCGCCGCTACCGACTTCCTGAGTACGCGGCTCTGTTCGATATCGGGTCCTCGCCGGAGCGATTGGCCGACATTGCCTTCACCGACGATGTTTCCGACCCCACCGGCGGAGGAGTCGAGGATGCGGCCGCAGAAGAGCGAGCCGGGCTAGAGCCGGGCAGCGGGGTCCAGTGGGTATAAAGAACGAGAGTCATGACGTGACCGACGGACGAAACTGAACCGACACTATGCAAGACGGCTCGTAGGCGGCGGACGATCAGAACCCGATAAGCGTGAGGTGGCACAAGGCATGACGCTGTGCTCTGGTCTTCGCGGCAGACATACCCAGTTGCCGGACAAGAACATTGTATCGGTTGGCTTCGGTAGACGGCTCAGGATTATCTCGCCACGGCGGACGGTGGGGAAGAAGTTGCGAATTGCGAGGAGGTCAAACTCGAAGCCCTCGTGAACGATGACGACGTCGCCGCCGCCAGAATCACCGCCAACGTGATTCCCGGCGGGCACGCGTTCTTACCATCAAAGCGGGCGATTAGTCGCAACCTTCTCACGAAGCCCCGTAGAACGCCCGGGATCGGCTCAGAGCATCGACCGAACATCGGCCGACTCCTCTTTCCGGCCTCAGATCCTCCCGCGGCGGCGACATGAAGAGCCGGTAAACCAACCTTGCGACACTACCGCGCGGCCTCATTCGACGCTTTGAGCAATAACACCAAGAGTGCCCTTCAAGTGTCATCGAGGCAGGCGTGAGCACCGACAACTCCAACGCGTCCCCTCCTACCGACGCCAACACGTCGAGAATTGCGCTGAGTATCGTGTTGCCTACGCGCCGCGGGCGACGCTATCAGCAAAGGGCTACCGCTGAAATGTCGGCAATTAGCTTCCATTACTGTTTTCGCACGGCGCTCTCGACTCGATTACAGCTCCGTCTGCACCATTCATCGATCAGCAGCGGTGACAGAACACTGTCGCGACGGCGGTCATCGAACAGGCCCGGGCGGCGCACTCGCTGAGCGGCCAGCGGAGTACACAGGGTCCGGCGGCAGGCACGACGGCGTGGCCGGGCCGCGTGAGCGCCTCCTCCGACCGACGACGTCTTGGACCCCACCGGCGGAGGAGTCGAGGACGCTGCGACGGACGAGCGTGCCGGGCTGGAGCCGAGCAGCGGGGTCCACTGGGTCTGAACGTCGCCCAGAGTGAGACGCTCTCGACGGAGTGAATGCCTCCTGCCGGGCCGTTCCTGCGTGGAGGCGCGCCGACGCGATGCCCCCACCGGCGCCGGAGAATCCTCGCGCTCCTCGATGAGCGAGAGGACATAAGCTCCCACACGTGGCAGCCGGCGCAGTGATGTACAACTTCGCGATACAGCTGGCTGATGTGGACCGCGGCGTGTACGAGGACATCACTGTGCGAGCCGCTCGGCACCCCTCCGAGACCGACGTGTACATGATGACGCGCGTGCTCGCGTACTGCCTCGAATACGTGGAGGGGATCACCTTCAGCGAGGGGATCTCGTCGACGGCGACCGAGCCGGCGGTGCTGGTCCGCGATCTCACCGGCAGGCTGACCACGTGGATCGAGGTGGGCGCGCCCGATGCCGAGCGACTGCACTTCGGGAGCAGGCTGGCCGACCGCACGACGGTCTACACGCATCGCAACCCGGAGAAGGTGATCGCGGCGTGGTCGGGCAAGCGCGTCCACCAGCTCGAGCAGATCACCGTCCAGAGCTTCGACCAGGGGTTCCTGGATGCCGCGGTCGCGGTACTCGAGCGCCGCAACACGCTGACCGTGTCGGTCGTCGAGGGGCAGCTGTATCTCGAGTTCAACGGCGTGACGTCGAGCAGCGACATCCACGTGCATCAGCCGGGCTGAGCCGGCGCCGAGTGCCACGAGGTCCGTGTCCAGAAGACCGGTCGGAGGACACGATGGAGCATCCTCCGAAACGGTCCCTCGAGAGGCACCCGGAGACGACGAGGGCCCGGCACCGTCCTGGGACGGTCCGGGCTCTCGGGCTCGCAGGGGCTGCGCGTCAGCGGCGCAGCGTGTGGCTCGGCTTCTCGTCGAAGCGCACCTGGTAGGCGCTCGCGAAGCGGCCGAGGTTGCCGAAGCCCCACTCGCGGGCGACCGCGGCGACGGTTGTCGAGCAGGGGTCGCCGGCGATCAGGTCGGAGTGGGCGCGGTCCAGCCGCACGTCGCGCAGGTAGACCGAGGGCGACACTCCGAGGTGCCGCTTCGTCGCCTGCTGCAGGGTGCGGGTGTGCAGACCGGCCGCGCGGGCGGCGTCGGCCGGGGTGATCGGCTCGTGGGCGTGGTGCTGGAGGAAGTCCAGCGCGACCCGGGTCTTGGACGCGGACGGTCGGCGCAGCACGGCCGGCACGTCCCACGCGCGCCACGGGAACAGCAGCAGCAGCACGCGAGCGAGGTCGAGCTCTGCTGTGAAGCGCACCAGCGGTGTGATGGCGGCCGTCGCGAGCGCGGCGGTCGCCTCCGTCACCGCGGCGCGCCAGCGGGCGAGGACTCCCGGGTCGGCCTCGGCCTCGTGGTCGAAGGAGACGGGCTGGCGGGGGCCGGCGTGCGTCTCGGTCGCGACGTCCTCGAGGAACCCGGGGGCGAAGTGGATGAGGTTCTGCCGGTGCGGCTCGAACTCGAGACCGAACTGCCGCTCAGCGGGGAACAGGAACGGGGCCGACAGCGTGCCGGTGCGGGTGAAGGGCGGCAGGTTCAGGCGTCCGCCGCCGGCCCGGAACCAGCCGACGACGTACTCCTTCAGATGCGGGACCCGGCCGGTGAGGGTGCCGGAGCAGTCGGAGGTGCGCAGGGTCACCCGCTCGCTGCCGCGGACGGCGTAGCGGTAGGAGAAGCCGCGCTGCGACGGAGCGACGCGGAACTCGCCTCCGCCGTACGCCTCGGAGTAGACGGCGGACGCGGCGGACGGATCGTCGCCGGAGGCTTCGTAGCGCCGGTCGGCCCGCTCGTCGCCCGCGAACGGGCTGCCGAGGGTGAAGGTCGACTCGCTCATGACGTCCGCCCGGGGCGGCGGCGGAGGGAGCAGTGCATGGGGGACTTCTTCCGGGTTCGGGGTCCGTGCGCTCGGGGGGACGCACGAGGGGTACGGAATCAAGACGTGTCGAGGAGCCGGAATGTCACGAATCCCGTCTCGTGACGTCCCCCATCGGCGGCACTCGCAATCCGGCCAGCGGATTCGGCGGCCCGTTGTCAAGGCTGGTAGTCATGCCGGACGGCGCCCCACACTGAGGGCATCGGCGCGCGGGGACACCGCACGCGGGACCGCGGAGGAGGCGCTCATCGACGACGACCCCCTCCTGAACGCGTCCGACGCGACCCTCGCCGCGCGCGCCGTCGACGGCGACGTGCAGGCGTTCGAGCAGCTCGCCCGCCGCCACGGCGCCCTCATGCGCGTCTACGCCGCGAAGCTCCTCGGCTCCGAGGCGGAGTCCGAGGACGTGGTGCAGGAGGCGTTCCTCACCGGTTGGCGGCGCCTAGCCGATCTCGACAGCCCGGCGCACATCCGCAACTGGCTGATGCGCATCGTCACCCACAAGGCGATCGACCGGATCCGCGTCCGCCGCCGCCACGACGACATCGACGACTGGGATCCGCCCGCGCCGCCCGAGCACTCCCCCGAGCGCATCGTCGAGGCGCGACTCCAGCTGGACGCGGTCTGGGAAGCGCTGGACCGATTGCCTGCTGATCAGCGACGCTGTTGGCTACTCCGCGAGACCGCCGGCTACAGCTACCAGGAGATCGCCGACGCTCTCGAACTCCCCGTCTCGACGGTCCGCGGCCTCCTCGCCCGGGCCCGTCGATTCCTGCTCCACGAATTGGAGGCATGGCGATGACCGACGACGCCGCCGTGCCCGAGGACGACCTCGACGGCCACACGCTCGAGGAGCTGGGCGAGTACCTCGACCGCGGCCGCGAGCCGCGCGACCCCTCGATCGAGAACTCCGCCGCGTGCCGGCTCGCTCTCGCGAACCTCACCCGCCTCACCGAGCTCTCGGCGCGGGCGCTGCGTCAGGAGGCCGACCGCGAGCCCGACCGCGACGAGGTCTGGATCGCCGGCCTGCTCGACGCGATCCGCTCCGAGGTGCGCTCCGGCCGCGACATCCCCGTCCGCCACCCCGACCCGACCCTCCGCCTGGCGCTCACCGAGGCGGCCGTGCGCGGGATGATCCGCCGCGCCGGCGACACGATGGGCGGCGTCATCATGGGCCGCTGCACTCTCGACGGCGACGTCTCGGCTCCCGGCGCCGTGGTGCGGATCGACGTGACCTGCGCTCTCGAGTTCGGCCTGCCGGTCGCCGTGGCCGCCGACCGCCTGCGCGAGCGCATCCGCTACGCCCTGGAGCGCCACACCGAGCTGATCGTCGGCGCGATCGACGTGACCGTCGACGACGTGTACCCCCACCGGGAGGAGCGGGAATGACCGACGACACCGAGCTCTCGCAGCGGCTGACCGCCGAGATCCGCGACATCGAGGGCGTCGCAGGGGTCTACCCGGCGCAGCCGGTGGTCGAGGCCGCGGCCGACGCGCTCGCCGTGAAGCTGGCGCTGCGGCAGCCCGACGTGCTGGTCGACATCGACCGGTCGGAGGGGTTCACCACGGTGAGCGCGCACATCGCCGCGTCCGCCGCACTGCCGGCCCCCGAGACGCTCCGCCTGGTGGGCGAGCGGATGCACGCGCTGCTCGCCGCCGACCCGTCGGTCTCGGGGCCCCTCGCCGTGAACGTGAAGGTGCGCCTCATCGAGGACTCGGGGCGCGCCGAGCACTGAGCGGGCCCGCGCCGTCCCCCTCCCGCGAGATGCCACTTCGGTACGCCTCGTGCGGCGTGTCGCGTACTCAAGTGGCATCTCGCGGCGGAGGTCAGCGCGCCGGACGGGCCCGGTGGTGAGCTTTCGTGCCGGGGATCACCCCGCCTCGAGGGTGGAGGAAGAGCGAGTCCTCCTCACTAGCGTCGAAGTGCACGCAGCTGTGCACCCCGTCGACGCAGAGGACTCGCCATGCCTTCACGACTCCTCCACCGGCCGCGTCTCGCCCTCGCCCTCGCGGCCCTGTGCTTCGGAGTGCTCGCGGCGACGCCCCCGCAGGCGGTCGCCGCCCTCGCGCCGGCGTCCGCGACTCCGGTCGCCTCGTCCGCCGGCCAGGCCGTCACGGCTGCGCCTGCCGACGCCCCGGGCTGGACCACGCTCCTGCGCGACGACTTCACCGGGCCGGCGGGCGCGCCGGTCGGGAGCCAGTGGGAGCACGAGGTCGGCACCTGGGGCACCGGAGCGATCGACCGGACGACCGCGTCGACGGCGAACGTCTTCCTCACGGGCGGCGGCGCTCTGGGCATCCGCGCCCTCCGCGACTCCGCCGGGGCCTGGACGTCCGGGCGGATCGTCACCGCCGACAAGTCGTTCTCGGCGCCGGCGGGCGGACGACTGCTGATGACCGCCTCGATCCAGCTGCCGGACGTCGCGCAGGCCACCGGCTACTGGCCCGCCTTCTGGGCTCTCGGGCGGGACGCGGACGCCGTCATCGACTGGCCCGCGACCGGCGAGTTGGACATGCTCGAGGCCGTCAACGGCACCGCCCAGGTGATCCAGACGCTGCACTGCGGAGTGCCGGACGGCGGCCCCTGCGACGAGCCCGCCGGCCGGACGAGCGGGCTGCTGGACTGCGCGTCCTGCGTGACGGGGTTCCACCGCTACTCCGCGCTGCTCGACCGGACCGCGCCCGGCGACGAGCGCGTGGAGTTCCTCATCGACGGCGTCACCCGGCACGTGGTGCGGGAGTCGGAGGTGGGCGCGGCCGCGTGGCAGGCCGCGGTGCCGAACGACGTGCTGCTGATCCTGAACCTCGCCATCGGGGGCGGGCTGCCCAACGGTGTCTGCGGATGCGACAGCGCGGCCGCTCCGAAGAGCTCCGGCGGGACGATGCTCGTCGACCACGTCGCGGTCTACCGGTCCGACGCGGCGCCGGCTCCGGTCGTCGTCGGGACCGCCGCGGTGGGCGCGACGCTGTCCTCCTCCGCCGGTCGGACGGAACCGCTCGTCCACCGCTGGGCGGCGGGAGGCGTCGACATCGCGGGAGTGACGGGTCCGGATCTCGTGGTCCCCTCCTCCGCGGTCGGCAAGCGGGTGACCGTGACGGTGAGCGCCGCCGACGGCTCCGGCCCGGCGACCTCGCAGCCGACCGCACCGGTCGCCGCCGGCACCCTCGGCGCCGCGACTCCGACCGTCATGGGCACGGCCCGGGTCGGGGCGGTGCTCACGGCCGATCCGGGTCCGTGGACGCCGGCTCCGGTCCACCTCACCTACCGGTGGAAGGCGGACGGCGCGGCGATCGCGGGAGCGACGTCGCCGCGGTTCACGCTCACGAAGGCTCAGGCGGGGAAGCGGATCACGCTGACCGTCACCGGGACGAAGACCGGATACACCACCGCGAGCCGGACCTCCGCCGCGACGGCGGTCGTGGGACGGTGACGGGCGCGGGCTGTCCCCCGCCCGCCACCGTGTCTCAGACCTCGCGCTTGCGGCGAGGAGCGATGCGCAGGACGGCGGTCCCCGCAGCGATGAGGGCGAAGGCCGCGAGGGCCAGCCAGACCGAGTCGAACCCGGTCATGGCGAGCGTTCCGGCACCGACTCCGGCTCCGGCGGCTGTTCCGATGTGGTTGTACATGTCTCTCTCTCTGTCTCACCAGTCGCGCTGACGGCGTGTCAGCGCATCCAGGTAGGCCTTGGTGTGGACGACCTGCAGGAACAGGTCGACGACGAGCTCGTACATCGACGCGGCGGCGAGCATGTACCGCCAGCCGCGGTCGCGGACCGTGACGATCCGCTCGACGACGAAGATCGCGGTGACGGCCAGCCAGAAGGGCTGGACGCTCAGCTCGCCCCAGCCGACGGCGTAGACGATCGTGGCGAGGTAGACGTACGTGATGATGCAGCCGAGCATGGTGAGCAGCTGGCGCCCCCAGTAGGGAGCCGTGACCCGCGTGAAGCCGTACTGCACGCAGTTCTCGACCGCCCCGCGCTTCCAGCGCAGGCGCTGACGCCACAGGTCGCCCCAGGTCGGCATGACCTCGGTCACGAGGGTGCAGCCGGCGGGGCTCAGCACGTCGTAGCCGAGGTGGCGGATCGCGAATGTGAGCTCGTTGTCCTCGGTGAGGACGGTGGTGTCGTAGATGCCGCCGATGCCGTCTCCGGAGGGGAGGGAGCCGGCCAGGCGGGCCGCGCTGATGCGGCGCATGACGGCGACCTGCAGCACGGCCGCGGTCCCGGTGACGACGAGGCACTTCCCGTTCAGCCTGCGCACGTCGCGGGCGTAGCGCGCGTACTCGTTGCGCTGGAGGTGGCCGACGAAGCCGCCGCCCTCACCGCCGCGGAACACTCCTCCGACCGCCCCGATGCCGCCGTGCAGCTTGCCGCGCGCGATCTCGAGGAACCCGGGGTCGAGCGCGGAGTCGGCGTCCTGCACGAGCACCAGGTCGTCGTCCCGCAGCCCCGGAAGGACCTCGGCGAGGAACTGGTTGAGGCCGCCCGCCTTCTTGTGGCTGTTCCCGACGGTCACGAACACCTCGGCCCCGTGCGCGAGGGCGATCTCGACCGTGGCGTCGGTGCAGTTGTCGGCGATGACGACGATCCGGTCCGGCGGCCAGGTCTGCCGGCGCAGGCCCTCGATCGCCGCGGCGATCCCGGCCTCCTCGTTGTGGGCGGGGAGGGCGGCGACCAGGTCGCCGATGCGCGACGAGGCGCGGCGGCCGCTGCGGGGCCTGGTGCGGGCGATCGGGGTGGTCGCCGGAGGCAGCCGGTCGGTGTCGAGGGCGGGGAGCGCAGTGCGCTCGAGGACCGCAGCCGGGGCCGGCGGACGCTCCAGGAGCGCGGTCGGTGCGGCCGGACGCTCCAGCAGCGCGATCGCGGCGGCCGGACGCTCGAGGACAGCGGCCGGCACGACCGGGCGCTCGACCACCGCAGCGGGGACGGCCGGGCGCTCCAGGAGCGCGGCCGGTGCGGCCGGACGCTCCAGGACCGTGGTCGGCGCAGCCGGCACCGACATCGCTCCAGCAGGCAGCGCGGACGCGAGGCGGCGCGGAGCGGAGACCCGTTCGCGCCCGGGGCGGGCGGCACGGCGTCCGGGGAGCGGGCGCGCTGCCGCCTCGTCGTGCGCCTCCCAGGTCGCCCGGCGACGGGGAGCCGTCGACTCGTCCGCGCCGTGGCCGGGCTGTGTGCGCATGACTGTTCCTCTCCGCGGCCGGGGCCGATGTGCGCTGATGAGCGCCCGCGCGGAACTGAGGTCGTCGCCGGGGTGGGCGCGACCCGAGTGAGGAACGGCGTCCGACGGGGGGATCGGAGCAGGGCCTGACAGAGGACAGCATCGGGGGGTGCTGCGATCAATTTAGGGGCACGGAGATGATGGAAGCAAGTGAAATTTGTCCCCCTAAAGGGGCCACGCAAGGCCCTTGCGGCATATCCACCGTCGTCGTAGCCGGTCAGGTGGCTCGTCGAGCCTCCTCGCCATCCGGTCCACGCCCTTCCCGCGCCGCCTCACGGCGGGCCGTTCGGGGGTCGGCGGCGCTCTTGTGCGCCGGGCCGCCGGGGTCCACCATCGAGCGACGGCCTGCACCCGGGGCGGCCGCACCCGACGGGTCAGGGGCGCCATGCGGTCGCGAGGTCTGCTCTTCTGCCTGATCCCGCCGATCCTCTGGGGCGGCATGCTCCCGGTCGCGGACAGCATCGCGGCGACCGTCGACTCCTTCTCCATGACCCTCATCCGCTACACCGCCGCCGCGGTCGTCCTGGCCGTGCTGCTCGCCCGGGCGGAGGGGCCGCGCGCCTTCCGGCTCGACGGCCGCGGGTGGCGTCTGGCGCTGCTCGGCGCCTCCGGATTCGCCGGCTTCGGCCTGCTCGCCTTCACGGCTCTGCGGTTCACCTCGGCCCCGAACGTCAGCCTGATGATGGGGATGATGCCCGCCATCGGGGCGGTGCTCGCGAGCATCGGCGCCCGGCGCCTCCCGCCGTCGGCCACCGTCGGCTGCATCCTGCTCGCGCTCGTAGGAGTCGCGCTCGTCGTCACCCGCGGCGACGTCGCCCTCCTCCTCGACGGCGAGCTGGGGTTCGGCGAGCTGCTCGCCCTGCTCGGCGCGATCTGCTGGGTCGTCTACACGCGCGGAGCCGCGGCCTTCCCCGGCTGGTCGGCGCTGCGGTACTCGACGCTCACCACCGCGCTCGGCTGCCCCTCGATCGCCGTCGCGGTCGCCGGCGCGACGGCCACCGGCTCCGCGCACCCGCCGACCGGCACCGAGGTGCTCGCGGCCTGGCCGCAGCTGGCCTACCTGATCCTCCTGGCCGGCGTCGTCGCCGTGCTGCTGTGGAACACGGGCATCAAGCTGCTCGGCGCCCTCAACGGCACGCTCTTCCAGAACCTCGTCCCGGTGACGACCTTCGCGATCAGCATGGCGGGCGGCTACCGGCCGGGTCCCGTCGCCCTCCTCGGCGCGGCGATCGTCGTGACGGCGCTGCTGCTCAACAACTGGGCGACGCGGCGCGCGGCCGCGGTCGCCGCACATCCCGTCCCGGTCGCGGCTCCGGTGCCCTGAGCCCCCGACCGGTCGCCGCGTAGCGCTGGGCGCAGACGACCACGGCGAGCGCCGTCTCGAGCAGGTCGCCTCCGTAGAACAGCAGGAGCGCGGCCTGCCGACCGGTCTCGTCCGGCGCCTGGGCGTAGAGCACGGTCGCGAGCAGCGCGTGCGCGGCGATGCCCGCTCCGAGCACGCCCAGGCGCAGGCCGAACGGGGCGCGGTGCGGGTCCGGGTCGACTCCGGCGAGCGCCGCCGTCAGCAGGCAGCCGCTGAGCAGGAAGTGCACGCCGAGCGCGAGGTGCAGCAGCGGATCGGCGTGCGCGGCGGCGAGCAGTCCGGTCGCGTGCACGAGCCAGAGGGAGCCGGTCGAGAGCAGGAGCGCCGTCACCGGGTGGGCGAGGAGACGGGCCGGGCGGCTCCGGAGCAGCCGCGAGAGCCGTCGGGCCGCGGCGACGTCGAGCGCACGCAGGGCCAGGGTGACCGGGGCCGAGAGCACCAGGAGGAGCGGCGCGAGCATCCCGAGGACCAGGTGCGTCAGCATCGCCCCGCGCGGATCCGCGTGCGACCACTCCGCGAGCGGACCCGTGAAGCAGAGCGCCGCGGTCGCGAGCCCGCCGAGGAGCAGGGCGGTGCGGCGGAGCGGCCACGGCCGTCCGCGCCGCCGCTCGAGTGCCGCGGCGCCCCCTCCGAGCGCCGTCGCGGCGGCCAGCGGGACCAGGAGCAGCAGCCCCGGGTCGAGCAGGGCGTGGTCGGCGTGCGGAGTCACGCCGTCGCGCGCCGTCGCCGCGGCAGGAGGAGGAGCCCCGCCGCGAGGAGCACCGCTCCGGAGGCGATCCAGGCGGAGTCGTAGAGCAGCAGGTCGACGTCGTAGCGCACCTGGTGCGCGCGGAGCAGCTTGTGGTCGACGACTCCGTCCCACAGCTGGAACAGCCCCGCCCCCGTGAGCCCCGCGGCCCACGCCGTGCGCGGACGCAGGGCGGATCGGCGCCGCGCGTCGGCGAGCAGGAAGCCGCCGCCGACGAGCGCGAGGATCTCGGCCGCGTGCAGCAGCCCGTCCGAGAGAAGCCCGATCGCCGGAGTGGAGCGGTCGTAGAAGTGGTGCCAGGCGAGGATCTGGTGGAAGACGATCTCGTCGACGGCCGCCATGAGCCCGACTCCGATCAGGACGGCGCCCTGGAAGGCCCGGTCGCCGCGGAGTCGCCGGCCGCTCCGCCGCATCCGGTCCCCTCCCGATCGAGTGCCGGGGCCTCGGGATCCCGAGACCCCCGCGCCTCCTCCCGAGGCCCCGCCATCAGGGAAGCGGACGCGCGGATCGCGGCCTAGAGGGTTGACTCCTCCGGGCGTCGCCGTGCGGGCCCCCTTCGATACGGGCCGGGCACACCGGGCGCAACCCCGTGCGAGGGACCGCACCCGTTCGGGAGAGTGGAAGCATGCAGCAGCTGACCTACGCCTCCAAGAGCTTCGTGACCACCGACGCCGTGACCGAGGCCCTCCTCGACCTGGTGACCGCGATCGACCGCCAGGAGCACTCCGAAGCGGTCACGGTCCCGGCCTTCACCGAGGACGGCGAGCTCATCGAGGCGAAGATGACGCTCGATGCGAGCAGCGAGCTGGTCGCCGTGCCCGTCGAGGTCTCCATCAAGGACGAGGAGTCGACCACCGGCGCCGTCGAGGCCGCCGTCGAGGACATCCGCTCCCGCATCAAGAGCAACCGCGCCACGATCGCGCGCCCCGTGATCGACGAGGACCCGGAGCCCTACAACTACGAGGAGTTCTGAGCCGGGCCCGCAGGCTTCCGCACTTCCACACTTCCGCACTTGAGTCGCCCGGATCTGCACGCGACACGCCGCAGCGGCCAGCCGATCCGGGCACCTCAGCGCAGGTCCTCCCTACGCGCCTCTTGACCCGCTGGTCCGCAGGGAGTCGGATGAGGGCGTGCGCGCGCTGGTCCCCGTCTCCGATCCGTGGTCCGTCGACGGCAGCGGGCGGACGAACGACGGGCCGGTCGACGACCTCGCGGTCCGCGCCGAGCGGCACGGAGGCTCGTACTCGGTCCGGACGCTGCGGCTGACCGGTGTCCGCCTCGGGCCGCGCGGCTCGGTTCACGGAGTGGTCACCGACCCGGTCGCGACGGCCGCGCTCGCGATCGGCTCGCTCCTCCTCTCGGCGATCCCCGCGGGCCTGCCCGGGGACCGGACGCGAGCGGCGATGATGGCCGCGGAGGCGCGGGCTCAGGAACTGGCCGCCGACCGGCCCGCGTGGGAGGTGAGCGCCCTCCCCCTCGACGGCGTCGACTACGCGCTCTTCACCCGCACCCTGCCCGAGGGCGCGGTCGCCCACGCCGACCTCGGCTGGGCCGTCGTCGCGCTGTGGAGCACCGGCCCGCTCCCCGCGGGCCCCTTCCACCTGCTCGAGGTCCCCGACGAGCCCGTCCCGCGCTGAGTCGCCCGGATCGGCTCGCGACACGCCGCAGCGGGGAGCCGATCCGGGCGACTCAGCGAGCGGGTCAGCGCGGCCAGCGCAGGGTCACGCGCCCGCGACCGTGGAGCCGCGCACCAGCAGCTCGGTCGGCAGCAGCGTCACGCGCTGGACCTCCTCGCCGGCCAGGAGGCGCACCAGCACGTCCGCCATCGCCTCGCCGAGGCCCGTGGATGGCTGTCGCACCGTCGTGAGGCGCGGCTCGCTCGCCTCGGCGAAGTAGTCGCCGTCGAAGCCCGCGAGCGCGATGTCGCCCGGCACCGTGAGGCCGCGCTCGCGCAGCGCCGTCAGGGCGCCCGCCGCCATCTGGTCGTTGGAGGCGAAGACCGCGTCGATCGGCCGGCCGGAATCGAGCAGGCGGCGCATCGCGGACGCGCCGTCCTCGGGCGAGTAGTCGCCGTACTCGACGAGCGAGTCGTCGAGGCCCGCGGCGGTGACGGCCGAGCGCCAGCCGGCCAGGCGGTCGATCGCGGCCGGCATGTCCTGACGGCTCGCGATCATCGCCGGGGCCGTGCGGCCGAGGCCCAGGAGGTGCTCGGTGACCGTGCGCGCCGCTCCGGTGTTGTCGACGTCGACGAAGTAGCTGCCGCCCTCCTCCGTCAGCGGCCGCCCGCCGAAGACCACGGGGAGGGAGGCGCCGAGCTGCGCGTAGGAGTGGTCGCCGCTGTGGTGCGAGACGACGAGCGCGCCGTCGACGTTGCCGCCGAGCAGGTAGCGCCGCGTCTTCTCAGGCGCCGCCTCCGAAGCGATGACGATCGTGAGCGTGTACTCCGTGCCGACGAACGCCATCGCAGCGCCCTGCACGACCGAGGCGAGGAACGGATCCGCGAACACCTTCGCCGCCGACTCCGGCACCACCAGCGCGACGGTCTGCGTGCGGCGGCTGGCGAGGGAGCGCGCGGCGCGGTTGGGCACGTAGCCGAGCTGCTCGATCGCGGCGAGCACGGCCGTCCGGGCGCCGTCCTTCACGCGCGGGGAGTCGTTGACCACCCGGCTGACCGTGGCGCGCGAGACTCCGGCCAGAGCGGCGACGGCTTCGAGGGTCGGGGCGGCCGAGACGGCGTCGTGGGTCATGCAGGCCTTCCTCGCGGGTGCCTCCGAGGCTAGCCGAGCGCCGGAGCAGCGGGCCCGTGGAATGCGTCCTCGATGCGAAGGGGCGCGGATCGCGGCCATTCGGGGGTGATCCGGCGGTGAACCGGGCCCCGCGACGGTCAGCGTCCGCGACGGAGGCGCGCGAGGAGGCTCCGGAGCCGCTCGGCCTGCCGGTCGGTGAAGTCGTTCGACAGCCGGAACGCCTCGCTCGTCGGATCCGCCCCGTTCGCGACATCGCGGATGGCGCGCAGCGCCCGCTCCGACGGCGTCGGCTCGTCCCCCGGATGCGGCTGCGCCGACCCGCTCGAGGGGTCCTCGTCGCGCCGGTCGTTCGGCTCCATGTCGCCTCCTCCGCGCCAGCCTAGGCGGCGGGAGGGCAGGCCAGGAGGTCTCGGGCGGAGTGTGATCGGCGGGACCTGCGCGGCAGCGGTCGGGGTGATCCGAGCACGACGACCGGCCGAGTCGGGAACCCGCCGGCCGCTCAGTCCACTGCCCGATCCCTCCTCGCAGCCCCCGACCTCCGGGCCCGGGGCGCCACGGCCCCGGGCCCGAGGCCCCCGTCCCGCGGTCCGATGTCCCCCGACCCGGTCCCGCGGGAGCCTTCGGGCGTCAGCCCTTCACCGCTCCGCTCATGATTCCCGCGATGAGCTGGCGCCCGGCGAGCAGGAACAGCACCAGCAGCGGGATCACCGAGAGCACGGCGCCGGCGAGCACGATCGAGTAGTCGACGTAGTAGCCCGACTGCAGCTGCGCGAGCGCCGTCTGCAGCGTCGGGTTCGTGGGGCTGAGCACGATCAGGGGCCAGAGGAAGTCGGTCCACGCCATCATGAACGTGAAGAGCCCGAGGATCGCCATCGCCGGCCGCGCGGCCGGGACCGCGACGGTGAGGAACGTCCGGAACTGGTTGGCTCCGTCCACGCGCGCCGCCTCGATCAGCTCGTCCGGGATCACGTCGACCAGGTACTGCCGCATGAAGAACACGCCGAACGCGGTGACCAGCGTCGGCACGATCACGGCGCCGAGCGAGCCCGTCCAGCCGAGCTGCCGCATCAGGATGAACAGCGGGATGATGCCCAGCTGCGTCGGGATCGCCATGGTCGCGACGACTCCGATCATCAGACCGTCGCGCCCGCGGAACCGCAGCTTCGCGAAGGCGTAGCCGGCGAGCGTCGAGAACGACACGACCGAGAGCGTGATGATCCCCGAGACGAGGACGCTGTTCAGCAGCGCCGTCCAGAACGGGATCGCCGTCAGCACCTGCGAGGCGTTGGCGAGGAAGTTGCCGCCCGGGACGAGCGGCAGGGTCTCGCTGCGGGTGGCGTTCGAGCCGCTCGCCACGACGAACGACCACCAGAGCGGGTAGGTCGAGCCGAGGATGAATGCGCTCAGCAGCCCGTAGGTGAGGAAGCCGGGCCGGTCGACGCGGCCGGCGCGGGAGGCGCGGACGCGGCGCACCGGGAAGACGGCGGAGGTGGCGGGGGCGGTCATCGCTCGCTCTCGTTCTGGCCGAGGCCGGTGGTGGTGAGCAGGGGGTCCGCGGCGGCGATCTCGTCGGCCGTCCGGGGGCGGGTGGCGCGCCGCTTCGAGATCCGGTTCTCGACGGAGGCGATCCGCCGCGAGATCGCGAAGTTCAGCAGGCCGATCAGCACGATCAGGAGGAACAGCAGCCACGCGATCGCCGCCGCCTCGCCGAAGTTCTGGCGGAAGAACGCCATCTCCCAGAGGTAGAGGACGGTGGTCTGGAACTGCCGGTCCGAGCCGCCGATGCCGCCCGCGTTCGACACGTCGAACAGGCGCGGCTCCGCGAAGATCTGCAGGCCGCCGATGGTGGCGGTGATGATCACGAAGATCAGGGTCGGCCGGATGCTGGGGATCGTGATCGAGCGGAAGCGGCGGAAGGCGTTCGCTCCGTCGATCGCGGCCGACTCGTGCAGCTCGCGCGGCACCGCCTGCATGGCGGCGAGGAGGATGAGGGCGTTGTAGCCGGTCCAGCGCCAGTTCACCATCGTCGCGATCGCGACGTGGCTGGCGAGGCGGTCGTTCGTCCACTCGATCGGGCCGATGCCCACGAGGCCGATCAGATTGTTGATCAGGCCCTCCTGGTCGCTGAACACGCTCGAGAAGATCAGCGCGACCGCGACCGGCGAGACGATGTACGGCAGCAGGACGCTCATCCGCCAGAAGGTGCTGGCGCGCAGCGCCTGGTCGAGGGCGGCCGCGAGCAGCAGCGCGACGGCGAGCTGCGGGATCGTGGAGAGCAGGAAGATGCTCAGCGTGTTGACGATCGAGTTCCAGAAGAAGCGGTCGCCCAGCACGGCCGCGAAGTTCGCGAACCCGACGAAGTCGCCCTGTCCCTGCAGCAGCTGCCAGTCGTAGAGCGACACGACGAGCGTGTAGACCAGCGGGAACGCGCCGGTGAGCGCGAAGAGCAGGAAGAACGGCGAGATGTAGAGGTAGGGCGAGGCCTTCACGTCGAAGCGGCTCGCGCGCTGGCGGAAGGTCAGCGGGAGTCGGGGCGCCGGGCGCCGCTTCCCCGCGGGGGGCGTCGCCGTGGCCGGCGGGGTGAGTGTGCTCGTCATGGCGCTCTCTTCGAGGTCGAGTCGGAGTCGGTGGGGTGCGGCGGAGGTGCCGGGAGGGCCCGGCGCGCGGGACCGGGAGGCCCGGCGCGCGGGACCGGGAGGTCCGGTGGCGGCCGGACCTCCCGGGGCGGGTGGGCGTCGGATCGGAGGGGTCGGCCCCCGAGCGTCGGCCCGACCGGTCAGTCGACGAGCTCTCCGAGGAGCTGGAGCGCCTCGTTCCAGCCCTCCTTGCCGTCGATCTCGCCGCGGTCGACCTTCTGCAGGACCGGTCCGAAGACGTTCTCCTGGATCAGCGAGTCATCCGGGCCCTTGTACTGGGCGACGACGCCCTCGGCACGCTGGGCGAGGATCGCGCCGGTCGGGGAGTCGTTCATCCCGGGGTCGGGAGCGGCCGCGGAGGCGAGCTCCTTCTGCGCGTCGAGAGTGCTCGGGAACGGTCCGGCCGCGTCGAACGCCTTGAGCTGCTGCTCCGGCTCGCTGAGCCAGGAGGCGAGCGCCGCCGCCTCAGCGGGGTGCTTCGACTGGGTCGGGACCGAGAGGAACGAGCCGCCCCAGTTGGCGGGGCCGCCGGGGAAGACGTCGGCGAAGTCCCAGCCGGTGTCCTCGGCGTTCCCGCCGCCGGCCTCGACGTTGCTCTTCAGCGTGCCGAACATCCAGCCCGGGCAGACGAAGGTGGCGAAGGTCTGGTCGGTGAACGACTTGCCCTTGTTCCAGTCCCACGCCTTCTGAGCGGCCGAGAGGCCGGACGCGGTGGCGTCGGTCAGCTGGGCCCAGCGCTCCTCGAGCTCCGGGTTGCCCTCGATGATCAGCTCGCCGTCGGAGGTGTAGTACCCCTCGGGCAGCTGGTTGACCATGGCGTTCCAGACGAATCCGGAGTGGTCGAACCACGCCTTGCCGGTGGCGTCGTGGTACTTCTGGCCGGCGGCGAAGTAGTCGTCCCAGGTCGCGTCCGGTCCGCCGAGCATCTCGGCGACGGCGGCGCGGTCGGTGGGCATGCCCGCGGCCTCGAAGGCGGCCGTGCTGTAGCAGAGGCCCTCGGGTCCGATGTCGGTGCCGTAGCCGATGACGCGTCCCTCGGGGTCGGTCGCCTGCTCGTACTTCCAGTCGACCCAGTCGGCCTTGCGGTCCTCGATGCCGTGGTCGCGCAGGTCGACGAACTGGTCCGAGACCTCCATGACGGAGCCGAGCCAGCCCTCCTCGATGGCGACGACGTCGGCGAGCCCGGAGCCTGCGGCGAGCTTCGTGAATGCGTCGGTCCGTGCGTTTCCGCCGGTGTCGATGTTGTTCGGGACGATGGTGATCCCGGGGTTGGCGGCCTCGTACTCGTCGTAGAGCTCGTCGAAGCCCATGGCGTTGAACGTGGTGACGGTCAGCTCGATCTCGCCGCCCTCGGAGGCGTCGGATCCCGACGAGCATCCGGTGACGATCAGGGCGAGGGCCGAGGCGCCGGCGATCGCCGCGGCGATCCTGGTGCGTCGTGAATAGGACACGGTCACTCCTTCGTGATGGTGGTGAGGGCACCCCTGGGAGCGCTCTCACGAGTGCTGTTCCGCGTATGTGAGAGCGCTCTCACGAGGTGTGCGGCGAGCTTACGCACGGCCCTGCGACGAGGTCAAGCGTTTTCGTGAGAGCGCTCTCCAGGGACTGATGGTCCGCTCCTAGCCCATCGAATCCCCGTTCGCGCCTCCTCCGCGACATCGCAGAGGTCGAATCGCCACAAATTGCCAATCGAGTAGCCCTCGAAACTGGGCGTATAGAGATCCACCACCGCCGAGCGCGGGGGTCTCGACGCTTGCCCTCGGAAAGAGGGACGATGACGTCGACGGCGCGAGCCTCCGACAAGTTCGAACACTCGCATGCCCGGTCAACTGTCGCGCGCGTCACCCCGAACTGCTCCGAGCTTTGCCACGGTGTAGTTGCCCGAAAGGTACTCCGCGACCCGGTGAGCCTCAATCTTGAGAGAGCTTCGGCTACGAACCACGCAGGCGCCCCTTCGCTTTCGCGACCTTCATCCCCTCGTGCGTGCACGCCCGGATTAGACGGGAAGGACGACTAGCGGTTCCTTCTCGACTGTTTCAACAGTCGCTGCGAGCCCAACGACAAGGAACACCGAAGATTTGCGCCCTGGTCAACAGACCTATCCAGTGTTTCGTCCCACTGACGCATACTTCAGCTAGCGTATCCCGATGACCTGGCGCGCCCTGACTCACCGGCTGAACCCCTTACGGCATCGTTGCAGCCGTGCGAGGCGCAGGCGAAGTAGTTGGCGGTGGCAGGCGAGGCGGTGGGCAACGGCGCCCGCCTTCCTCGGGCAGACCCGATGCGCGCGTTCGTTCATATTAAGGACGACTACTTCTGAACAAAGATAGCGTTCGACTTTTGGAGATAGGAACATGAGCAGAAAGCGTCCATTGCTGAAATTTCACACCCTGAACGCCCGAGATAACTCAGTTATTCCCTGGTTGTACTCGGGTCCCGCCGATGGTGATCCCGCCACCTTCCGCGACCTTATGCAACTCGAGAATGAGCACGTGCGCGACATGCTTAACGCAAAAGGCATTGACTATGACGATTTGAAGTCCGCGCTGACCCCGACCAAGAACGGCAAGCAGGTCGTATTTTTTTACACATGGCTGGAGTATGGGACTGGAAATTACGCGGTTGATTTTGCAAAGAAGTATCTTCCGAACATTCACCCGAAGACCCAAACTAGCGTTCTGCACGGCGACCTCCTGGGTGCACCACCCGAGGACTTGCTTAATGCCAAAATCGTGCGGGCGAACGACCAGGAAATTAATTGGAGAGTTCAATACGCCGTTTATTTTAGCAACCTAAATCAGTTCAACCTGGAGGCGATTCACGGAAGCTTAAAAGATGATCCCCGCTATTCGGGCTACATAATCGCCGACTACGATGCGTCGCTTTTGGATTACTTCGCAGGATGTCTTGCATCACAATGGATAGTTCACAACAAGACAATCATATTGACACACGGAGGTGACGACCCGTTCATCGGCTCCGAAGACCCAGTTGGGTACGAATTCGACTCGATGGATATTGAGTTAGTAAGCCTTATTGATGCATACTATGTTGCTTTTTTTGTTTATAAAATTGAGTCTGAGGGTTCCCCTCGGGCGGACGCCGATCGCACCCTCACACTTGCCGCTGCGACAGGAGAATACATTGATATAGACACAGCCTCAATAGTAGTGCATCCGGACAAGCTCGAAAAATACTTACTAAAGGACGAGAGCAAGTTGCGTCTGATGACAAGCATCGGATTGCAAGATGTCACACCCGACGAGCTAGCCGTCATTATCCGCGAACGTATCAGTAAGAATTACATCTACGATATACGCTTCGCAGTCGGGTACATACCGACCTTCGCCGTTGCGGCAGATTTTGAAACAAACTCTGGCGACCTCGTCCGCAGGCTACTTTCGCTGAAATTTGAAAGCGAATCAGAGACAATCTCTCTCGTTACAATGTATTAGACCTAGATTCTCCAGGGAGGCCCTACAGGGGCCACCACGGTGCAGTTCGCAACAAACGAGATCCGGGTGGTCTGCGTCCATCCCTGGTGGCAACCGGCGCGGCTCGTCTTCTCAACGATTATCGAACCGATTGGAGGACGCTGCTACCTCCACGCTCGCTCTACGAACGCCGCGGCAAGTAGCTCCACGTCGTGACCCGAGGCGGCGTCGGAACGATTCGCCTCGACCTTATCGGACATTTCGCCACCTTCCGCGCGGCCGGGGACGGACCGCACCTCCCAATGAACGCCTCCAACGTGCCTAAGTGCTGAACCTCCAAACGAGCACAGGTCGCACAATGACCGATCCGCAACCGGCCCCATCACACTCCGCGCTGAGCCCGGCCAGACAGAGCCGGCAGAGGCTAAGCCTCGCGACGCGGGACCAGTCTCCCCCGCTGACGCGACGTCGGTGCACTCTCGCATTCCCCCGTGGCCCAGCCGCCTGCCGCGACCGGCACCTACTGAACCACAATTTCAACTGCATCCCGGGCCTCCCCGCCCGACCGGTGGCGGCCTCCTCTAGCATCGAGTATCGAATTTGGACCGCCGGATGAGCCTTGACAACGAGGCGCCACCACGGGCGATGGGAATCACAGTGAGCGAGAAAGCTTCTACAAACCAAGCCCCTCGACCTCGCGGAGTGTAGAAGGAATTTACGCTTGGGATATCGACGCCGAAATTGATTCGAAAAGTTTCGTACGTTCGCTCACGAAGCTCAACAATCTCGGTCTACCCTGGTAGCTCCTTCGATGACATCCAAAAGAAAGAGAGGTCAACGAGGCCGTCGCCCGCATGGCGATCAAAACTATAACGGCATCTTTTGGAAACCAGCCTCTTTGAGTAGCGGGGCACTACCCGCGACCATCTCGGCCGTCCGCTCCGCCTAAGGCGTCTGGTCGACCAGATTGTCATCGTAGCCACCGGGTGACGCGCCATATTGGTATTCCTTTACGGGTGACTGATTGTGCAGGCCCTCGCGCTAGTAACGCCGGGCTGCGGTCATGGCACACGGACGCGGGACAGATCAAGACGGCGAGGATGAGGACTGGTCGGCTGACAGGCAGTGGGCATTGCGGTAATGGTGGACTGTCATGGCGTTTGCTTGTGCTTGCTGATCGGGGCCGCGCTCGTGGAGCTGGCGCCCACCTAGATCACGCCGCTGAGCGTGCTGCAGAAGTTCGCGGCGGTCATGCTCTTCGGGTGGCTGGCGGACAAGGCGCGACCGTGAGACTAGCGACCGTTCAATGATCCTCTCTTGGGCGGCTACTCGGCCAGCAAGGGCCGCCCTCAGCCGACGAGCACCGCGAAGCCCTGCGCGGGGAGCTGCACGGCGACGGCGCCGGACGGCGTCGTCACGCGCACGAGGGCGCCGTCGCGGTCGTAGACGCGCAGCGTGCCGGAGCCGCCCGAGACGCCGATCGCCGTGTTCCGCGCAGCGTCGGTGGAGTTGCGGATCAGCTCGGTGCGGCCGCCCTCTCCTCCGACCACGAGGCGCGTCACCAGCGGTCGCACCAGGAGCGCGTCGAGGCGCGTCTGCCCGCTCAGCGGGCGGACCTGGACACTCGACGAGCCGGCCGGCACGGTGCGGCGGAGCTTCTCCGGGAGCAGCGCGCCCTTCGCCTCCGTGACCCCCTGCGTCCCGACCGTCGAGCGGAGCAGGTCGAGCGGGCGCGTGCCCGACGTCCAGACGCTCAGCGGCGTGCGCTCGGTGCCGCGCTGCGGCTGGTCGATGACGGCCTCCACCACGCGGTCCTGCGACGAGGATCCGATCGGGATCGATACCGCCCGGCGCGGGTCGGTCAGCGAGAGGTAGGAGCCGCTCCAGCCGGCCTCCCCGGTCCAGGACGACTCCGGTGTGACGACGGTGCCGCCGCGCGCGCTCTCGGCCTCGACCAGCGTCAGCCCGTCGCGCGAAGACTCCGTGGCGACGGTGCGGGCGCGGTCGGCGACGTCCGGGTGCGCGTCGAGCGCCAGCATCGCCAGCAGGCCGTGAATGGTGCTCTCGGCGCCGCTGTTGCGGTTGACGGTGCCGTCGGCCTGGACGCCGTCGAAGACGACTCCCGTGGCCGGGTCGTACACCGGAGCGAGGCTGCGGTTCAGGCCGAAGAACCAGGCGCCCTGCACGGCCGCGAGGTCGGTGAAGGCGCCGGAGCCGGTGACGTCCGCCAGGGCCAGCGAGTTCTGGAGCCGGGAGTCGGCTCCGTACGCGATCTGCACCCGGTCGGTCGGAGTCGGGTTCCAGCCGTTGTCCGGACCGCCGGCGGTCAACAGCTCCGGCGCGAAGCGCGCGCCGTCGACGATCGCGGGCTCGAGGAGGGAGGAGTCGTCCAGCGCCGCGGAGGACGCGGCCAGTCCCCCGGCCATCTGCGACGACCAGGAGTGCCAGAGCGTGCGCGACTTCGTCCACGGGAGGATCGCGCCGTACGGCCAGGCGGTGGTGTCCGCCTCCGTCGTCGTGCGGGCGTAGGCGGCGACGCCCTCGGCGAGCGCGGCCGTGCTCGTGCGCACCGCGGAGTCGTCGGGAGCGGCCTCGAGGTAGGCGGAGAGGCCGAGCAGCGCCTCCGAGGTGGCGTCGGCGCCGTCGACGATCAGCCAGGCCGGCACCTGCACGCCGTCGGCGTGCGCGTACTCGCCGTAGCGCGTGAGCACCTCGCGGTCGACCGCACCGACCCCGAGCCGCAGCCGCTCCTGGAGGAAGGCGGCGAAGTCCGGATCCGTGTCGCGGAACGCCGCATAGCCCTCGCCGAGCGCCCAGAGGGTGCGGGCGAGCCAGTAGCTGTCCTCGGAGTCGCTGGGGTCCGGCAGCTCGACCGGCTCGGCGCTCGCGTTCAGCTCCCCGTCGGTCTGCATCCAGAGCACCACGTTCCCGGCGTCGTCGCCCTCGGTGGTCTGGAAGTAGGCGAGGGCGCGAAGGGTCTCGAAGGCCTTCTCGCGGCTCTCGGTCGATCCGGTCTGCTGCCAGTGGCGGAGGTAGACGACGGCCGCGCGGGAGATGTCGTCGGTGTTGAACGCCCCCTGCTCGTAGTCGCCGGTCGCCGGATCGAGGCGGCCGCCGCCGACCCGCTCGAAGCTGCCGCCGTCGCGGGCGTCGGCGTAGGTCCACGGCATGACCAGGGTCGGCTCCTCGTCGAGCCGGTAGGTGGTGTGGCCGGGCTCGGGAACCGGAGTGGCGGTGTCGAGGAGGAAGTCGAGGTGCGCCGTGTTCGTCAGCGGCTCGGCCGCCTGCGCGGGGGTCGCGCCGAGGGCGAGGCCCCCGACGGTGAGGGCGGCGGCGGCCAGGACGGCCGCCGATCTGGTGAGCGTGTTCGTCATCGAACTCTCCTTGAGGTGGGGGTGCGGGGGCCGATCTCGAGGCGCCCGCTCCGCGGGCTCCTCGATCAGCGAGAAAGGCGTCCGGCGGACGGCGGACTCGATCAGCAAGGCGAACGCTGCGCGGGTCTCTTGGTGGTCGAGTAGCCGCGGAGCGGCGTATCGAGACCCCGGTGTCCAGGCGGTGGTGGATCTCGATACGCCCGCTGCGCGGGCTACTCGATCAGCAAGAAAGGCGTCCGACGGAGGGCGGACTCGAACAACAAGGCGTCCGCTGCGCGGGCTCTTGGTGGTCGAGTAGCCGCGAAGCGGCGTATCGAGACCCCGGTGTCCAGGCGGTGGTGGATCTCGATACGCCCGCTGCGCGGGCTACTCGATCAGCAAAATAGATGTCCGCCGGAGGTGGACTCGATCAGCAAAACAGGCGTTCGCCGGAGGTGGACTCGATCAGCAAAACAGGCGTCCGCCGGAGGTGGACTCGATCAGCAAAACAGGCGTTCGCCGGAGGTGGACTCGATCAGCAAAACAGGCGTTCGCCGGAGGCGGACTCGGCCAGCGAGGCATTGTCAGCCGTCCGTGCGGACGAGGCGGGCCGCGCCGATCTTCGAGTCGGCCATGCCGTAGAAGACGTAGTGCTGGCCGTCGATCTCCTCGATCGCCGTCGGGAAGACGACGTTCGGGACGATCCCGCTGCGCTCCTCCTCCGTCTCCGCCTCGAGCAGCGGCTCGGAGGTGCGCGCGATCACCCGCGACGGGTCGTCGCCGTCGAGGAGCATCGCTCCGGCCGAGTAGTTCACGTGCTGCTGCTGCGCGAAGGCGCTGTCGATCACTCCGGTCACCCCGTGGTGGATCAGCAGCCAGCCCTCGGGCACGCGCAGCGGCACGGGTCCGCCGCCGACCTTCAGCTCCTCGAACGGGAACTCCGGGCCCGCGAGGAACCGGTGCCGCGTCCAGTGCGTGAGGTTCGCCAGGTCGCGGTCCACCTCGTCGACCGGCACGTAGCTGATCCAGATGCTCTGCCGCGGGTCCTCGATCCCGGCCGGGAGGCGGATGCCCTCGCCCGCCTTCGTCTCGCTGAGGTCCCACATCGGCCGGTGCAGCACCGCGAACGAGCGGGTGCCGTCCGGCGCTTCGACGATCTCGGGGAAGAACACGCAGTCCTTGTTGTGGAACAGGCCGAGGTCGATGTCGAGCGCGTCATCGTAGGCGAAGGTCACCGGGCCCAGGCGCCGCCAGTCGCGGAGGTCCTCCGACACGGCGAGCGCCGTCCGGGGCCCGAGCGGCCCGTAGGCGACGTAGGTCATCACGTGCAGCCCGAGCGCCTCGATGAACGTGATCCGCGGATCCTCGACGCCCGAGTTGTGGGCGCCCTGCTCGAAGCCGCGGTCGGGCGCGAGCACGACGCCCTGCCGCTCGACCCCGACGGGCACGCCGCCCTCGACGACCACGCGGGCGAGCCCCACGCGGGAGACGTTGCCGGCGGCGACCATCCGGGGCAGCAGGTACAGCTCGCCGTCGGGTCCGCGGCCGCTGCCGGGGTTGAGCACCCCCTCGGCTTCGAGCGCGTCGCCCGGGGCGGGCTCCATCACGACGCCGACGCGCTCGAGACGGTAGGGGACAGTGGTGAGGGTGGGAGACATGGTCAGCCTTTCACTCCGGATCCGAGATCGGTCGAGACGAAGTAGCGCTGGAACACGATGAACAGCACCACGACGGGCGCGGCGAGCACGACGGCTCCCGCGAGGATCGCCCCGAACGGGTTGTCGGTCGACGACGCCACGTTCGAGATGTAGTTGGCCAGGGACACGGCGAGCGGCTGCAGCGACGCGTCCTTGGTGATGAGGAACGGCCAGAGGAACTCGTTCCAGGGGCCGATGAAGGTCAGCAGCACGGCGGTCACCAGCGCGGGCCGCACCAGCGGGAGCGCGATCGTCCACAGCAGCTTCAGCTCGCCGGCGCCGTCGATCCGGGCCGCCTCGAACAGCTCCTTGGGGAGCTGCAGGAAGTACTGCCGGAAGATGATCACCGCCGTCGAGTTGATGGCGAACGGCAGGATCATCCCGAGGTGGCTGTCCGCGAGGCCGTAGTCGCGCGCGATCAGCACGTAGAGCGGGATCTGCAGCAGCTGGAACGGGATGACCTGCACCAGCAGGGCGAGCGCGAACACCGCGTTGCGCCCCCGCCACTGCAGCATCGCCAGCGCGTACCCGGCGAGGACGCCGAAGAACACCGTGCACAGCAGCACTCCGCCGGTGAAGATCCCGGAGTTGACCAGGCCGGTGAGCAGGCTGATCCGCTCGTTCACGTTGACGTAGTTGTCGAGCGTGAGGTTGCCCGGCTCCGGGATCGCTCCCGCCAGCGTCGGGTCCGGATCCGTCTGCAGGGAGCCGACGATCATGTAGTAGAAGGGGAACAGGAAGACGATCGCGCCGATCGCGAGCACGACTCCGCGCAGGATCACGGCTCCGCGGCTGGAGCCGACGGGGCGCCTCCGCGGCGACTTCTCGGGGGCGACGGCGGCGGGCACGGCCGAGGCGGCGCCTCCGGCACTGGACAGGGTGCTCATGAGTTCCTCTCCCCCGCGAAGCGGTTCTGCAGATAGGCGATGACCAGCACCAGCAGCACCAGGACCACGCCGATGGCCGAGGCCACGTCGGGCTGCCCCTGCTGGATCCCGAGCTGGTACATCAGCAGCACGGGCGAGGCGGACGCGCCGTTGGGGCCGCCTCCGCCGGTGAGGAGGTAGGGCTCGGTGAAGAGGTTCGCTCCGGTGACGGTCGACACCAGCAGCACCAGGAGGGTCGCCGGCCGCACGCTCGGCACGGTCACCGACCAGAACTGGCGGATGCGTCCGGCGCCGTCGGTCGAGGCCGACTCGTACAGCTCCTTCGGCACGTTCTGCAGCGCCGCCAGGTACAGCAGGATGTAGAACCCGAGCTGCTTCCAGGTGACGTAGAGCGCGATGATCGGCATCGCGAGCTGCTCGTTGATCAGCCAGGACGGATCCGGCGCGAGCGGCCCGAGGAGGCTGTTGACCAGTCCGTTCCCGTTGAAGAGGAACAGCCACACGCCGACGACCGCGACGCTCGCCGTGACGTACGGCACGTAGAAGCTGACGCGGAGGAACGTCCGCAGGTGCACGACCTTGTCGAGCGCGGCGGCGAGCAGGAGCGAGAGCACGACCGTCAGCGGCACGTTGATCACCAGGAAGATCCCGATGTTGCCGAAGGAGCGGATGACCTGCGGGCTCGAGAACGCCGTGACGAAGTTGTCGAGGCCGACGAACGGCCGCTCCACCTGCACGCCGGGAGCTGCGAAGAAGAAGTCGTGGAACGCGATCCAGACCGAGTACACGACCGGGAACGCGAAGACCGCGAGCACGAAGAGGAGGTAGGGGCTGCCGAACAGCAGCCCGAGGGGCTGGGGCCCGAGGACGCGGTGCAGAAGGCTCCGCTTCCCCGGTGCCCCGGCCGGCGCGGGCCGGCGGGTGAGGGTGGTCACGGCCGGGTCACTGCTGGCCGGCGAGCCCGGTGACGGTCTCGGCCGCTCCGTCGAGCGCCGTCTTCACGTCGCCCTCGCCGAAGATGACCGTCTTGCCCCACGCGTCGCGGATCGCCTGCAGCATCTGCACGGTGTTCGGGCCCGACGGCACCTCGATGGTGCGGCTCGCCTGGTCGCCGAAGCGCTGGTAGGCGGGGTTGGCGTCGAAGTAGTCGGCGTAGGTGGTCTGCAGGTCGGTGCGCAGCGGCATCTGGCCGGTGGTCTCGAGCAGCGAGCGGTCCTGCTCCTCGCTGGTCGCGAACTTCAGCACCTCCCAGGCCGTGCCCTTGTTGGCGCAGGCGGAGTAGAGGCCGACGTTCTTCGCGTCGCTGAAGGTCCAGGTGTCCTCGGCGGGCGTGCCGTCGGGGGTGGGCACCGAGACGGAGCCCCAGTTCAGGTCGTCGTAGACCGAGACCGCCCAGGGGCCGACGATCGACATCGCAGCCTGGCCGTCGGCGAAGGCGTCACCCTGGTACTGCTCGCGGCCGGCGAGGCCCTGGTCGTAGAGGCTCTTCCAGAAGTCGGCGACCTCGTAGCCGTCGTCGTCGGCGAAGGTGGCCTTGCCGTCCTCGACGAGGCTCGTCCCTCCGGTGGCCGCGGCGTAGAGCGGCATGAAGTCGAACTGGGTCTGGAAGAACTCGCTCGTGGGCGCGGGCTGGATCGCGGCGGGGGCGGCTCCCGACTCGACCAGGGTCTTCGAGGTGGCGAGGAAGTCGTCGTAGGTCGACAGCGACGGGTTCTCGGGGTCGAGGCCCGCCTTCGCGAAGAGGTCCTTGTTGTAGAAGATGACGACCGGGTTGCTCTTCCACGGCATCTGGAAGTACTCGCCGTCGGCGTTCTGGTACTGCTCGGCGAGGTCGCCGCTGCGGGTCTCGATGTAGTCGGCGCCGCCGTCGAATTTCGAGAGGTCGACGAGTCCGCCCTGGCGCTCGAACTGGCCGACCGCGCTGGGGGCCGTGTTGAAGACGAGGCACGGCGCGTTGCCGGCCGTGATCGCGGCTCCGATGACCTCCTCGCTGCTCTTGCCCGCGGGGATCTCCTGCCCGGTGATCTCCTCGTCCGGGTGGTCCGCGTTCCAGGCGTCGACCATCGCCTTGCCCCACTGCACCTCCTGCTCGTTGTTCGAGTACCAGATGGTGATCGGTCCGGTGGCGGTGAGGTCGGTCGACGCTCCGCCGCCGCCGCTGCAGGCGGTGAGGGCGAGGGTCGCGAGGGAGGCGGTGGCGATCCCGGTCAGCCAGCGTCTCGTCGTCGAGGGGGCCATGGTGTTCTCCTTGTCCGGCGTGCGCGACGGTGCGCACGCGTCTTCAATGGGTCGACGGCCGCGGAGGAGCGGTCGAGTGGCGCACCACGAGCCCGGCGGGCTCGAGGTCGACGTCGGGGGCGCTGCCGGACTCGATGAGGTCGAGCAGCGTGCGGGCGGCCTCCTCGCCCCAGCGCGCGGGGCGCGTGCGGGCCGAGGTCAGCGACGGGTAGACGTGGGCGGCGATCTCGGAGTCGTCGAAGCCCGTGATCGAGAGGTCGTCGGGGAGCCGGAGTCCGCGGGTGTGCGCGACGCCGAGGCCGGCGATGGCCATCGGGTCGTTGCCGTAGACGATCGCCGTGGGGGGAGTGGGGCTGTCGAGGAGCCGCTCCGTGGCCTCGGCGCCCTGCTGCGGGCTGAAGTCGGTGGCGACGAGCGCGGCCGGCTCGAGCTCCGCCTCGGTGCAGGCCTGGGTGAAGGCGTCGCGGCGGCGGGAGGAGTGGAGGAGGTGGTCGGGCCCGGCGACGTGGGCGATCCGGCGGTGGCCGAGGCCGGCGAGGTGCTGCACGGCCGCGGCGATCCCGGCGGAGTCGTCCATCACGACCGCGGGCGAGGTGGAGCCGTCGACGCGGCCGAGCGTGACCGCGGGGATCTGGAGCTCGGCGAGCAGGGCCGGGCGGGAGTCGTCCTGCCGGAGGTCGGTGAGGAACACGCCGTCGACGCGGCGGTCGGCCGCGAGCGTGCGGTAGACGGCCTCCTCGGAGGCGCCCGGATCGACCACGCTGAGCACCAGCACCCGGCCGCGCTCGGCGAGCACCCGCTCCACTCCCGAGATGAAGGAGGGGAAGAACGGATCGGCCGCGATGACTTCGGGGTCGCGCGCCACCACGAGTCCCACCGCGAACGAGACGCTGGTGGAGAGCGAGCGAGCGGTGAGGCTGCGGCGGTAGCCGAGCTCGGCGGCGACGCGGAGGATCCGCTCGCGGGAGTCGGGCGAGACGCCCGGCCGGTCGTTGAGCGCGAACGAGACGAGCGCCTTGCTCACGCCGGCTTCACGCGCGACGTCGAGGATCGTCGGTCTGCTCGCCATGGGAGCTCCTTCGCTCGTCGCCGCGTCTGAACCGGTTTTGTAAACCGGTTCAGAGCACCGTAGCAGGGGGATCCGCGGAGGAGAAGAGGGCGGTCTGGCGGGGCGGTCTGGCTCGACGCGGAGGTCTTGGGCGTGCTCGCGGTCGCGCCAGGTGATTAGAGCTTCACGCCTGCCCTCGCCGCGAGGACGTGCCGGCCGCCGCCCGCCGCTACGGTGGCTGGCATCTGCGTATGGGCACCTGCACCCCTGGCCGCGGAGCGAGTGCTCGCAGGCCGCTCACGGAACCGAGTTGCCGCGGAGTCTGAGAGCACTCCGCGGCCCGGCTCCGGCTCGGCCGCGTGGTGCTGGAGTGTCCCGGTGCCCGGCGACCCCGCGGTACTTCCCCGACCCGAGAGAGAGAACGACCATGGCCCGCCCCAACTCCGCCAGCCGCACCACGAGCGAGCAGCGCACCGAGCACGCCGAGCAGTACTCGGCCGGAGCGCGCTACGCGTCGGAGGCGTTCGGTACCTTCCTCCTGGTCGCCGGCGGCGTTGGCACCGCGGTCTTCGCCTCCGCCTTCCCCGACTCCGGCAACGCGCTCGGAGTCGGCTTCCTCGGCGTCGCCCTCGCCTTCGGCCTCACCGTGATGGCCGGCATCTACGCCGTCGGTCACATCTCCGGCGGCCACTTCAACCCCGCCGTCAGCATCGGCCTCGCCATCGCGGGCCGGACCGAGTGGAAGCACATCCCCGGTTACATCGTCAGCCAGATCATCGGCGGAATCGTCGGAGCCGGAGTGGTCTTCCTCGTCGCCGCCGACGGCCCCGCCGGCTACCTCGCCGCCGCCCGCGACTCCGGCTTCGCCTCCAACGGCTACGGCGCCGCCTCCCCCGGCGGCTTCGGCCTCGGCGCGGTCATGCTCACCGAGATCGTCCTGACCGCCGTCTTCGTCGCCGTCATCCTCTCCGTCACCGCCAAGAGCGAGTACAAGGCCGTCGCGCCGCTGGCCATCGGCTTCACGCTGACGCTCGTCCACCTGATCAGCATCCCGGTGAGCAACACGTCGGTGAACCCGGCGCGATCGATCGCTGCGGCGGTGTTCGCGGGGCCGGATGCGCTGGGGCAGGTGTGGGTGTTCCTGGTGGCGCCGATCGTGGGCGCGGCGATCGCGGGGGTGGGGACGAAGGTGCTGAACCGGCGGAAGTAGGTGGGTGGGGGCACGCCGGGGTCGGCGCGTCCCTTCGGACGAGGGCACGTTGTCGCTCTCGACCCACCTCGGAGGAGAGCCGGCTGAAGCCGCGCTCCCTCAGCCTGGTCCCGGTAGCAAGTGGAGCGGTCGACGATTGGCCTGGCCCGTCGAAGGGCCGCAAGAGGACGGCGTGTCCGCCCTCTGCCCCCTCGAGGAGCATCGTCCTCCCGAATCGTTCAACCGCGATCTTGCTTCCCCGAGACGGCCTCGCCGGAGACCTGCCGATGGTGCACCCCTCCGGCGACGAGCGCGTCGAGTCGCACCCGAACGCGACGAACTGCCGTTCGTGCGGCAGCAGACAACCCGCCGTGGCGCGGCTCCGCCTCGGAAACTCCCTCAGATACGCAGAGCGAGACGTCCCGCTGCGTGACGTCTTCCTGAGACGGGCGCGCACGCGAGACCCGGTGAGAACCAGCGAGTTGCAGGCGAGACGACCGCGTGTCTCAGCAACCTAGTGTTTTACGAGGCGGCCTCCGGATCGGCAGCGGCCGCAAGTGCCTCGTAGCGGACTCCTGCGCAGGCGGCGCGCCGGGCGGCAGCGCGCCATAGTTGCGCGACCCACGGCACCGCGCCACTCACCACAACGGAAGCAGCGCGGAGCCGACCGATGAGACGTCACGCATCCCTATCGTCATAAGACAGTTGGCCCAACACAAATGAGCATTCATCGATACCGGAGCATCCGCCTACCGTGTCGATCTGTTGACGGGTGGCACGACGATCGGGGGCCGAGCTGTGAACTACTTCCAGACCTCCATCGTTGCCGTTGCTCGGGCGCTGGCTGCCCCGCTGCTGGAAGAGCCGCGCCCAAACACGACCGCACGGGGAAAAACCGCTAGAAACGGCAGCTTTCGATAGGGTCGAAACCATGGCGTTGCCTCAACCAGTCGAGACGGTGCCTTCGTGAGCGCGCCCTGGGTGTCAGCCGACGACATCGCAGCCCATCGTGGGGCGACCCAGCAGACCGTTGGCGTCTGGATCGCGGACAAGCACACGCCTGCACACAAGGTGGGGCGCCTCTGGAAGTTTCAGATCTCCGAAGTGGACGAGAGGGTGCGCAGGGGTGGAGCCGTCACCGGGGTGAACGACCGATGGGTGCTTCAAATGTCGGTGGCTCCTGCTGAAGTTAGGCCGGCGCTGGAGTCCGGGGCGCAACAGGTTCAAACGCAGATTTTTAGACGGTGCAGTGCGCGTGCAAGTGAGGGGAACCCCAGCGATGACGAGCTCTTCGATCGCCGGGAGCGATTTCACCCTCGGAATGCTGAGGACGACCGCCAGCCACACCATTGGCATTCCTCACTTGATCGAGCTCCTGCGCGAGGTGCCAGCAAATGCGGCCGCTGAGCAGTACCGTGAAGCAGTAGTAGACGGTAACGTCCTCGGTCGTCCGACGCTGGCTGGTCGGCTACGGTCGTTCCGGCATCTGCGGGAGCTGTACTTCCTCGATCCGGCTCGCCCGGAGTTCACGGCATTGCGGCGATTTTGGGATATCGACCCGGTGTCGCACCCGCTCCTCGCGGGCTTGTTGGCCGTCACGCGCGACCAGGTACTTCGCGCTTCGTTTACCGCAATTGTGGATCTGCCCGCAGGGGCGAGAGTGACATCGGGTGACCTCACCGCTGCGGTTGCCGCACAGTTCGGCAACGAAATGTCAGAGTCAACGCTTGAGAAGACTGGCCGCAACACCGGTGCCTGCTGGACCCAGACAGGTCATCTCATCGGTCGCGCCAAGAAGGTGCGCACCGAGGTGGAGATCCACCCGGCGGCCATCGCCTATGCGGCCTATCTGGGGCACCTCGCCGGTCGGCGTGGACTCGGTGTCTTGGACAACCCGTGGTCGCAGATCCTGGGAATCGCGCCCGGCCGGACGTTGCAGGCCTTGAAGGAAGCGCACACCCACGGACTTCTCGACCTACTCGTGGCGGGCAACGTCGTGGACGTGTCCTTCCCGGCCCTCGGCGGTGGCGCATGAGTCGTGTCTCTGATCTCGTCGATGCCTATCAGGCGGAGTTGTCCCTGACATGGCGGGACAATGTCTCCGGCGGGGAGCGTGTCTGGATGCTCGTCTACCCGCCCGACCTCGAACGCCCGATGCGCCATGCGCTGCCCGGCATGGAGTTGGCCACCACCGAAGCGGCTCATGGCTGGATCATGCTGGACGTGTCTGATGACTTCGGGTGCTGGCTATCCACACACCGGCACGCTGAGGCCTTTTACGACGAGCCAACCGACCTCACGCAGTCGATCCTGGACCAGTTCGAGACGTCACTGGTCTCTCGCATCCGGCAGACCCTGCAGGAGGCTCCCGCAAACACCGTCGTGGCGTTGGTCGGGATCGGCTCGATCTTCCCGTTCTTGCGTGCGTCGAGCGTGATCAAGTCCGTCGATCCCGCTGTGACCGGCCGCCTCCTCGTGCTCTTTCCGGGGCTTCATGACCCGGAAACTCATTCATTTCGCTTGCTCGACGCGCGTGACGGGTTTAACTACCGCGCTCGCGTCATCGACCCGCAGAAGGACCTCGCGTGACGATTAACAACAACCTTTTCATTCGGCCTCCGCTGAGCTTTGAGATTCCGAACGACGGTGTTACCAACGTCGACCGTCCCGAGGATTCCAACCAGTGGCATGTCCTCAAGTACGAGCTGGAAAGCTTCGTTTGCGAGGGCGAGTACGAGCGCGGCCTCCAGCGCATCCTCGACTCCTACACCGGCCACCGGAACCGAACGACGCAGCCCGCAGTCTGGGTCTCGGGGTTCTACGGCAGCGGCAAGTCCCACCTCGTTCGAGTGCTTCAGCATCTGTGGGCCGACACGAACTTCCCGAACGGAGCGACTGCGCGGGGTTTGACCAACATGCCGCAAGGCATCCAGGACCAATTGACGGAGCTGACTACGCTCGGCCGCCGCGACGGTGCGGACCCGTGGGCTGCCGCAGGCGCGCTCGACCGGAGCGGCGACACCCTCAACTCGGTGTTCCTCTCCATCGTCCTCGGAGCGGCCGGACTGCCAACCCGCGTCGCGCCCGCCCAGGTGGCGCTGTGGCTCGCGGGCAGGGGGCACCTCGACGCCGTCCGTGACCACATCGCGGCCAATGGCGGTGACCTCATTGAGGAACTCGGCGAGTACAATCTCAGCACGCTGCTTGCGAATGCCGTCCTCGCGTCAGACCCGGAGTTCGCAGCATCGGCCAAGGAAATGCGCGCCGCCCTTCGCAGCCAGTTCCCGCCTGACACGCGATCGTTCTCGACGGACGAGACCATCGCGCTGCTCAAGAAGATTCTTGAGTACGCCGGCGGCGGTCAAATCCCACCGTCGCTGATCATTCTCGACGAAGTACAGCAGTACATCAGCGGCGACGGGGGCCGCGCCATGGAAGTGCAAAACCTTGTGGAGTCGGTGTCTCGCGATCTCGACGGCCGCGTGCTGCTCGTCGCCACCGGGCAGCAGGAACTGACAGCCGATTCGACCCTCCAGAAGATCCAAGACCGCTTCACAGTCAAGGTCGTCCTCAAGAACCAGGACGTCGACGCCGTCGTCCGACGAGTGCTTTTAAGCAAGGAGCCTGCCAAGAAGCCCGATCTCGACAGCACGTTGTCATCGGTCGCCGGGCAGATCTCCCGGCAGCTCATCGGCAGCAAGATTCAGCACACCGCTGCTGACGACAAGAGCCTGGCCGAGGACTACCCATTGCTTCCTGTACGCCGCCGGTTTTGGGAGAGCGTGCTCCGCCAGGCCGACGCCGGCCGCGCCGGTCAGCTGCGCTCCCAGCTCCGCATCGTGCACGAGGCGAACCGCAAGGTTGCACCCGAGATCGTGGGCACCGTGGTCGGCGCCGACTTCCTGTATGCGCAAAAGAACGAAGATTTAAACGGTGCGGGGCTGCTCCTGAAGGAGACGCAGTCGCTAATCCATGAGCAGGGGCAGAAGGAAGCACTGCGTGGCCGCATCCTTGGCCTCATCCACCTCATCGGTCTTTTACCGACATCGGGGCACGGAGACATCGGAGTACGTGCGACGGCGCACCATCTCGTCGACCTGCTCGTCGAGGATCTTGCCCACGATGGCGACCAGCTTCGGCAGCAAGTGCCTGCCGTGCTCGAAGCTCTTGCCGAGGAGGGTGTGCTCCAGCAAGATGGCCAGGAGTTCCGTCTCCAGACCAAGGCGGGCCGCGAGTGGGACGAGGCTTTTCGCAGGCACCACGCGCAGGTGACCGACAGCGAAGTGAGCACCGAGCGTGACTCGCTGCTACTTGCGGATATGAGCCGGTCGCTACCTGTCACAATCCAGCAGGGCCGCGCCAAGGCGTCACGCAAGCTTGCGCTCCACGTCGACGCCTCGCTCCCGCCGGAGTTCGAGGCAATCCCTGTTTGGCTTCGTTCTGAGTGGGATGAAGGCATCACTGCGAAGCAATTCGACGAAGCCGCGCGCAGCCTTGGTGTTGACTCGCCGATCGTTCTCGTTCACCTTCCCCGCATCCAGGCCCCGGCGTTTGCGGCAGCGGTCCGCAACAAGATTGCCGCCCAGCGCGTGATCGACCAGCAGGGCATCCCGCAGGACGACGAGGGCAAGCAGGCCCGGAGCGCAATGCTGACCCGCCTTAACCGCGCAACCGACCAGGTGAACGCCCACGTCCGGAATGTGAACTCCAGGGCAAACGTGCTTCTTGGTGGTGGCACAGCACCGAACGGGCTCAGCCTGCGTGAGCGGATCGAAGCCGGCGCGCAGGACGCCGCAACCCGCCTGTTCCCACGGTTCTCCGAAGCCGACGACAACCGGTGGCCGCAGGTCGTCGCAAGGGTGAGGAGCGGATCGGCGGCCGACGCACTCAAGGCCGTCGAGCACGATGCCGACCCGGAGCAACACCGCGTCGTCAAGCAGGTTCTCAATCAGATCGGCTCGGCTGGAACATCCGCGAGCGACGTCGAAAAAGCCGTTACCTCGAAGCCGCTTGGCTGGCCCCGAGACGCGCTCATGGCAGCCCTCGGGGTACTCCTCGACACCGGGGCCATTCGAGCGACGCTGAACGGCAGTGACGCGACCACGGCCGACGTGCTCAAACAGACCCGCCTCGGCAACGTGCAGCTCCGCCGCGAGGTGACGGTTCTCAAGCCCGCCGAAAAGATTCAGGCGCGTCAGGTGCTGAGCACTCTCGGATTCCCGACCAACAACGACGGACTCGTCTTAGCAGCCGAACAGGCCGTCAAGTCGCTCGTCGATCGCGCACGGGCGGTGAGTGGGCCCGCACCGCTTCCAGACATCCCTGTGCCCGGCAACATCGGGAAGATCGTGAGTACGTCGGGCAACGACCGCGCGCATGCCCTGCTAGCCGCGAGCAATGACCTCATAAGCTTCAACGACCGGCTTGGGGATTTTGAGCGTCGACGCAAGAGCCGGACGCCTTCGATTGAATTAGCGCGGTCGCTTGCGGCGTCTGCCGTGGGGCTAGACACCGCGTCTGCTGCTCAGGGCCGTCTCGACGCGCTAGTCGCGAGCCGCGATCTCCTTGCCGACTCCGATCCCGTCGCGCCAATCGTCAAGGACCTAGCCGATGCGCTTCGCAGTGCGATCCATGAAGCGGCGGCAGCGTTGCGTGACTCCCGGGCGAAGGCTGTCGAGAGCATCGAACAACAAGCCTCGTGGACGGCTCTCAATGAGGCGCAGCGCGAGGCACTCCTGTCGGAACATCACCTCGCAACGGAGCCGGAGCCAAATTTAGCCGATCCTTCCGCTGTGTTGGGGGCTGCGCAGGCCCGACCGCTCCAGGGGTGGACCGCTGAACTCGACGCCATCCCGCAGCGAGCCTCACGCGCACTTGAGGCGGCTCTCCGACTCACGACTCCTACTGCCAAGACGGCCACGGTGAGGGTATCGACGGCGAGCTTGAGCAGCCCGGACGAGGTCGACCGATACATCGGCAACTTGCGTGCTCAGCTTCTCGACGCCCTGGGCAGCAACGACTCCGTTGTGGTGAAGGGCTGACCATGACGACGGCAACGACCACAGTCCTGAACACCGACCAGCGGCGGTTCCTCGACACGCAAACACAACGCGCTCGTGATGCGGCACAGCGAGCGGCCGAAGACGCCCTACGCGCACTCGCGGTCAGCGAGCCGAGCAGACCGGCTTATCTAAGCGACGAACACAACAAGCTCCGCCTCACGTTGCGCGACAAGGCACGGCAGCTCGGCGATGACACCACACGTGCGGGTGCGTCGCTCACCCACTTGATCCACGACGTGGCCTACGAGCAGTGGCATCGCTTGCTGTTCGCTCGCTTCCTAGAAGTCAATGGTCTCCTTCGACACCCGGAGTACCGCGACATCTCTCTGTCACTAGAGGACTGTGGCGATTTCGCGTCCGAGTTTGACGAGCCCGACGCATGGGCGGTGGCTGCTCGCTTCGCCTCCGAGATCCTGCCCGGCGTGTTTCGCCTCACGAATCCGGCGGTACAGGTGCGATTCGCAGCCGAACATCGAAACGCGCTGGAGCGACTGCTCCTGGAGATTCCGGCCGACGTGTTCGCGACCGAAGACGCACTCGGCTGGGTCTACCAGTTTTGGCAGACGGCTGAAAAGAAGCGGGTTAATGATCTGGGCGTCAAAATCGGCGGGCCCGACCTCTCGCCCGTGACCCAGTTGTTCACCGAGAACTATATGGTGCGCTTCCTGCTGGAGAATTCGCTTGGTGCATGGTGGGCGGTGCGTCACCCCGAGTCGCCGCTCGTTGCCTCATGGGGGTACCTCCGCCGCAACGAAGACGGCACTCCGGCGGCCGGCTCGTTCCTAGACTGGCCTGATCGCGCCGCTGATGTGACGGTGATAGACCCCTGCTGCGGTTCTGGTCACTTCCTCGTCGCCATGTTCGGGATGCTCTGGCGCATGCGTGCCGAGGAGGAGGACCTAACGCCGACTGAGGCGCAGGACGCCGTTCTCCGTGACAACCTTCACGGCCTCGAACTCGACCCGCGCTGCACTCAGCTTGCGACATTCAATGTCGCGCTCGAGGCTTGGAAGCAGGGTGGGTTCCGGGAGCTCCCAGCTCCGCAGATAGCTTGTTCGGGCGTGCCGGTGCGCGGCGGGTTGGCCGACTGGGAGGCGTACGCAGGATCAGATGACGAGCTTCGAGCATCACTCAGCAGACTTCACTCGCTATTCAGTAACGCGGATACCCTTGGCTCTCTTATCGATGTCAGGGCAACGCCAAGGGATGCGTCTCTATTCGGTCGCGATATGTCGATCGCAATCGATTGGGCCGCTACTCGCAGAGCTCTGAACGCGGCATTGCAACGGGAGCATATCGACCAGACCGTACTGGGGCATACGGCCGAGGATGTCGCTCACGCCTCGCTGCTGCTTTCACGCACCTACACGCTCGTCGCAACTAACCCGCCATTTCTGCATCGCAGCAAGCAGGCTGAGGCGGTTCGCTCATTCCTCGATTTTGCCTACCCAAGGACGTCGCAGGACTTGTCTACAGCGTTCATCGATCGCGCTATTTCTTTCACGGAGAACGGTGGTTCGATTGCCGTCGTTAGCCCACAGAACTGGCTACAACTCGGGCGCTACCGGGAGATGCGCCGTGCCTATCTGCAAGACGGGCGAGTTGGGCTAGTAACGCTGCTCGGTGGCGGTGCGTTCAGTGGCATTTCCGGTGAGGTGGTCAAGGTGGCGCTCTCGGTGCTCCACAGTAGCAGTCAGGATGTCGCAGTGACGTTCGTAGATTCGCCGGAGTCGTCCACTGATAAGGCGGCGGCATTGAAAAGCGGCCCTCTCGTGAGGCTGACTAGCGCAGAATTGCTTGAACATGAAGACGCACTGATCGTGCTCCGGTCGGGCCGGGGCCTTCCGCTTCTGTCGACATTGGCCTCAGCCCTCGGGGGCATCACGACTGGCGACTCATTTCGATACCGCCGTAACTTTTGGGAGCTCCCCGAACTTTCGAACAAATGGGCTCTTCAGCAGGCACCACCGGCATCGACTTCACTGTACGCCGGGCGGGAACGGGTTCTCCTGTGGGAGGACGGTAACGGCGCCCTGCGGGATGCGGCGATTCTGGAAGGTGCAACGATCGCCGGTCAACTGGCATGGGGACAACCTGGGGTCGCAGTCGGTAAGACCGGTGCGCTCCCGTGCACCATCTACACCGGTGAGATCTATGAGAACGTGTGCGCCGTTATCATTCCGAAGAAGCGGGAACATCTGCCCGCGGTGTGGGCATTCTGCAGCTCCCCCGATTTTGCCAAGAGCGTTCGCGAGGTTGACTCTAGCCTTGGCGTCACAGCGAATACCCTTGCAAAAGTCCCCTTTGACTTGGATTACTGGCAATCCGTATCCGACGCGATGAGTGCGTTGGCAGAACCCGCTTCGTCTGATCCCACGCAGTGGATTTTTGAGGGGTCACCGCCAAACTCCCTGAATCCACTCCAGGTGGGAGTTGCTCGACTACTGGGGTACCGATGGCCGCGGCAGGTTGACGACCATCTAAATCGATATGCGGACTCCGACGGCATCGCTGCGCTCGTTCCTCTTCCGGGCGAGCCCGACCTCGCCACGAGGCTCAGGGAGCTGCTCTCAGCCGGGTTCGGGAGTGACTGGTCAAGTGTTCTTGAACGGAAGATAGTAATCGAAGCTGGCGGCAAGAACGGAAAACTCGAAGACTGGTTGCGCGACCAGTTCTTTGCTCAGCACGTGAGAGTCTTCGACAGCCGGCCGTTTCTGTGGCAGATCTGGGACGGTCGTAAGGACGGGTTCTCAGCAATCGTCAACTATCACAAGCTGAACCGGCGTACGTTGGAAAAGTTGACCTTTACGTCCCTGGGCGCATGGATCGACCGGCAGAAACACGAAGCTCGCGCCGAGCGGGCGGGAGCTGATGCGCGGCTGGCCGCCGCTGAGGAGCTCCAGCGCAGGCTCCAGCTCATCCTCGAAGGTGCACCGCCTTACGACATCTACGTGCGGTGGAAGTCCATGGCCGAGCAGCCGATCGGCTGGGAGCCTGATCTCGTTGACGGCGTGCGACTCAACATCCGGCCATTTGTGCACGCTGACGCGCTGCGGTCCAGAGTCAACGTTCATTGGCGCAAGGACCGCGGGGCAAACCCCGACGGATCGGAGCGGCACAACGATCTGCACCCGACACTCGAAGAGCGTCGAGCGGCCCGGCATGGAGTGGAGGTTGCGGGATGACGCTCGTCCGCGCCGTCGTTGCGAAAGCTCTTCGAGACGCCGCCACCTTCAATGCAGGGACCAACTCTGCCCCTGCAACTGTTCTGTGGGCCGACCCTGACCGCGCGTGGGAGCCTTTAGTCCGCAGCCTCCAGGAGGCAGTGCCCATCCTTGTCTTCGGCGAGTACGACCCCGAGTCTGCCCGCGGCCCTGCGCTCTGGCTCCGAGCTGTGCTCGCTGCCCCCGAGTTAGCAGGTCTCCCGGGCCACCTCGCGCGGCATGACGAGCGTAATCCGTGGGTGATTTACCTGCCCGGCGTCAGTCGCGGCTCCGTGGCTGACGCCTCCGCTCTCGACGACTCGCTCGCGCCGCTCGCCGAGATCGCGATCCGTTCCAGGTGGTGGCCTTCCGCGCTCGGCCAGACGCCGTGGACGCCACACTCGTTCCTCGCGTCAAAGCAGGGCGCCGGGCTCGACCTCGCTGGAGACGTCGCGACGAAGGCGGCTCTGGATGAGGTGCTGGACAAGTTTCTTCTCGAAGACGTCGATGACCTCAAGCGCAAGGGGCGGCTTGATGCATCGCGGCTGCGTCACCTCGTACTCGTGGACCACGTTCGCACTCTCCTGGACTGGATGAACGAGCCCGATGCCACACGCGCCTCGCTTACCGTCGTGCGGTGGAAGGCACTCGTCGCGTCCTGTAAGGAAACTTACGGTTTCAGCCCCGACAAAGAAGGAGTGCTCACAGCGGCCAGCAAGCTCGGAAGCCGAGCTGGCGAATGGAATGCTGTGTGGCAGCGGTTCGCCGAGAACCCTGTACGTTACCCGAACCTCCCGGGCCTTCTTGACCAAGCGCGTCCCGCTGTCGTGCCGCTCTTCGGAGAGTTCGACCCCCACCCCGACTCCTGGCCTTCATGGAACCGCGACCACGAAGAGGCGTTGCGGGTTGCACTCGGTGCGCTCACAACCCACCAGGACCCACGTGGCCGGATTGTCGACCTCGCCACCGCGCACTCGGCGCGACAAGACAACGTCTGGGCAATTCTCGGGCAGGCGCCGCTCGCGCGGGTCGTCGGACACCTCTCCGAACTAGCCGATCGTGTCGCGACCGCATCCTCGTCGTCAGACCTCAAGGTCCAGGCCGCCTGGTATGGCAATGAAGGCCACCTAATCGACGACCTCGCGTTGCGTGTGATCGCCGAGGCCAAAACTGCGCAAGACCGAACAGCTGTGGCCTCTGCGCTCGGAGCGCTCTATGACTCATGGGTCGATGAGTCGGCGCGGGCGTTCCAAAAGATGGCAGTGGCGGGCTACCCCGGAGAGGCGGGCCTCGACATTGCAACGGGGACCGCCGTCGTCTACGTCGACGCTCTGCGATTCGACCTGGCCACACGCGTGGCGCGGCGACTGTCCCCGCTTAATACCGCCGTAGAGACTCGGCTAGCCGCATTCCCCAGCGTCACGCCGACCGGGCAGCCGGCGGTCGCCCCCATAATGATCGCCGTGGGCGGCGGAACCGCCTTCGACGCTTCCGACGACCAGGGCCGATCCCTCAAGGGCGCGGTCCTGCGCTCTGCGCTCGCGAGCGCGGGCGTTCAGTTCCTCCAGTGGGAGGCCGCCGAGGTCGGCAACCCCAGGGGAAAGGCATGGACGCAGACAAACTCGATCGACTCGCTCGGCCATTCCCACGGACACGCGCTAGCCGACCTCGTCGACCAGCAGCTCGACCTCGTTGTCGAGCGCGTTCGCGGGCTGTTGGACGGGGGGTGGCAAAAGGTTGTCATCGTCACCGATCATGGGTTCCTGTTGCCTGGCCTGCCAGCGCAGAAGGTCACCCTGCCCTTGCAGATTACAGTAGGGGACGCAACGCGCAAGCCACGTGTGGCTCGATTGAAGGATGCAGCAGCGCGCCCAGACTTCCCAGTCGTGCCGTGGACGTGGGACTCGTCCGTCGACATGGTGAGTGCACCGGGAGCTGCGGCATTTGAAGCAGGTCGTCTGTACGAGCACGGGGGCATGAGCCTCCAGGAGTGCGTGATCCCCGTGGTCACAGTCACGCGGGGCGACGCAGCCGCAGCGCCCGTGCAGATTGAGGCCGTCCGGTGGACGGGCCAGCGGTGCCGTATCGACTACGTTCCCGCCGCGGCCGGCATTGTCGCCGAGATCCGGCTCCGTCCCGGTGAAGCCTTGAGCACCGTTGGTGGTCCGAAGATGTCCGTCGAGCCGGGCGAAATCAAAGTGCTCGTCGACGAGGAACAAGCTCCCAGTGGAACTGCTGCGTGGGTTGTGCTTCTCGGCTCGGACGGTGGGGTTCGAGCCCAAGCACAGACGACAGTAGGAGGCTCCGAATGACCGAGGCAATAACGCTCGACGAGATCGACGAGACCGCGGCCTCGACGTTCGAGGGGTACGTCGTCCGCAAGGATCTTGCCCAGCAGTTCAAGGGCGCGTACCCCGTCCCGACCTACGTAGGTGAGTTCCTCATCGGGCGCTACTGCGCCACGACGGATACGGCGGAGATCGAAGAGGGACTCCAGGTCGTGCGACGCCTCCTCGCCGACCGCACTGTACGAGCGGGTGAGGAGGAGTTGTTCAAGTCGCGTGCACGCGAGCGTATGACCGTCAAAATCATCGACCTCGTCAAGGCCCGCCTCGACGCGAAGTCGAACGCCTACCTCGCTGAACTGCCCAGCCTCGGCCTTCGCGACATCCGCATCGACGACGCCGTCGTCCGCGACAACGAACGCATGCTCACTGGCGGCTTCTACGCCGAGGTCGACCTGTTCTACGACGCAGCGATCGCCGAGGAGAACAACGGCAAGCCATTCGCCATCGGGTCACTGCGCCCGATCCAGCTGTCGACCCGCGACTCGCTCTCGCGGCTGGCCGAAGGCCGCTCACGGTTCACGACCCAGCAGTGGAAGCATCTTCTGCTCCGGTCAGTGGGTTTCGAGCCCGCGCAGCTCAGTAACCGCGAGCAGGACGTCCTGCTGCTGCGCATGGTCCCGTTCGTGCAACGCAACTTCAACATGGTCGAGCTCGGGCCTCGTGGGACTGGCAAATCGCACCTGTACCAGCAGGTCTCGCCATACGCGCACCTAATCTCAGGTGGCAAGGCCACTGTCGCCCGGATGTTCGTCAATAACGCCACCGGCCAGCGCGGCCTTGTCGCCCAGTACGACGTCGTGTGCTTCGACGAAGTCTCCGGCGTCTCCTTTGACCAGAAGGACGGCGTTAACATCATGAAGGGCTACATGGAGTCTGGCGAGTTCTCGCGCGGCCGTGAATCCATCCGCGCCGACGGCTCGATCGTCCTTGTCGGAAACTTCGATGTCGACGTCGCGCACCAGCAGCGTGTCGGGCACCTGCTCTCGCCGTTGCCGCCTGAAATGCGTGACGACACGGCGTTCATGGACCGCATCCACGCGTACTTGCCCGGCTGGGACGTCCCGAAGCTTAACCCGACGTACTTCACCCGCCACTTCGGCCTCGTCAGCGATTTCCTCTCCGAATGCTGGGCGCGTCTTCGCGACCAGTCGCGCCTCGCGTCGATTCAAGGCCGGGTCAACTACTCCGACGCACTGTCCGGCCGTGACCTGTCGGCCGTCAACAAGACGGTCGACGGCCTCCTCAAGCTGCTGTACCCCGATTCCGAGACCGCCATATCGGATGAGGACCTCGAATGGGCAGTGCGCATCGCCCTGGAGTGCCGTCGTCGCGTCAAGGAGCAGCAGCGTCGTATCGGCGCAGCAGAGTTCCGTAACACGCAGTTCGGCTACCGAATCGGCGAGGGCGTCGAACAGTTCGTTTCGACGCCGGAACTGGCAAGTCCCGACTCCATCGGCCTCGACCCATTGCCACCTGGCCAGGTGTGGGCAATCTCCGAGGGCAGCGGTGACGTCGGCCCGGGCCTCTACCGAATCGAGGCAGCGGATACGCCCGGCTCGGGCGCACGCGGGTTGCTCAACCAGGCGGCTCCTGCTTCTCTCCGTGAGAGTTTCAAGGTCGCAGAGCAGAACCTCATCGCGCAGGCCCGACAGCTCGTCGGGGACCGCGACCCTCGAGAGCACAACCTCACCGCTCAAGTCCGAGCGCTCGACGCCGCCAAGACCGGCGCTGGCCTCGGCCTTCCTATTTTGCTCGCCCTCGCATCGGCGATACTCCAGCGGTCAGTCCGCGGCGGCTTGATCACCGTCGGTAACCTGTCGCTTGGCGGTGGTGTCGAGATAGTGCTCAACGCCGCACAGCTCGCCGAACACGCGATGGAGAAGGGCGCTACTTCCCTGTTACTTCCGGTGTCCGCCCGCCGCCAGCTCCTCGACGTTAGCGACGACGTCGCGACAAAAGTCTCATTCATCTTCTACAGCGACGCTCAGGACGCCCTCGTGAAGGCGCTCGACGAATGAGGCCTTTGACGAGGAGATCGCTACATCGGCGCGGATCGGCACGACTGACTCCGACCGTGCACAGGATGTTCGCTTCCTAGATAACCTTAGCTCGAAATGTGCTCGCAGAAACTACGGAGGCAGCAGTTGGTCCTTGAACGCACCGTTTACCCGCGCCAATACGGGCATGCTGACCAGTCTTCAATATCTTGGGGCGGTCAGTTCGAATGGTTCTGGGGCGTTCCGGAAACGCTAAGTGCTGCCGCCACGGAGAACAGTCGGCGAGCGGTTCCGGCCGCACCGCGGCACGGAGATCCGCACCCTCAATCGAGGGGTTATTGGGCCGCGTTACAAACCCTGTTGCTGCGTCGCCTCGGATGGACGCGCCCCGACCTCGGCCTTGCTTGGTGGTACGACGAGGGCAAGCCGACCGACGATCCAACCCTCAAACTGATTTCTGACGTGTGGGATGCAGACGGAAACCTCGATATTTACCTCGGCTGGCTGCTTCTTCGGCGCAACCGATTTCCTGTCGGAACGCCGAACCAAAGTTCGGTAACGTCGATCACAAGCGGCCGGCCGCTCCCCCAACGCTGGCAGCAGTGGTTACGGCAACTCGAGACCTCTGCGCAGGCAACCGAACACCAATGGTTCACCCTCGATCCGGGCGATTCGCTCCACCTCACAGGTCACCTCGGTGAAGGCGGCGAACCGGACCTGGCGGCGTACCTTGCGCCCGTGGCGGCCGAGCACCGAAAGGCCGTTTTTGTCACGTCGGCAGCGGACTCCTGGTATGTCGACTTGAAGAATCGTGGCGACAAGCTCCCGGTCGCCGGCGTGCAGTCGTGGAAGGTCGACGTCATCGTGAAACCGATTGGGTACCTAGGCACGTACCGCAAGTCCGTGCAAACCGGACTGTGGTTCACCGGCCGCCACCGCTACCACGCTGCGGGGAACTGATGCCTGACGAGCAAGCGGACCGATACATCGAGACGCAGGCCTGGTGGATCGCGAGCGAGATCGCACGACGCAATCCGGCCCTTCGGATAGCCGAAACCGACCACGACGTCGTCGGTTCCTCGCTCTGCGTCTATGCCCCGCAAGCGCCGGCCGAGCAGCAGGTGTTGTTCAACCGCATTTCTGGCATCAACATCGTCGGAGATCCGTTCTTCCACCGCAGCTGGAATGACGTCTTCGCAGCCGCATCGCCCCACGAGATCGTGAAACGCGTCGAGGCCGGCCTGATGCTCACCCCGCCCTCCCCTGCTCCTCCCACGACCAGCATCACGATCGTTCACCGAGTGATCGCCCAGGTCCTCGCTACCGTCGTCAACGAGCGACGTTCATGGACCATCCGAGGTCAGCGCCCCACCGACCCCAGCGTCACGGACAACATCAACTGGGCAGGAGACACAGGAGGTCTCCGATCGCTCGAAGATCTCGTCGAACGCTGGTTCCGCGACGAACAGAATGAAGTGTTCCAAGATCAGGGGCTGACGCACCTGTGGGTGCTCCTGCGCGATCTTGAGCCCATCGCCGTATTCGACATGTACGGCGACATCCACACCACACAAGGAGGCCAAGCCCTCCTGCCCATTTACCACCGATCACGCAGCATCACCGAGACAGTCCAGGTTGTGCTGAGGCACCAGCTTCCATAGTCATGAGCGCGATAGGGCGCCGACACGTCCTTCGAAGCGGGGCGAGCACGGGAAAACGAACGGACGAGCTGAACGGCACGTTTTCAACTTCAGCCAAGGGTCGCGCTACTTCCTCGGGAACAGTTCGAGGGCCAGAGAAGGTACTACCGTTCGTCCTCTCCGATGAGCGCGAGGAGTTCCTCGGCGGAGATCTGCTGCTCAGGGTCAGCCCGTCCTCCCATGAGCGTGAGCCCCTCCTTGGTGAGTACGTCTGCGGGATCACGCTTGTCCTCGGCGTCGGGCCAGCGGAATTCTTCAGCGATGGTGCCGTCCCAGGTCAGCACGCGATAGGCGTTCACGCACCGGCTGCATCCAGCGAGGTGCCCTGCCATGGCTTGCGCACCGGTTCCAACCGCTTCGGCGAGGTTGTTGTAGCTCGTCCAGCGCCCGGCGGGGAGAGCGTCGAGGATGGAATGAGCTTGAGACCAATCAAATCGGCGCGAGTCGCTGAACCGCTCTCGGTACTGGGCGAGTACCGGCTCCTCTAGCGCAGGAGTCGCCCAGATTGTGGCTGCTTGCGCGGCGAGGGAGGCGGCGCGTTGCTCGATGTGCGCTGCCCCCCATTCTTCGATCTGGCCGAGTCCCTTGTTGAGGCGGAGGGGGCTGTCGCGGAAACCACCTTGCATGTCTCGCTTCTCGTGGAACGGCCGGTCTGAGTACTCCGGGTTGTAGCCGGTAAGCGTCAGGTTCCCGAGCGTGTGGAGGTAGCGGTCGTGTACGGCTTCCCAGTCGGCGCCGAGCTCCTGCTGCCAGGCGCGGGTGACGTGCTGGGGCATGATGTGCTCGATGGTGTACTCCGCTGTGGAGACTTCTTCCTTCCGGCCGTGGTTCTCCATCTCGCGGAAGAAGTAGCCGCGCCGCTTCAGGTGATACATGTCCGAGGTTTTCAGGGCCTCCTCGAACTCCTCGTTCGTGGGGAATCGCCGATAGTCCGGGAGTGTCAGGAGACGGCTGCAGACGCTCTCGACGTAGTGTTCCGTGTCGATGGCGGAGGCGAGGGTCGCGAAGGTCTTGTTCAAGCTGTTCGTGGGGATCCGGCATACGGCGCGGCGGAACAGGTACGCGATGATCGCGTCGAGGATCTCAACGAACGCTCGACTGTCGAGAACGCCGGCAACGTAGTCCGCGTACAGACGCAGCTGGAAGGGGTAGGCGACCGTGGCCAGCTGGTCGAGCTCGCGAAAGCGCTTTGCCAGAGCCAGGTTCGTCTCCGCGCCGAGCGCCATGGCAGCGAACCAGCCGGCATGGTGGCTCAGGTCAGTTACCAGCTGATCGCGGGTGGTCCCGTTCCGCTCCTGGTCGAAGGCGTAGCTTTTGAACGCGTCGTAGATCTCGTCGATGCGCGGGATCGCGAGGGTTTTCACGGTGAGGAAGTGACGTACGAACTCGTCGAACCGGCCCTCGTCGGCTCCCTGGAACTGCCGCTCCATCGGGAACCAGTAGTCCTCGTAGAGACGCTCCTGCCTAGAGGGCGTCAGATCCATCAGCACGAAGTTCCGGATCAGATCAGCCTGGGACAACTTCTTGCCCGTTGCGTTCATCGACTCGAAGACGAGCTGCGGATCATCGGTGCCCCGGGTCAGCTTAACGTCGACCACGACGAGCTTGGCCAGGCCACGGCACACGTCGACGATGACGTCGGTTGTAGCTGCACGTAGAAGGTCCACGAAATATAGGTAGTTGCTGATCACCCGGGAATCCGAGGCCGGTAGCGGCGCGTCTCGGATGACAGCCTTCAGCGCCTCCTTGTCTCGCTGCGACAGGATCAGCTTGAAGAAACCGTCCCCCGACTCGAACTGGTTCGTCAAGTAGAGTCCGCGGATCTTCTGTGGAGCGAACCCCGCCACCGGCTCCCGATCCCCCTCGGGTAGCTCATCCAGACGAGCAGCAAGGGCCGCGAGCAGCAACGTCACCGTCGTCACACGCTGCTGCCCATCGATGAGGAGGTCAGGCTCGCTCGATGTTCGGGTACCCTGACCTCGCTCGATGTAGACGATCGAGCCTGTGAAGTGACTGCTGAGCCCGTCCCGGGCGCCGGCGCGCGTGATGTCGGTCCAGAGCTGTCCGCACTCTGCCTCGCCCCAGGAGTACACGCGCTGGTAAATCGGTACGACGAAACGATCAGCCTTCTTCAACAGCTCCAGCAGGTTCGCGTCCACAGCTTTCAAAGCGTGTCTCCATCAAATTTTCGACTTGCATGATACGTGAGCGCACGTCGAGTGCAGCAATCGCTGCGAGCGGTCTACCGAATCCACGATATCCCTTACTGCAAGGAGCGCATTCTCCTCGGAAGAGGGGCTTTCGGTCGACTCCGCGCTCTACGAGGGGAACATCGAGCGGGCCGAGTTCCTCGCCGGCGTGGCCGACCGGCAGGCTCCGTCGACCGTCCACGGCCTCGTCGAGCTCCTCGACGAGTGGGAACGTCTCGGAGGCATCCTGGACTTCGGTGCCGCGGAAGAGAAGTCGTGCTTCCTCGTCGCACGCGGCTCCACTCCGGCGTCGAAGAGCATCTGGCCGCTGACGCTCTACCCGAGCGGCAGTGTCGAGGTCGTCTTCCAGCACATGCGGAGCCGACCGCCGTTCGACTCCGTCACGCTCCGACAGGCGCTGCTCAGCCGCCTCAACGCGGTCAGCGGCGTCGACCTGCCCGCCGACCGATTGGAGAAGCGCCCATCCTTCGATCTCGAAGTCCTCGCCGACCGGACTGCTCGACGGCAACTCATCGAGGTGCTCGAGTGGTTCGTGGGCGAGCTGGCGGCGCACGACAACGCGCTTGTCAGCAGGAGCGGATGATCTGGGAGCAGATCGTCGCGCGGGCTCGAAGAGCGGATCCGTTCTGGCGTCTCAGAACTCGTCTCCAGTGATCCCACTGGCCGCATCCAGAAGTTCGCGCCGCCGCTTCCATACCGCCCCGCGGTGCTGACCTCAGGCTCCGACGCGAAAGGAGAAGCGATCGTGAGCGCTTCGGCCCGCGCGGCTTGACCTCGCACCCACAGCCCAGCGGCGGCCGGCCGGCTCCGGCCCCCGAAAATCACCAGCGGACACGAGGCCTCGGGCACGGAGGACGAGAATCACCATATTCCACCGCTCACTCAGCGAGCGACTTCCACAGCGAGGCATTGGTCTCCGTCATCGCCCAGCCGTCGCCGGGCCAGAAGATCGGCCAGCGGGTGTCGCCGCCCATGCGGTTCTTCATCCACACCGTTGCCCGGCCGAACGCGCGCTGCATGGTCAGCGGCTCGACGCCGGTCACCTTCGCCACGTCCTCGAGGGCGACCGCCGACGGCGACGCCGCGGCAAGGACGTCGAGGACCTCGCAGAAGAGCTTGATGGACTTCGCTTCGCCGGATCGCAGAACCTCGAACTCCTCGAGGGTCCACTCTCGCGAATCCTCGGCCTCCGTGTCGTCGTGATCCACGACTCTTGCGGATCCTCGACCGCGCAGTCGCTCATCGGCGGAGTCGTGCTCGGCGATGAGGCGCATCACGGGGATCACGAGGCTCTCGGGGACGGGGACCATCACATAGTCAGACATGATTTTTTCCTCTTCATGGTGGGTCGGATTCGAATAACACGAAGCTAACACGTCTTACATGACTCTTGCAAGACTCCACCGAAAGTCTTCGCCGGCTCCGACTCTCGAACCCGAGCGCTTCGGCAAGCAACTAGGTCGACCCGGCCGCCGCTTCGCCGACCGCAGCAGCGAAGTGATCGTGGTGGCGCCAGGGACGTGGCGCCTCCGCCTCTCGCCCGTCGGGCCGCGCCTCCACCCGAGCTGGGCGATCATCCGCGTGAAGGCCGGTCTCACCGACCCGCACTCCCTCCTCGGGCCGGTCGAGCTTGACCTGAAGACGAAGACGGTCGCCGAGTACCTCGAGGAGTGGCGGCCCGCCTGAGGAGCAGCGACTCCGGCCCTATCCGGATCGGAGCGTCGGGCCTACTCTCAGGGCTACCACCACCCCGAGCAGGAGGGCGAGGGCCGCAGATGCGCGCGGCATCGGCCAGAAGCAGGGCGCGAGTACTCCTGGCCCCCGTCGCGTGCGTCCGTGACAGAAGTGACGCCGGAGTACACATCTCGATACGAGTGGCTTGAAGCACCACCGGCCAGACGATCGGAGCCCCGATGAACCACACGCTCGACGACACCCTTCTGCTGTCGCCGCTCATCGTTCCGCCCGACACCGAGATGAAGAAGGCCCTGCTGCTGAGCGAGCGGTTCTCGACGATCGCTCCACGGGGATTCCCGCGCACCGAGACGCTGGCCGAGATGAAGGAGCGAGGCTGGTGGGTCCCCGCTCACCTCGATGACCTCGACGAATCGACTCGAGAGCGGGCCGTCAGCGAGTGCATCCGCGCTGCAGAGCGGTACACGTTCACGACCGACGACTGGAAGCAGTCCGACAGGCTGTTCGCCCGCAAGCTCCCCTACGAACTGGAGCACTGGCTCGTCGAGAACGACTACCTCAGGCCGGCTTCTCGCGACGGATCCCAGTTCCGAGCGACCAGAGACAACCTGGTCCCCGCCCTCCTCGCGATCTGCGGCCGGCGTCTCTGCCAGGCGAAGGGCTGGCAGTACGGCGTGGCCACGACGGCGACTGCCCGCCAGGCGCTGTTCGCGATCGACGACGCCTCCGACCAGCGTGCACTCGCTCTCACGCTCTACGACATCCCGGAGCCGCATCCGGACGCCACCTTCGACGACATCGTGGCCTTCCGGCAGAGCAAGGAGAAGCTGCTCGCCCGCTACCTCGACGGGCTCCGGGACGTGCGGCTCGCCGTCGCCGAGGCGGAGGACGGCCGCGAGCTCGAGGACGCGCTCCTCACCTACAAGGCGCGCGTCACGGAGCTACATCGGGCGTCCGGACCTCTGAAGGGCCAGGGCGGCGGGCGACTCGATCCGATGACTCTGCTGATCCCGATGACCGAGGTCGGCGTCGCGGTCGCGGACTGGTTCGCCTCAGGGCCGAGCTTCGCTCCGATCGTCCTGGCGGTGCGAGCCGTCGCCTCGGTCGTCACCCTGCGTCGGCACGACGCGACGTCGTACCTCTCCGCCGCGGTGGCGAAAAACCTGATCGAGGCGCCGGAGAGCCGGGCGGTGCCGGTCGGTCTGCGGGACTGACCGCCTCACAGCGGCTCACGCCACGACTCCGCTATTCCTAGGCGACCAGGCGTCTGCCACCCCCGCTTCGGTACCGTCTCCCCCATGCCCGACCCCACTCCCGACACCCCCGGGGTCGCCGCCGAGCACCTCCGCGCCGAGCTGCAGCTGAGGCGCTTCGGGCGGCTCCGCCTCACCATCGACATGGCGCTGGGCAGCGGGATCCTCGCGCCCTACGACCTCGTCGTCCTCCGCCTCGACACGGGAGCGGAGATCATCCGCGTGAAGGCCGACCTCACCGACGCCCACTACCTCCTCGGTCAGGTCGAGCTCGACCTCGAGACCAAGACGGTCGCCGAGTTCCTCGAGGAGTGGCGCCCCGCCTGAGGAGCGCCGCCGCCAGGCCCTACTGCTTCGTGTAGTCCGCTGAGAAGGTCGACGGGCTGCCGCTCGCCGGGGTGATCGTCTGGGCGACCTTAAGCGGCACCCAGGTCACGGTGAGCCGGTCGCCGTTGACACCTCCGCCGCTGATCGTCCCGGAACGCTGAGCCGTCAGGTCGACGGTGCTCGTCGTCCCGGTCGAGGAGTCGGTGGTCGTCAGGACGACGCGCCGGGTGGTGCCCTCCGCGACGCTCAGAAGGTCGCCTCGAGGATCGGCGATCGTCGTCTTCAGAGGCTGGAGGATCGTGCTGCCCGCCGGCGTGAAGTCGAAGCACTCGGCTCCTCCGAGGACGGCGGTGGACAGGATCGGCTTCGTCGAGCCGGGCGAGGACACGGTCAGGGTCCGGACGATCCCCTCGGACGGACGGCACGACACCCCCAGGCTGCCGCGGGACGTCGAGCGCTCGTTGCCGATCGCGTCGACGACGGGATCGAGCCGGGAGCCCTCCTTCGAGACGGTCATCTTCTTCCAGATGAGGGGGAACGTCGCGGATCCGTCTCCCGTCGTGCTGATGCTGAGCGCGTCGATGGTCACGGAGTCGAAGGCGTACGTCATCCCGCCGGGCCGCTTGCAGGGCGCCGTGGAGGAGTCGCACGTGCCGACGGCGCCGAGCTGCACGGTCACGTGGGGGATCACCGATCGGGCGTTCAGCGCCTTCTCGAGCTCGGTCGCGATCGTCGCGGTGTCGATGTCGACGACGGTCGTCGTGTCGGCCCGACCGCCCAGGTACTCCGTCAGGGAGCAGAAGCCCTTCCCGTCGACGGCGATCGTCGTGGCGTCGAAGGCGAAGGTGATGAGCGGGGAACCGGCGGGAGTGCAGCCCTCGGGGAAGCCGAGGGAGGTGTCCTCCGGAGCGGCGCCGGCGGGTCCTGCGGGGCCCTGGGGTCCGGTCGCGCCGGTGTCGCCCTTCGCGCCCTGAGCACCCGTCGGACCGGCGGCACCGGTATCGCCCTTGACGCCCTGCGGTCCGGCGGCGCCCGTGTCGCCCTTCACGCCCTGAGCGCCCGTCGCGCCGGCAGCGCCGACCGTGCCGTCAGCGCCGCGCGCGCCCTGGAGGCCCTGGAGCCCCTGCAGACCCTGGGGGCCGACGATGCCCTCCGGACCTCGGGCTCCGGGGGCCGCGATCTGCACCCAGGCCCCGGTGCCGGCGGCCGGGGAGACCGCGCGGTTGTCGGCCACGGCGACATAGGCGCCGCCTCCGAACGCGACGACGCTCGACGGCGGGCCGGCTCGGTACGCGGTCCGGTCGCTCCACTGCGTCACCGTCGACCAGGCCGCGGTGCCGTCAGCGCCGGCTGCGCCCTGGGCGCCGGTCGCACCTGTTGCGCCTGTTGCGCCTTGGGCGCCGGTCTCGCCCTGGGCACCGGTCGCACCTGTTGCTCCGATGGCACCCTGCGCTCCGGTCGCTCCCGTCGCTCCGGTCGCGCCTGTTGCGCCTGTTGCGCCTGTTGCGCCTGTCGCACCGTCGGCACCGGCCGGTCCCGCCTCACCGTCCGCGCCGGTCGCGCCGGTCGCGCCGTCGGCACCCGCGGCTCCAGTCGCCCCGTCAGCGCCAGTCGCTCCGGTCGCTCCGGTCGCCCCGTCAGCGCCAGTCGCTCCGGTCGCTCCGGTCGCTCCGTCAGCACCCGTCGCTCCAGTCGCTCCGTCGGCACCCGTCGCACCGGTCGCGCCATCAGCACCCGTCGCTCCAGTCGCGCCATCAGCACCCGTCGCACCGGTCGCGCCATCAGCACCCGTCGCACCGGTCGCACCGGTCGCACCGGTCGCACCATCAGCACCCGTCGCACCCGGAGCCCCCTCCGCTCCCGCGACTCCCGCCGGACCCTCCGCGCCCGCAGGCCCGGTAGCTCCTTCCACACCTGCCGCACCCGTGGCGCCCGTCGCGCCCCGCGGCCCCGTCGCTCCCGTCGATCCCTTCGCTCCCGTCGCCCCCTTCGCGCCGGTCGCGCCGGTCGCGCCCTTCGCACCCGGAGCCCCCTTCGCGCCCTGCGGCCCCGTCGCCCCTCGCGGACCGGTCGCGCCTCGCGGACCCGTCGCTCCCCGCGGACCGGTCGCCCCTCGCGGACCCGTACCGACCGATGACGACGCAGCGGCCGTGCGGGCATCGGCCGACGTCGGATCCGTCGTCCAGGCGACCGCGATCTCGCTGGCGGGACCGCAGTGCACCGACGACGCGACCGGACGCAGGGCACCCGAGGCGGGGTCGAAGCATCCGGTCTGCGCTGCCGCGGCGGCCGGAGTGACGGAGGCGAGGGCGCCGGCGCCCACCAGGAGCAGGGCCGACACGGCGGCCACCGCTCGAGCGGCTCGGGGGTGCTTCCAGGAAGCGAAGGGCAGCGTCACGTCGGGTCCTCGTCGTCGGGGGCCTCGCGGCCTCGTCTGGTGCTGGCGCCTGTGCCGGAGCATCGACTCCATGAGCGGAGCGGCGGCCGTTCGCACCCTGTGTGCGAGCAGCGTCACTATTTCAGTGGAATGCCGTTCAATCAAGACCCCCGAACGGCCGATCCGCTCGGCAGGACAGCCGCATGATCTCGCCCGCCGTGCAACGCTCGAGCCCCACCCGGCCATGTACTCGGTAGACGCTCGACCGACGAAGGATGGACCCGATGACGCGACGCACACTCGACGACCTGCTCTCCCGCAGCGACCCCGCGGCCGACGACCGAGCGCCCGGCGTCCGCTCCGCCCTGCGCGCCGTGATCGCCGAGACCCGCGAGCACGCACCCCGCCGCCCAGCGCGGTCGAGGGCGTGGTGGCTGGCGGCTCCCGTCCTCCTCGTCCCGGGTCTCGTGCTGGCGACCAGCGCCGGCACCGACGTCCGCTCGGTCCCCGATTTCACGATCCTGATCAGCTACGTCACCGACGCCGGCGCGGCCGTCACCTGCTCGATCGACTACTTCAACGGCGAGATCGACTACCGCGAGGTCACCACCTCCGCTACCGACTACCTGCGCTCACAGGACTGGAGCGGCGTCGGCCAGCGGATCCACGACGACGCGGTCGCCTACACGACCGATCCCGCCTGGCTGGCCTCGGACATGAACAGCGACGGCCCCGGCCTCTCGGACGAGACGATCCGCTGGCGGGCCTGGATCACCGCGGCGGACGACCACATCCTCGACACGTTCCCCGAGGGCGTGATCGTCGAGGGCGACGGCGGGCTGGGCGGCAGCACCGACTGCACGGGAGAGCTGTGATGAGCACCGGCGAGGCGGCTGCATCGATGCCCCGGAGCGTCGTCCGCTCGCCCGCGCGCGACCGGGAGGCCGAGATCACGGCCCTGGTCGAGCGGGACGCGCCGGACCTGCTCCGCTACTTCGCGCGGCGGACGGCGAGCCCCGAGGACGCCGCGGACCTCCTCAGCGACACCCTGCTGATCCTCTGGCGGAAGGAGCGGTCGATCCCCGAGGACGAGACGCGCGCGCGGATGTGGGCGTTCGGCGTCGCGCGGCGGGTGCTCTCGGGCCAGCGCCGCACCGCGACTCGGAGGAGCGCGCTGGTCGAGCGGCTGGCGGAGGAGCTGCGCGTCACCCCGCCCGCGCCGGCCGACGACGCCGCGGAGGAGGTCCGCGCGGCGATCGCGCAGCTGAAGCCCGTGGACCAGGAGATCATCACCCTCGTCTACTGGGACGGCTTCTCCCTCGCCGAGGCGGGCGAGATCCTGTCCCTCCGCGCGGCGACGGTGCGGAGCCGCCACGCGCGGGCGCGGGCGACGCTGCGGGAGGCGCTGGGGGAGGCGCTGGTCGGCAGCGGAGTGGGGCTCGCCTTCGGGCTGCACGCCGTGCCGAGTTCGAGCATGACGATCTGGACCGCGCTGTCTGCCGGGGTGCTGGCG